>JACIXH010000001.1 GCA_014360565.1 Nocardia sp.
CCTGCACTCCCACGCCGACCACGACCTCGCCCAGATCCTCGAAGCCAGGGCCAAAGCAAATTCCGACCCCGATGCCACCGCGGCCGACGAGTTCGCCAAGCTCCACGTCCAACTCCTCGCCGCCGAGATGCCGCGTCAGTCGATCCGTATGTGGCGCAACCCGTTGCCCCGCCTGACGATGCCCGCCTCCCGCGCGGTTGATGCTTCCAGGCTGCGGCCCGAGCAGATCCGTGCCCGTGTCGGTGCGCGCGGCAAACGACGCCCCGCCGAAGCCGAACCGTTCGAGGTGACCGACTACGTCGCCGAGTCGTTGTTCGTCGACACCGAAAATCGACAACCAAGCCCGGCTGCGGCAACGCATGGCCGAACTGGTCGCGCGTGGTGTCCGGTTCACCGGGACCGCGCCGGGCTGGACACCGCGCCGCCCTGGCGAGCGTGCACCGCTGCCCACCGAAGTCTCCGACGCGATCTGGGATCACCAGTACTGTGCGTTCGTCGCCGACCAACACGATCTCGACCGCGCCGAGGCCGGCGCTCCGGTGAAATCGCACGAGCACTCGTTGCTGTGGGCCGAGCGACGCACCGGACTGGGCTCGCGCTCGGACCGCCGCGACTCCTACCTGTTCCAGGGCAACGGGCTCGATGACTTCCGCACCGCCATGAACCCGGTCGCCGGGTGGCGGTGCGTGTCGTGCTTCGTCGAACGCGCCGCCACCGACCAACGCCCCCTCCACACCCGTAACGCACTGCTGCGCTCCGACGACGGACTGTGTGACTACTGCCGCAGCGACAACCGCACAGGGTTGCCCACACTCGCGAACGGCTTCGAACTGTCCGAACTCGCGACCGCGTACTGCACCTACTTCGCCGAGCACTACCCCGACGCAGCACGGGCGCTGATCGCCGAGGTACGCCAGCGGGCACCCGAATGGCTGATCCACGTCGTCGACGGATTCCTCGCCACGCATCCGGACCTGCCCGGCGCACCGACCCTCACCGACACCGACGACGAGCCCGCGTCGGTGCAGTCCACGCCGCGCCGACGAGCTCAGGTGCTGCCGCCCGGCCAACGTGCGGGCAAGTGCGAGGGCTGCACCCAGTACCTGCCCGTCCACGACGACGGGTTCTGCACCCAGTGCCGGGTCTACCTCGGCCTGTACGTGCCCGCGGCGCGGAACAGTACCGCTGCCTGACCTCGCCCCTGACCCACTCGCTTTCCCATTCCCGTAGTCGGCTGGGGCACCACGCAACTTGGGGTGCCCCAGCCGATCGTCCACTCATGGAGGCGCTCATGTTCGGCCGTGCCCATCACGCTCGTGTCCGCCGCCGATCCGACAACAACCGATCGTCTCCGCGCTGCGGCAACTCTGTGTGACCGTGTATCTGGCTACCGAACCGCACGCCATGCTTCGCGGGTGCCCGCCCGGCATGACCCTGGTCCTCACCGACCGTTTCGTCATCAACGTCTCAGCGCGCGATACCGACGTCGAGATCCTGCACAACATCTTCGAGCCCAGCTTCGACGATCGGGCGGTGTCCGAGCACGCCAATGCTGCACGCGACGGACTGCCCGGCACCTACGACCATCGCACCCGCCGCGGCTACAGCCCCGAGCGCCGCCGCCTGATGGTCGGAGACATCGTCGCCCTGGGCCCACGCCACTACGCCTGCACCGCGCTCGGGTGGCTGCACGTCCTACCGCCCGGCTGACGCCCAGCTCTCACCACTGCATCCACGCGCGATCCGAAAGGCGAACCACCATGGGCCAACACTTCAAACCCGTCTTCCTTGCCGCGGATTCCGACACAGTTATCGGCCACCTCGGTCCAGGGATCTTCTACAAACTCGCCGAGCACGCCGCCCGACGAGACCTCTGGTTCGTCTCCGACGTCGCACAAATCCTCATGACGCCGACTCGCATCGTCTGGGTGGGCGAGTACGCCGATCCTGAACCTGGCACCGAGCCACCCGCCAACCTCCACGAGCTCTCCAACTCGCTACCGGAGACGCCGGTCCCCGATGTCGCGCTCGGCACGTACCTGATCAACCACGACCGGCGCGTGTACCTCCAAGACGAGTCCGTGACCGAGGACGAGGCCCATCCCCTGGCCGCCCTCACCGTCGAAGGTGGTGAGGGCTACCTCGAAGACGAGCACGGCTTGATCGGGTCCTGGGCGCGCCAACGCATCAGCGTCGCTGACACCGCGCCCACCGGATACACCGAAATCCAGTTCCGCGCTTGGTTCGTCTGACCCAGCGCAGCCTCCCACCGCACACGCCCGCACCGTCGCCGGACAGCGAGGTGGTGTCCCACCCATTCCACTCCCACCGGAGGTATTCGTGTTCCACCGATCCCGCCGCTGTCTCACACGACTCGGCCTCGTCGCTGCCCGTGCACGACACCCGCAGCGATCGGTTCTCGTGACCGTCTATCTCGCCAACGACCCACTCGCGATGCTCACCGGCTACACCCGCGGTACCGCAGTGACTCTCGCCGATCGGTTCGATCTCGACCTCACACCTCGCCTCGCTGACACCGCCTTGTTGGAGCGAGTCTTCGCCCGCGACACCGGCGGTCCCGACGACGTCGTGCTCGGCCGGATCTTCGACGCACTCAACGACCACCCCGAACCCGGCGACGAACACCTCACCGACCGCTGGTACCGCGGCGGGCGTCGTTCTCTGTCGGTCGGCGACGTGGTCGCGCTCGGGCCCCGCCACTCCGCCTGCGCGGCGATCGGCTGGGCGCCGATCGCCCGGCCGGACTGAGCTGCCCGGCGGCGGGTGGGATCAACCCTGTTCCACAGGGTTTCATCCCACCCGAATCGCTCTTCCGTAGCCCGCCGCACCCGCCTCTGCTTCATCACCCCCTTGCTCGCCCTCAGCCGCACCTCTCAGCGAACAACTCACACTCCCTCTTTCGCGCTCCCACACACCTCCCCTCGCTTCTCTTTGCCCCTTTAACAAGCAGACATCTGGCATCTCGGTACCGATCCGATAACGCCCGTGTCGATAGTTGTCCAGCGTTGTCCAGCGTAGTCCAACCGAATTAATTGCCCCTTGCGCCAAGAGAATTCATTGGTGCTTCATGGAGGCATGGTCGCGACCATTCATCGAGTCGCCGCAGGAAACGGCTACCAATATTATCTGCGGAAAACCGCCGCGAACGACAGAACCGCTCGTGGGCGGTCATCGCTGTCGCAGTACTACTCCGATCACGGCGAAGCACCCGGACGTTGGCACGGCACCGGACTGACCGCGCTCGGCATCGCCGCTGGTACGGAAGTGACCGAGGCTCAGATGAAGTCGCTGTTCGGTCAGGGCCTTCATCCGAACGCCGAACAGATCAAGACTGAGGTCTACGAACGCCAGATCGCGCTCGGCGCCGACGACCGCGACGCCACCCGTGCGGCAGAGAAGGCAACCAAATTGGGCAACAAATTCGCCGTCTACAAGGTTCGTTCGGAGTACCGCAAGCGCTGTACCGATGCCTACCGTGCGCACAATTCGGAACGGAATATAGAGCCGACCACCGCAATTCCCGACGACGAACGCGCACATATTCGCTCGCGAGTCGCGACCGAAATGTTCACCACCGAGTACGGCCGCCCACCTCTGAACGCACGAGAGTTGTCGGGATGGGTCGCCAAAAACTCGCGCGTGAACCAGGCCGCGCTGGCCGGTCTCGAGATCGCCTTCTCCCCGGTGAAGAGTGTGTCGGTGCTGTGGGCGTTGGCCCCACCGGACATGGCAGCCCGGATCGAGGCCGCCCACCAGCGTGCGATCGGTGATGCGTTGACGTGGTTGGAGCGCAACGGCTTGTTCACCCGGCTCGGCCGTAACGGGGTCCGACACGTCGAAGTCGAGGGGATCGTCGCGGCCTGTTTCACCCATCGCGACAGCCGCGCAGGCGATCCCGACCTACACACCCACGTCCTGATCGCCAACAAGGTCCGCACCCTGGACGGGAAATGGCGCACGATCGACTCCCGGCTGTTCCACGAAGCCGCCGTCACGGTCTCGGAGATCTACGACTCCCGCCTCGAGCACCATCTCGAACTCGCACTCAATCTGCAGTTCGAAACCCGCCCCGACCGCAACATCCACCAAGTCCCCGTCCGTGAGGTCATCGGCGTCCCGCTGGAACTGATCCACGCCTGGTCGCAGCGAGGCACCGCGATCAACGCGCGCCTGGACCAACTCACCGCCGATTTCCAGACAACCTTCGGCCGCGAACCCACCCCGGAAGAGGTCTACGGTCTCGCCGACCGGGCGACGTTGGATACCCGTCCGGCCAAACACCTTCCGGAGTCGCACACCCAGCAAAGTGAGACCTGGCTGGCCCAGGCCACCACGCTGCTCGGTGGCCGTGAGCCGGTTGAAGCGGTAGCGATACGCGTGGTGGCGGTGCCGCGGATACCTCGCCCGGACCCGGACGCCGTATTCATCGCCGCGACCGCCGAGCGTGCGCTGGCCGCAGCGTCGCAGCGACGCTCGACGTGGCGGCCGTTCAATCTGCGTGCCGAGGTCGAACGCCAACTGCGCGGCCAGATCAGCCCGGCCGACTGGGCCTGGGTTCCCGACAAAGTTGTCGCCGACGCGCTCTCACCACGGTCTGCGGTCGCGCGTGGTGATCCCGACCTCACCGACGAGCGCGGGCTGCGGGCGGTGCCCGCCTGGTTGCGCCACCGCGACAGCAGCCCCGTTCATGTACGCCCGAACTCCCAGATCTACACCACCGAAGCCACTCTCGATGTCGAAGCTGCGCTCATCGAGCTGTCGATCGAGCCCGGCGCCCGCATCCTGGATCCCGCACTGCTGACCAGCGCGGTCACGGACTACAACACCGCGCATCCTGATCGGCCGCTCAATGCCGGCCAGGTCGGTGTCATCTCTTCTTTCGCCACGTCCGGGTTGCGTGTGCATACCGCCAACGCCCCTGCCGGAACCGGCAAGACCACCGCCATGCAAGTTCTCACCAGCGCATGGCATTCCAGCGGCGGCACCGTCCTCGGGATGGCGCCCACCGCTGCGGCGGCTGCTGTGCTCGGGGAGTCGATCAATACCCGCGCCGAGACCGTGGACAAGCTTCTCGACGTCATCAACCGCCACTCCCCGCGCACGGATTCGCCCACGATCGTGCGGGATCATCCGCCGTCGTTGCCGCAATGGGTCCTCGACATCGACGACCGAACGCTGGTGATCGTCGACGAGCACGTCAAACTCGGCAACACCAAACGTCTCCAGCTGCTGCAGTTCCTCTCCCGACGCGGCGCGACGGTGCGCTGCATCGGCGACGACCGGCAACTGCCCGCGATCGAAGCCGGTGGCGCCGATGCCGACATGAACGCCGCCTCCCCCGAGCAAACGTTGACGCTTTCGCACGTGGTCCGGTTCGCATCCACCGGCGAAGCAACGGCTTCGATCGGGCTGCGCGAGGGCGACCCGGCCGCGCTGGCCTGGTATCTGGACAACGACCGCATCCACGCCGGGCACACCGGATCGGTCTACGACGACACCTACACAGCGTGGGCCGCTGACAACGTCGCCGGTCGCGACGCGGTCATGTTGGCACCCACACACAAGGTCGTGAGCGCGCTCAACGCACGCGCCCGCGCCGACAGACTCACCCGAACCGGCACGAAAACCGGTACCGAAGTGGCCCTCGTGGACGGTCTTTCCGGCTCGGTCGGTGACACTGTGCGCACCCGACGCAACAACCCGAAGCTGCGTTTCGGCGACACCGATTGGGTCCGCAACGGCTACTCCTGGACTATCACCGACGTCCATGAGGACGGTTCACTGACGGTTTCGCATCGACGCGGAGGCACCGACACCGACAAAACGGTGCGGCTTCCGGTCGAGTATGTGCGCGTCCATGTGCACCTCGGGTACGCCGCGACGATCGATTCCGCGCAAGGAATCACCGCCGACGCCTGCCACGTCGCACTGTCCGGGCGCGAATCCCGCCAACAGTTCTACGTCGCGATGACCCGCGGAATCCACGCCAACCACGCCTACATCGCCACCGCCCTCGACGGCGCCGAAGGCTCGATCTACACCGAACCCGCCGTCTACCCGCGCACCGCAGTCGAAGTTTTACAGCGAGTGTTGGCTCGCGACGGGGCACAGAAGTCAGCGCACACCGAACTCCGTGACGCCCTCGACCCGGCTTTGCGAATCGGGCGGGCGGTCGATATATACCTCGACACCCTCGGCCTGGCCGCCGAACACGCCCTCGGCTCCGACCGTCTCGCAGAACTCGACCGTGCCGCCGACACCATTCACCCCGACTTGACCGAGAGCCCCGCCTACCCGGTGCTCCGCCAACACCTGGCCCTGATCGCACTCACCGGCGCCGATCCAGTAGCCGCACTTCGCTCTGCGGCGGCTGCCCGCGAGCTCGACACCGCCGACGATCCTGCCGCGGTGCTGGACTGGCGTCTGGATCCCTCTGGAGCGCATTCCACCGGCAGAGGACCTCTGTCCTGGACGCCAGGACTCCCCACCGGTGTTGCCGATGAAGCTCTCGCTGAACCTGTTCGGGCACGCGAACGGATCGTGTCTGCCCTCGTCGAACAGATCCGTGATGCCGCGGCAGGGTGGACACCGGCCACCGCACCCGCGTGGGCGCGACCACTGCTGGGCACCGATCCTGCGTTGATCGGCGAGCTCGCGGTGTGGCGGGCCGGACTCCACGTCCCCGACACCGACACCCGGCCCACCGGCCCCGCCCGCTACACCGACCTCGAACGCCTACACCAGAAACGTCTGCAACAACGCGTCATCGACGCCTACGGTGACCCGGCACTCCCCCGCAATCGATGGGCCGACGTCGTCGATAACCTCGATTCTCGTATCAGCACCGATGCGTTGTGGCCGGTCGTGGCTGACAAGATCGACCTCGCCGCGCGTTCCGGACTCGACATCACCGGCCTGCTGACAGATGCGGCAACACAGCGGCCGTTACCCGATGAGATGCCCGCCGCGGCATTGTGGGCGCGCCTGGAACTGGAACCTTCCGCCCTCGACACCACCGGCACCGACCTACTCCGCCCCGACTGGCTACCCGACCTCGAAGCCGTTCTGGGCACCGACATGTCCGAACAAGTCACGTCCGAACCGGCCTGGCCTCGTGTCGTCGCCGCCGTCGAGCGGGCCACCAGTACCTGGTCGCCTCGCGATCTACTCGTCACTGCCTACGAACTTCTCCAAGGCGCGCAACCCGACGACGCTGCACCGCTGCGCGCCGACCAACTCGCCGCCGCACTGGCCTGGCGCATCGACGCACTGCACCACCACACCCCGACACCGCAACCACCCACCCAGGAGACAGAACCCCCAGCGCCTGAACCGACCACCCCAGACGCCGAGAGGGAGCCCTCGGCCAGTTCTGCTACAGCCGCGCCGACCGCAAATGAACCCGACGACGCTACTGTCGTCACCGTTATCAGCGACCCCCTTGAGGAAGACCTCGTCACTGGTATCGAAGGCATCGCCCGATTGTTCGCGACAGGGCGAGTCGCTGACGCTGTCGCCGCATTCCGGGGCTTCAGCACCGAGCTGTCCGACGACGAACAAGCGGTCCTCACCGCAGTCTCGGAAACCCTCTACCAGTACAGCTTCCCCGTCGCGCTGGCTCGACTGCGCTGGGCCGAGCAACAATTCCCGCAACACCGTGCGCTGATCCACGCGTGCACCCCCTCGACCGATCCGCATACCTTCCACCGCGATACCGAACCGGAGCGTGGCCGACCCCATCCTGTCTACGACCACCGCGAACACGTCGACCCCACGATCACACCGGCAGTGTTCGACCCGATTCAGGCCGCCGGCAACGACGCCTTCGACACCTACCTCGACGACGCCGAACGTTTCGACAGCCGCTATATGGCACTAACGGGAGAGCGGCACAGCCCGTCAGGCGCTGGTTACCCGATCGACTACGACTTGGCCGCAATGCCCGCCATCGTTGGCCTGCCGTGCGTCGACTGCAGCACCGAGCGTCCCCGCAACGCCAGCTCCCCCGTACCTCCACGACACTCCGACGACGGTCTTTGCCACGACTGCCGAGACAACGAACGGCCAGGTATCCCCGACCACAACCCTGCCGATCACTTGGTCGCGCGATGCGCGCACATCGCCGAAACACAGCCTGCGCCTGCGGCGCTAGCGATGCTGCGCCGCGACTGGCGCACACTCGACCAACCCGGGCGCGCTGTCATCCAGCAGTGGCTGACCAACAATCCGCTCACCGAACAGCCATTCCCGGTCCTCGAGCCGCTGCAGCGTTTGACCGATCGCGACCTCGCCGACGCGATCGACGGACTGGCCCAACGGCTCGGCAACTCCGCCACCGAGGCTGAATTCTTCGCACCCATCCGACACGACGGCTTCGACTCCGAACCCGACCCGTTCGTGGTCGCACACCAGGATGCTGCCGACACTGCCCGCGACACCGCACAAATGCGCGCCGACGAACTCGACAGCGCCATCCGGCGACTCCGCGTTACCAGCGACGCGCTCGATACTGCCCGCGAAGCGCTCGACGCGCTGCCCCTGATCAGGCGTGCGGCACGCCACTCCATGCAGAGCCGTATCAACGACTTGTCTCGAGAACATCGCGAGCGTGGCGCGGAACATCAACAGGCCCGCGACATCGCCCGTGCGGCGAACCGACACGCCAACGAACTGATTGCCCAGGCCGAGCGCTCCGCTGCCGACGACGAGACGCGCCGAAGCGGTGAACAATCTCGAGCTGCCGCCGAAAGCACTGTCGCACGCGATGCCACCGTCGCGGCGCTCCACCAAGGGCTCGAATCCGAGCTCGCTGCTCATCGCGCAGAACACAACAGGCGACAGAATCTGACCAATCCTCAACGGCGGCTGGAAGAACGCGCGCGCCAACAACATGCGGCCACCGCCGATGAGTTCACGGTTGAGGAACGCTCTGCAGTAGAGGGCACCGGGCCTGACTACCGATCGGGCATGGGTCTCTAGTCGTCAAACCAGGAGCCTGGACTGCCCTGGGTATCGTTCGCGCGAGTGACAGTCCAGGCCGATTCATGCTGTCGGGCACACTGGATCCACCCGCGGGAACCAGCCAAGACAACACCTCGGGCCAGATCGTCGAGCGGAACAATCGCGCTCTGCGTCCCACCCAGACAGACAGCCAGCGGCGGGGTTTCACGTGCCAACGAAGGCGCCGAGCGGTCTGTCTGACAACGATGCAATGTTCTCCAGTTTGTGTCCATAGCCACGTCGATACAGCACATGACCCGCGCGAACACTCGACTTGGGACTTTTCCAGCTCCAAGCCACGCCAACCCTTGATTCTGAATCATATTGGGTCACAATGATTTCCGCGGCGCGCTGCGGTCGGCACGGGGAATGGACCACGATTCGGCGTAGCTGGGCAGACGCTTGACAAGACTTCGCAAGGCCGCTGAGGATTCGCGCTGTTGAATCTCGCTGAGCTACATTGCCCGCCGTGATTATTGTGCGACCAGAGCCTGCAGCAGCCGATATTCGGGAATTGATGCTCCACCCGAACACGGTGTGGCCGAAAAGATATCAAAGCAAGGCTGCACGCAGGGATGCGGCATCCAAGATTGCCGATCCGTGGCCGCGCCAATGACGCAGGGCGGGGCCGAACCTAACGATCAGGCCTTATATCGTCTGTATGGGTCGGCCGCGGGCTGACCCCACCGTCCCCGATCTACTCCGCAGGAGCCATACCCACGATGGAACCGGAACAGGCCCTCGGACCTCAGAACCCAGGCGATGGGCCACTCCTCCGCCGAGTCCGACTCCACCAATCATGGTATCGAGCAACGGTGCTCGGGCTTCCGCGGTGGGGCACGACGCGAGGCCGCTCTCCCCGGCAACTCGGTAGCGTGCTGTGCGAACAGGACGCCGCCGCCGGTCTGAACTTTGTCTCCCTCGCCGTCAAACAGCTGTACGATGCCCGGCATGCGGCAGGGTGGGGAATCGACCCGTCTTCCATGGCCTACATGACCTCCAGCCAGGCACTGACCATCAACCTGTTCGGCCTCCTGAGCCAGGACGACGCATGGCTCCTCAGGTGCTTGAACGAGTGGCTCGGCCGGGTCGACCTCACGAGCATCGACACCGTTGAGCTGGAGTTCGCTCCTGCGCGCCGCAGCCAGCACCTCAATGATCAGACCCGCATCGACGTCCTCGTCGTCGTCGCGGGCGCCCGTGGCACGGAGGTCGTCGCGATCGAGATCAAGTATACGGACCGCTTCAACAGCCGGTACGTGGACATTTCCACACCCTCCTATCGCGAGCTGGCCATGAATAGCGGTATCTGGGCGGACCCCACGCACGTGCTGACAGATCGGCGCGTGAATCAGCTCACACGCATCCACGCATTGGCGACATCGCACGGCCTATCACTCAACATCCGCACACCCGTCTCTCTACTCGTGTTGGCCCACGAGCTGGATACCTCAGCTGGCCAAATCGTCAACAAGTACAGGGAATGTGTCACCACATCAGTGGTGCAATTGATATCGCTCCGCACCGCCTGCGAATCAATCGCGACTACGGCCCCACCAAGTCAGCGAACCACTGCTCGGCTATTGCAACTCCGCTATGGGGACGAGCATGTGAGCGCGTGGCCACAACCGAGCCCGCGCTCAAGCAGCCTTCGGTAGCCGGGCAACGAGAATTGGCGACCCACGCTGCGATGGAGTAGCGCCTCACCCGATCGGTTCCTAGGCGAACCGCACCCGATCCGCCAAGACCTCCTCTGCGCTACGGATGTCGGCGACTCGTGCCCCCAACGTAGCCATCGCCAGCTCGGTCGGCAAGGCTGCGCTGAACTTCAAACCAGTCAGCGCCTTCTCACTCACCTCCGGCATCCGCAGTTGCTGGTCTCGGTCCGGCACGGCTGCCTTCCATATCGCGGGATCGACACCGTCCCGCAGCCGGATGAAGCGGTCGTCGAAACGCTGGAACGGATCGACCAGGCCGCCCATATTGGCCACCAACGTGGCATTGGCCCGGAATCCTGCCCAGGTCCACCACCGCACATCGTCGCCGTCGTCACCTCGAACGATCAGCGTCGCATCGGAATGGACCCTGCCAGCATGCTCCTGGCGTAAGACCGCGAGCTGACTCACCGCGCGGTGTGTCAACCGGACCGGCGGATCCTCCCCAAGCAGCACATCCCGCATCGACCGTGCCAGCTCGAATCCCAGACCTTGCGTCCCGAGACTGGTCCACCGCGCCTTGCCACCCCCATCCGCCGGCTCGACGAAGCACCGCCGCCGCTGCCAATCGATATGGGTGACGCGCCAACTGCGCCCGCCAAGCAGTAGCCGCCGATCCCCGCGAACCTCCTCGGTCAGCACGCTCGGACCGATCCGCCCCAGCTCGACGCGGCCGGTGAGGACCGTGAATTCGGGTGGTCCGGTGAACACCGCGGTCATGTCCATGAAGTGGCGGCGACCGAATTTCCGCTCGGCTTCCGGACCGATGTGCAGCATCCCGCCGTCGCTGTCGAGGAATCCCCGGTCGATGAGGTGCCGCAGGATGGGTTCGGCGGTGGAGTCGAAGGGCGCCAACCCGTTCCACTCGCGCACCCATTGCCGGTCACCGATCCGGTTCTGCTGCAAGCACAACGCGAGGATCTGCTGGGCGACGATGTGGAGTGGTTGCGGTGGCGCGACGACCGGTTCGACCCAGCCTCTCCCCCACAGCAACAGCAACCCCGCAGCCTTGAGTAACCCGTCGGGCTCGGTGGCGAGGAACAGACAGTTTCTGGTGCTGCCGGTCCGCCGGCCGGTCCGTCCGATCCGCTGCAGGAACGACGCGACAGTGGAGGGCGCGTTGATCTGGATCACCCGGTCGAGGTCGCCGACGTCGATGCCGAGTTCCAGGGTGCTGGTGGACACGATGACGCAGTCACGCGCGTCAGCGAACGCCTCCTCAGATCGGCGCCGCTCGTCCGCGGACAGCGACGCGTGGGACAGGAACGTCGTGATCCCCTTCTCCCGCAACAGATGCCCGAGTTGTTCCACGGTTTGCCGGGATTCACAGAACACGAGCCGTTTCTGGTCGCCGTGCAGCGACGCGATCACCGTCGCCGCGTTGGCGAGTGTCCCGACGTAATCGAGTTCGACTTCACCCTGCGGCGGCCCCGACACGGCACCGGACCGCCCGGACTCCGGTGCGACGACAATCCCAGGGCGGGTGCCCACCCCTGCGCCTTGCAGCCAGGTGAGCAGCTGATCCGGGTTTCCGACGGTGGCCGAAAGTCCCACACGTTGAATCGGCCGCCCGACGAGGTGGGTCAGCCGCTCCAGTACGGCCAGCAGGTGCCAGCCGCGGTCATCACCGGCGAACGCATGGACTTCGTCGATAACGACGGCCCGCAGCCCGGAGAACAGGTCGCGATGGTCGACTTTCGCGCTCACCAGCATCGCTTCGAGCGATTCCGGTGTGGTGAGCAGGATGTCGGGCCGCTCACCCAGTACCGCGCGCCGACCGGACTGTCCGATGTCGCCGTGCCACACCGCGGCTCGCCGCCCGACCCAGCCCGCGTACCGATCCAGGCGGGGTGCGAGGTTGTTCAACAGCGCCTTCAACGGGCACAGGTACAGCACTGACACCCCCTGCCAGCTGTCCGAGGTCATCCGCGACAGCAGCGGGAACATCGCGGCCTCGGTCTTGCCGCCCGCGGTCGGCGCGAGCAGCAAAGCGTCGGATCCCGCGGTCAACGGTTCGATGGCCGCACGTTGCAGCGGCCGCAGTTCCTGCCAGCCCAACGTGTTGACGATGTGGTGCACGAGCACCGGGTCCAGCTTGTCGAGTGCGCGCTCGCTCACAGCGGCAGATCGATGTCGTCGGCCGAGACCGCGTTCCGTTCGACCTCGGTCAGTTCATCGCCACGCAGCGTCAACGCGTAATGCTTGCGCGGATCCCACTCGGGGAACTGCTCGACCCGGTCGAGCACGTCCGACACCAGCTTCTTCAGGAACACCCGCGGCGCGATCCCGACGTTGCCGCCGAGCCGGCCCGTCACCGCGCGCGCCAAGTCCTCGATGTAGGCGGCGTCGACGGTTTCGGACACTCGGGGGCAGTCGTAGGCCGCGGTGTACAGGTCGGTGACCTTCCCGCCGAGTTCGACCAGTGCCTCGATCGTGAAGCCGGGCAACCGGATCTGCGTCGCCCGGGGGTTGTCCCAGCGCGGGTCGGGGCCGAAGTCGGTGGCCAGTCGCTGCGCCAACGGCGCCAATCGTTGGACACCCTGCTGCCCGTCGTAGAACGCTGGTGTTCCCGTGATCACCAGGTACAGGCCGGGGAATCGGCCGCCGTGAACGTCGTCGACGAGCTGCCGCAACGCGTTCAACGCCTTGTCCCTGGCGTCGGAGCGAACCCGCTGCAAGGTCTCGACCTCATCGAGCACGACAAGCAGCCCGTCGTGCCCGCTGTCACGCAGAACGGTCAGCAGTCCCTGAACGAAACTCAACGCACCGAAGTGGTCCAGGTCGCCTTTGACGCCAGCCTCACGCCGGACACCCGCGGCGACATGCGGTTGCCCGCCGAGCCACGCCGCGAGCCCGTCCGCGCCCGCGTGGTCACCGGCCGCGCCAGCCGCACGGTAGCCGCGTAGGGCGGCCGCGAAACCTGGTGTGCTGCGGGAGATGTCAGCGAGGCGCTGTTCCAGCAGTTTCCCGACCGCCGCGTCGAGGGCTTCCGCGTCGTTTTCTGACACGGTGCCGTCGGCGAGAACGTCTTCCTCGAGCGCGAAGATCCACCCGTCGAGAATGGGCCGCAGCGCGCTGGGCGGGAACTGTTCCGTCGAGAGTTGTTCCACCAGTCGCCGATACACCGTCTCCATCCGATGCAGCGGCGTCTCGGTCTCCGAGATCTGCACCTCGGCGACCGCGAAGCCCCGCCGCTTGGCCCGTTCAGCCAACCAGCGGGTGAAAAACGTTTTACCTGCACCGTATTCACCGCGGACCGCCTTGAACACGCTGCCGCCGCTGGCGACTCGGTCCAGGTCCGCGTCGAGGGCCTCGGTGAACCGGTCGAGCCCGACCGCCAGCACATCGAGTCCGTTGACCGGCACCGCACCCCGGCGCAGTGCCTCGATGATGTCGTGGCGGCGCCGGGCAGACACGTTCCCGATCACGGCTGCCCCAGCTGGAACTGCTCACACAGCAGCGCGGTGTCCAGCTTCACGGTCTGACCGTCCGCGTCGATGTCCAAGACTGGATAGCCCTCCACCTGCAACAACTTTCGTAGCGCGGTGACAGTGCCGGTGATCCGGTGCGCGGGCACTCCCGCGTGTGCGGCCATGGTATCCATCGTGGCCCGCCCACCACCGGCCAGCAACGCGGCCAGCAACGCCGCGACCCGGTCATCGGGCAGCAATCCGCGAGGGTTCCCCTTCTTACGCTGGGCGTAGACATCGCTCACCAGTAGCGCCTCGATCATCGCCGGACGCGCCACCTGCTGCGCAGCCTCGGCAGGGCTGGCGTCGACGTCGTCGAACAAGCTCGGTTCCGGCGTGGACCGTTTGCCGGTCTTCGTCTCGAGCACCAACGGGGTGTCGGGCAGCGCCTCGCGCCACCAGTCGGGGCCGGCGACCGGCGCACCGGCCCACCCGGGTACATCCTTGTCGTCGCCGGCGGTGAACACGAGCAGCGGGATCACCGCTTCGGCGGGTGCGGCCCCACCGTGATAGCCCTCCTTGCGCGGCCCGTACCGCAACTCCTCGCGCCACGGCAACACCACCGCGCCGCCGCCCTTACCGACCCGCGACCCGTGCACGGCGACCTCCCCGTCACCAGCAGGGGGTTGCGCTGGGCGCCAACGGTTTTCGCTCGACGGCGACGCCACGACCTTCGCGTCGGGACCGCGGTCGATCACATGACCGTGGTCGGAGATCATGACCACGACCCGGTTCCGCGCGTAGGTCATCAAATCCCGTACGGCGGCGACCGTGTCGGTGCTCCACACCGTGATGCCCGGCGTGCTGCGGTCCAGCGCGTCATCGATGGTGTTCACCACGGCGGCGACCAGCCGGACCCGGTCATCGGCCACCGCGTCGGTCACCGCCGCATCAAGGACCGACCCGGCTCCTGATCGCTGGCCACCTTTGTGCACCAACATCCCGTCCGGGTACCGCCCAGCGAACGCGGCCCGTTCCGCGTCCGCCTGCCCGACCGCGATCCGCCCCGACAGCAGGCTGCACCGGCTGACCTCGGTGATCGTCGGCAACGCCGCGAGCACACCCGCACGCGGACCACCGCCGGGTGTGAGCTCAAGCCAAGTCCCGGTGCGGGTCACTGATTCGGCGAGTTCGGTCGCCGCGGCCACGCTCATCCCGTCGAGCACGATCAGCAGGACCGGTTTGCGCCGCAGGATCGGCGCGACCACCCGATCCAGCACGTCCTCGACCCGCAGCATCGCGCCCGGCTGCGCTTCCGCGGCGGTGTCGGCGGCCAGCAGGACCGCGAACTGTTCGTCGTGGCGTGCCCGCCGCGCGTCGACCCGGCGGTACAGCTCCTTGTACGCCTCGGCGATGTCGACGTCACCGGCGAACACATCCAGGCGGGCACGGTCCACCCAGCCGTCGACCAGGATCTGCCGCTGCAACGCCTCGAGCAGCGTGCGTGGCGCAGCGGACTCCGGGAGGGCGAGCCACCGCAACAACCGCACCGCCATCCGCGCGGTCTCGACCCGGTGGTGGTCCTCTGTCGCGGTCCGGTGTCCTTCGACGACGTCGAGCTTCGTCTGCGCGGCAGCGACCTTGTCGACTGTCACGGTCTTCGACGACAACGCGGCCTGAACCGCAATACCGAAGTCCCGCATCCGCATCGCGAAACCGGTCGGCAGCAGGTCTGAAGCACCCAGCGTGGCGACAGCGTCGATGTCGACAGCCAGTTTCTCCGCGCGGTGGAACATTCTGGCCACCGCGTGCGGGTCGGTGTCGGAAGCGCGGACCACCCAGGCTTCCGCGGTGGCCCGCAGCGCGTTGGCCTGCGCATCAGTCAGGCGGTTGCCACCGAAGAATGGTTCGAGCCGGGCCCGCGTGACCGCGACCACCGTCCCGACATCGGCCACTGCGGCTGCCCGCCCAGCGGCAGGACCAATCGACGCTGTTGACGTGGGCCAGGCGGCGGCGGCGAGCAGACCCAGCGGAATCGCGTCGCTGCCGTACCCGGCACGGACCGCCGCCATGATCGGCACCGCCGCCGGACCGGCGATGTCGGTGAGATAGCTGGCGATTCCTTCGAGCAGGTCGCCGGGTAGTTTGCTGAACCGCAACACTTTCGCCGCGTCGCTGCTCCAGTCCAGCAGGCCACCGGCGTCGAGCTGGTCGGGTGCCAGACCCGACAATTGCGCGGTCAGACACCGCAACACGTGGTCGCGGGTGACGATCACGCCGGGCGGCGCCGGCCAACCCGATTCGGGCGCGTACTGAGCGAGGGCGTCGGCGATCCAGCTGCCGCCGCCGTAGCGGCTGTCCACGATGCTGGGGTCCAGATTGTTGGTCTCGAACATCTGCCGGACCAGGTCCCACCGGTCGACACTGCGCACCTGCGCGCGACTCAAATGTGCGAGCAGGCCGTCGCCGAGCTCACTGTCGCTGAGTTCGGTGAGCAGCACCAGCCGCTCATCACCGGACCGGTCATGCAACGCGGCCCGCACCGCCAGCGGAGTGGGACACGGGACGACACGGGCCGTGGTCTCACCGATCCGCAGCACCGGATCACCCGGCCACTGCGGGATCGCGCGCAACGCGATGACCCGGCGGGTGTCTTCCTTCTCCCCCAGCCAGGACTCGACTTTCCGGCGAATCACCGCCGGCCGCACCGGTTCCCGGCTCATCACGGCAGCACCTCCCAGGAGATCCGCACCCTGGCGCCCGCCGCGATGAGCGACTCGATCTCACCGAGGACCGCCTGCGCGGCCACCTTGTCGGTCACCTCACGTGACCGGCCAACCGCCGGCTGGGTACCTCCGCCCGACTGCTTCGGGTGTTCTTCAGGGTCGCTGACAGCCTTACCGGAGTCGGAGGGCACCAGGGGTTCGATCGGCTGGGCCGGGTTGGTGGTCGGCAGTGTGATCGATGGTGGCGGCTGCATAGCGAGCAGCTGTTCGGTCGAGGTCACCGCACGCTCGAGCGCCCCCGACAGTTCAGCGACGTTCTGTTCCCGCCGCGCGGCGTCGCGCAGTTCGGTGACGATCAGCGCCGCCCGCTCGTCAGCGGCAGCCTTGTCGACCATCGCCGACAACAGCGTCCACCGAGCGCGCCCGAGAGCCTCACACACCCGCTGGGCCTGTTTGAACGCCGTGCTCGCGGCGATGTCGTCGGCGGAACCGAAGTCGGCTTCAGCGACCAAACCCACCACGACGACATCGTCGGACTCGCCGTTGATGTCGCGCAGCACCCGCGCCACCCGCTTCGCGGTGGCCAGTCGCCCGGTCCGCGCGTCCGCGTCGATCCCGAGGATCGCGGCATGCTCGGTCAGTTGCTCGATCAACCGCACCGTCGGATCGTGATATTGCGCGGCGATCCGCCGGATCGTGGTCCCGAACTCGGCCAGCGTGGTGGGGTTCAGGTAACCGGGCAACGCCTCCCCGAAAATCGGTTTGGCCCGCTCGACCGCCCGCGCCCAGGACGCGGGTTCCGGCATCGCCGGCCGCCGCAGCACCAAGGCGTCGGTCACCTGCTGCACTGCCTGCACCGCGAACCGTGAAGTCCCCTGATACCAGGCCAAGCCCTGTTCGAGCGCGAACACCGCGAGAATCAGATTCTGCAGGTCACGGTCGAACCCCCGGGCCGGCCGCTCCAGCAGATCGCGCAACACCTGGACTGGATAGTCGTCGGTGTAGCCCGCCCGCGCCGCCGCCTGCAACAAGTGATTGCTCCACCAGCAGGTGTTGTTGTTCAGGACGTAGATGTTCTCCGTCAGCTCACCGAGCCGCAGGTGATTGCTGATCCGCTTCACCGTCGACTTGTCGCTCGTGGTCTCGACCTTCGCGCGACGCGCCTCGTCCGCCGCCGCGCCGCGCGCGTATTCGAGGACCTTGTTCAATTCGGCCCGGGTGACCGGTCTCTCGTCCTCCGGCAGGTTCGGCTCGCCAGGATAGGACCACTTCAGCAGGTCAGCCGTCAGATTGGCGAACGCGGCGTCGAACGTGCCGCCCCGCAGATCGCCGAGCGCGGCGCCCTCAGCGAGAGTGTGGAGCACTCCGACGTCGTCGGGTTCGACATCGGTGTCAGTGGCCTGCGCCCGCACCACCCCGTAGGCCCGCCGCAGCCCGTCCGACAACGCCGCACGCAGGTGCCGCTGACGGTCCTGCAAGTAGGTTTTGCCCGCCTGCCGGTCAGCCACCGACCAGTCGGTGGCCAGGTTCGACAACCGGTCCCCATTGCCACCGCTACCGAGGAGGTAGTTGATCCGCGCCAGCTGCGTCAGCCTGGTGTGCAGTTCCTCGGTAATGAAGTACGGCAACCAAAACACCGTCCGCGAGCCACGATCGAGCTGCTCGATCCGCGCCAAGTCGTCGCGCCGGTTCCCCCCGATATCGAACGGATAGTCGACCACCACCCGCCAGGTCTCCCCCGTCGCATACAGCGCACTGTCAGGAAAATTGACGTTGTCGCGCACGTTGGCGAACGTCACGATCACCTGCTGGCGCCGACCCCGCCAGTCCCGCTGATAGGTCAGGTCGCCGAACGTCCCTTCGCCGCTGGGAATCCCGATCCCCGCGCACACCATGTCACGCACCAGCGACTGCAACACCCCGGTCGTGGTCTCCCGGTCCGGGACCAGATCCAGCAACCGGTCATAATTCACCGTCGATAACTTCAGCGAGAACACCGGATCCGGACCGTCGGTTCTCTGCAGTTCACCGGCATCAGCGGCGAGCTTCGTCAACTGACCGATCACGATCTGCGCTTCCCAGCCCGGCACCGGCGCCTTAATGCTGCCGAAGTTCAACGCATGCAACCGCGACGCCGTGAGAGTGTGCAGCGCAGGCACTTCCGGCACCAACGCACCCAGCAGCAGTGTGCGGACCAACCTGTCATCACGCTGGAAATCCTCGCTCGTCGCGGATTGCGCCTCGGTGACGTTGTTGAGCGCCAACACCAGCGGCCGCAACTTCTGCAAATACGTGTCGCGCGCGGCTTGGAACTGCTGCTTCAGCTTTGCCCGGTCCGGCAGTTCCCCACGCAACACCAGCGGCTCGAACAGCTCCGCCACACCGATCAAGTCGTTGACCGCCAACCTGTCGCGGCGTTGGACCAGCAGTTCGGTCATCACCCGCAGCGCGGTCCGCTCCCGCTGCAACGCCTGCGACAACGCGACCAGGCTGGCGACCAAAGCCGGCGAGAACGGATACAGCCGCCGGAACGTCAACCGGTCCGACCCGACACCGGCGTCGTCGTACTGCGCACCCGACAGCAGCACATCCCACACCTCACGGTTGTTCCGAACCGCCTCGAACGCCTGATCGATGATCCCGCGTGCCTGTTCCGCCGGGACCTCGGCGGTGCCCGGGCGCAGCAACCGGCGTTCGGTGATTTCCGGAAGGTTCGTGTCGGCGAGCACGATGTCGGAGCCGAATCTGCCCTGCACACTTCGCATCACCGCGGCGAGCACATCTCGCTCAGTGCCGCCGACCTGCGGACCGAGGAATTCCTCGAGGTCACGCTGGCGCGACACGAACGACACCAGCGGCAACGGCCGTGCGGTGTCAGACGACTCGACCAGCTTGTTCAGCTTCGCACCCTCGGTGGTGACGAACGTCGTGTCCGAGATTCGAGTCGACAACCACAGGATCAGCTCGTCGAGGAACAACACCACCACGTCGTAGCTCAGGCTCTGCGCGTGCCGGGTGATGACCTGCAGACCAGTGTCGAGATCCAAGTACTCACCGCTACGCACCGAGCCCTTGTAGAACGCGGTGGTCAACGCGCTCACGAGGCTGTCACGTTCCTTGGTCCCCGGCGGGCTCGCGACAGCCGCGTCATAGCGCTCCGGAGTCCACCCATGTTGTTTCGCAACGGCAGCGGCCAGCCCGGTACCCGGCGCGTTCGGCGCACCTCCCCCAGCGAGCTTCGCGAAGAACTTCTCGTCCCCGAGGTCTTTACGGTGCTCCGCCGCGTTGACGAGCATCGAGTCAGACTGATGCACCGCGGGGAGCTCGGCTTCCGGGTGCAGCGCGGTTATCTGATTCAGATATCCCTCGAGCACAGCCTGTTCGACCGATCTCGCACTGAGCATGTGGAAGGTCAGACACAGCACCTTCCGCCCCTGCAGCCAGTCGTCGGCGTCAGCGATCGGCTCCGCCAATCCCGGCACCTCACGCGCGGCAGTGTTGTGCCGCAGGATCTCCCGCAGCACCGACATGAAATGCGACTTACCGGAACCGAACGAACCGTGCAGGAACTTCGCCTGCGACCGCCGCGTGTTCACCGCATGCCCGACCATGGTCAGCGCCTCACCGAAACTCAATCTCAGCTGGTCGGTGACCACATAGTTGGTCAGGTCCGCTCCCTCGGACGCCTTGACCACGAAGTCGCTGTCCCCGACCGAGGTCGGGATGCTGATCAGCTTCCGCAGCAACGTCATGCCAGTTCCTCCACGCCACGCAGTTCAGTCAGCTTGTTGCGATCCGACCCCAGGCCGGACAACTCCCCATCGATGAGCCCAGTGAAGAACTCCGCCGGCGTCCCTGGATACCCGGCCTTCGGTTCACCGTGCCACTGGCGCAGCCACGGCTCCAACTCGGCCAAACCCGCCAGAATCGGCAGCAGCCGCTCGGCCGGCCAGCCACCAGCGGTCTTGCGATCCATGTACATCGCAGCCAGCGCCCGCGCCTGATCCAGGTGATCCCAACCGGCCCAACCGAGCAACAGGGTCGGGTCACCGTCCCTGCCGACGCTCGGGTAGGAGATGAAACGCTCCTTCGGCACATCCAATCTGCCGCGGTTCCGCCAATAGCTGGACTTGGTGAAGTCAGTCGACGAATACCTCGGCGGCGCTGCAATATCGACCACCTCGCCGACATCCTCGCGCCGCTGCGAAGCCCACGTCCGCTCCCACTGAGCTCGTTTACGCAACCCTGTCGGCTTGTAGCGGGCGGACGGCAGGAACGGTACATGCTCGTCAGCTATCAGCTTGCCAAGGGACTTGACCAGGTCGTGCTGATCAGTGCCTACCCATAGGTCCAGAACCGATCGGAAGTCCTCGTCGTGCCGCACCCGGTCCGCCAACTGTGCGACCGACAGCGATGTCGGGTTGCCGCCCCACATCTCGGGTGCTTCCAGACGGTCCAGCAGCCAATCGCGCAGAGCAACAGCCTGCATCGCATCCCAACCGTCAGTTGCCCACCGCCGCTTGAACTCCGGGCGCTCAATCAAACCGATGTTCCGGTCACTCTCAATCACAGCGATGCGCCGCTCCACCACAGCCCGGTAGTCTGCCAGCCAGTGGTCGGGAAGTTCGGTGATTGGTATCGAGTTGTGCCGGGCGAACCACTGGGTCTCTGATCCACCCGCAGATAACTTACGGGCCAGCATGATCTCGAAAGCACGTTGCCCGAGTTCCAGTTCTGGAGGCTTCACCGCAGTGAGATCCTCATCGAGGAGACCGTAGAGTCGGTACACCTCCCAGTCGAGCTCCTCCTGGGCCGCGATCATCTTGGCACGAGTCGACTCGTACTCGGCGCGGGCTGATGCCAAGCAGCCCTGGTTCGGGACCTCGGAGACCGCGATCACGGCGGGCGTACATGCAGCGAGTACCCGTGCCAGGGTGTCTAATTCGAGGCTGAGTACAGCTGGATACGACGACGGCAGCGGGAACTGCTCCAGCTTTGTGCCGGTGAATTCATAGAACCGCTCCCATTCATCGTGCATGAATCCGCCCGTGCCGGACTGGCTCCCCTTGTCGTGACTGACCTGCTTCAACCAGAAGCATGCAGTCGAAGAATTCAATACGCCGAGCAGCCCCAGATGATCGTCCTCCGTTGCCCCCGCCGGTAATTTGATCACCGGCGCAGTTCTATTGAACAGACGGCGACCCCTATCCAGCGAAAAGTGATTGTGGGTGGAAACAAACGAGAATCCAATTCCGAGCTCGACCTGCAACTTGCTTGTGTAGTTCTCCAAATGGGAGTACCACGGTCTCCCATTGTCGGTTATCGTCTGCCCGAAGATCATACGCTTAGCAAGTAGCGCACGGTGAGGCCACAAACTCACGGAAACCAGGCGTGCATCCTCAGCAACAACTGAACGATTCAGGTTGTCCGAGTATGGGTTTCTCACTTGAATCGATCCACCGAACCCGTAATCTCGAACATATTCACCGATCACAAGCTCACGAGTGAAGTCCTCATCACCAACGCGACGAGCTGTCGAGATGTCCGGCAGGAAGTATACGTCATCTGCTCCCGTTGCCGTAGTTCTACCGACGCTGTCAACCATCTCTGACAGTCGGCTGCATCCGTCCTCGATTTCAGCCACAAGATCGCCCGATCCACCTCCAGCCAGGCTCCAAGGGTGCGAATCAAATCGTTCCCGAGCGAGGTTCGCAACATTGACCCAGTTGGAATCCAGGCCAGGATGATCAATGCCCGTCACGATTGCCGTCCAGACCAGCCCATCAGAAGGATCGTCAGGCTGAGATGGCTCGCCACGCACGCCCAAGACCGCGAGGATAGGCCCGGAGTAGCGCGGACTCACGAGCCTGTTACGCCCGACAAGAATGACGGTCGGCGTCCCATGCCCTGGAATATATGCGGCAGACGTATCGATTATCTCCGCAAGGTCTACCTTTGCCGCAAAATATTCATTGATCAGCTTCTTTCCGAACTCTCGCTTCATGAAGGCATTCCCCGTAATCTGCCCCACAAATCCAGCGCCCCTACCATCTTGCGAGCTGCCCTTTATTGCGAGATCGAAGAAGCGTTTCGCAAAAGGTACCGTAAGGGCGTATTGGCGATAACAAACTTCGCCGTAGAGGCTACGATACAATTCGTTTACCTTGGGGTCCTTAACGGTGATATAAGGCGGATTTCCAACAACTACCGTGTAGGCCCCAGGCCTGAGGTACTCAGCTAACAGGTCACCGTCTTCAGCGTGGTAAGCAAAGACCGGCCTGCCCTCTGATTCAGCAAATAGGTCACCTTGAAACCGGCTGTCTTCACGAGTCCACCCCAGCAATGAGTCCCCCGTCGCAACACGCACTGGATAGGCGGTATTCAGGTCTCGCCGTCCGGTCGCACGCAACGCAGCAACCAATAACCGGAAACGCGCGATCGCGACGGCTATCGGATTCAGGTCGACGCCGGTTACCTGGCCCAACGCTCGTTCGACGATCGTATCGATAGACGTACCAGGCTCCCGCTGCCGCCATAGCCGCAGTAGCCGGTCAAAGGACCCAAGTAGGAAGTGTCCGGATCCACAAGTGGGGTCGATCACGGACATCTCGGCGAGCCCGAACTCCTTCAGTGCTGGATCGAAGGTTCGGTCGAGAATGAACTCCTCTACGAAGTCTGGCGTCTGCAGTAGCGCGTACTTCTTCTGCGCATGAATGGATAGATTCTGATAGAGGTCTCCCAGGAATCGGGTCTCTATCGTCTCCGACTTAAGCGACCGGTGCCCTGCTCCCCGCCGGAAGAATTCCGACAGCTTCTCAGCTGCCTCAGCGGAGATATCGAACCGCCACACATCGTTATGCTCATCGAAAATTTTACTGGTCGCACGCAAACCTTTCAAGTGCGAGAACGCTCCCCGCAACCAGTGCCGATCGTTGTGCGTTGGGTTGGCGACGAGGTAGCCCTGCAATGCTTGCAGCGCCCGCTCAGTGGAGGCACCGGATTCGGGGCCTCCCAACCAGATCTCCTTGATGAGTTCGTTGTCCTCGCAGAACCGCACGAAAACGCATCCCAAGACCCACGCCACGGCGGCTTGGTCAAGCTCGTCCTCAAGCCAGGTTTCGAAGGTGACCCCAAGCCTCTCAGCGGACCGAGCTTCGGCGTACTCCGACTGGAGGTCCACCGCCAGCTCGCCGCTTGCCGCTACCTGCGTACGCAGGTCATCGACCAGGTACTTGACCTGGCCTTGCAGCGCTTTCAGCTCGATCATCGGGCGGTCGACCTTCCTGACGGTGAATTGATCCACGGTGTGGGCAGCCACAGCGACTGGCTTCGCGGGGACGCCAACGGCAGCTGCGCGTTGTCGAGCATGGCGGGCTCCGGTCGGCGAGCCGGCACCAGTATCAGCCGTGCCGCGGGTCGAACCGTTGTGTGGTCGGCCAGCTGTTGGAACACGGAGAGCTGACCGTAACGGGCCAGTGGCGCAGCCTCGGTGATCAGTACCGGTTTCGGCATCGCGAGTTCTGCGGTGATCACCGGTACCACCTCATGCTGCACCAGCTCGGTCAACGTACGGAAGTCCGGGTCGCCAGGCTGTCCGCTATCGGCCGCGACGATCATGTCCCATTCGAATCCCAAGGCGCGCAACCGGTCCAGCAGGATGCTGGTCACGTTCACCTCGGTCAGCTCGAACCGGGCCAGCAGGCAACGCCGAGCCGACTCGACCGAACTGATGCCGGCCAGGACCGCCAAGAACCCGCCGCGGTCGATAGTGTCGGTGATTTTGTCGTCCACCGCGGCCACTTCCGCAGGTGCCACCAGCCGCCCGACCGAGGTCTGCATCCTGGTGCCGGTGAGCGACCGAACGGTGGGTTGGGCGTAGGTGCTGGTCTTGTCGTCCCACTCCAGACCGAGCTCTTCGAGCAGGTCGGTGAGTTTGGGGCGGCCCGGCAGTGGCTCAGCGGCCGGGAACCTGGACCGGACACGTGCGACGACCGCGTCCTGCGACAATCGCTGACCCAGCAGGGAGCCGGCCGACAGCCGCAGCGCCCGTTCGGCGGACATCCCGACCGGGTAGAGCTGTGCCTGCGCGCTCAACGCTACTTCGCCGTTGCTCGCAGTCGCCGCGAGCTGCAGTAGCCGCTGGTCACTCAAGCGCGGCATCCCGTCCGGCACCGGCACCGTACGCAGCAGTTCGACGCCACGCTGGCGGGTCGGCAACGGGTCAGTCGCGGCCAGCTTGATCGCGCGCTGTCCGAGCGTCACCGCGTAACCGAGCAGATCCGCCGCCTGCACCATCGATTCAGCGTCGTCGGGCTCACGCCCGATGAGAACGGTGTCGCAACTGCGGGATCGGCGGATCGTGACCCGGGAGTCACCACCGCGCGCCTGCTCCACCTCGACCGCCGCCCGGACCAGGCCGATGGCTTGCGACAGCCGGCGCGGTCCTGAGGTGAACGAGCCGCGCGCGGCGATCAACTCCGAGGCGAGTTCCGCGGCGCTCATCACGAGGCCACGCGTATCGAGGACCGCGACGATCTCGTCACGGATCGTGGCCAGCGCGGCCATGTCCTGCCATTTCTTCAGGTGCTTACGCTGCCAGGTGGAGATCTGGGGTTGGGTATGGCCCGTGGTCTCAGCGGTCTGTGCCTGCGACGGCCAGGACAGGAAGGTGCCCGCGTCGGTCGCGGCTTGACCGAGGGCGACCCGCATCGCCGTGATCTCCTTGCTGTTGCGGGCGTTGACTTCCGGCAGGAGCAGCCCGCACACAGCGTCGATGCCTTGCGGCACAGGAACATCCGGCTGCTCGTCGGTGGCCGGTGCGATCTCGGCGCGCAACGCGCGCACCCGCGTGCTGATCTCCTTACGCGTCGCGGGAGTGACTCCACGGACCCCGATCAACGCCGAGAGGTCCATAGCCAGCAGCTCGCCGACGGTGTGCACACCGAGTCGCTCCAGCACCGAACGTGCCCGAGCCGTCAATTCCGCAGCGGTCACCGGCGATTCGGGGGTGATCGGCACCGCGACCGGACCGACCATCGCCGGACCCGCCGGTTCCACCGTCGCTGGCTCGTCGGGGATGTCGAGGAAGATCTGGCGCCACGCCTCCCGCATCTCCTCCACGCCGCCGAACCGTTCGGCCGCGTCCCGTGCGAGCGCCTGAGCGAAGAAGTCGACGAATCGTTCCGCGACAGCCGAATCGAACAGCTCCGCGGTGAGAGTGACCTCGTCGGTCACCGCCGCCGGGTTCGCGTTGTGACCCCACTGCGGCAACGTCCCCGTCGCCATCTCATACAGGGTCACCGCCGCCGCGAACCGCTCGGCGTCCGCGTCATAACGCATCCGCCGTGGCGGCCCGAGAAACGGATCCAGGTAGTGCACCGTCCCGGCGTTGATCTGCTCGGCGGGGGTCGTGGCCAGCGAGAAGTCGAACACGCACAGGTGTCGTTGATTGTTCTTCCCGAGTGGGCGCACCGCGAGGTTGGCCGGCTTGATGTCTCGATGCCACACCCCCTCGTCCTCGAGGTAGGCGACAATGTCGAGCAGGTCGCGGCCGTACCGCTCGAGCAGCTCCAAAGCCAGTCGGCCGCTGCGCAATTCCTCGATCAGGGTGACCGGACCGGCGCTCTCCATCAGTATCGCGGTGCGGCCGCCCACCACGATCGGGCCGTTGACCAGCGCGGCGACCCGCCTGTCACGCAGGGTCTCCAACACTCTGGCTTCGGAGGCGAAGCGGTCCGCGTGCTGCTCGTCCCGCGCGACCTTGAGGACCCGCTCCTTGCCGTCGACCTGAACCAGTAGCGCGATCGCAGTCGCACCCGAACCGAGGCGCTGCACGACAGTCAAACCACCCTCGAGGACATCGCCTTTCTTGGCTTCCAGCGGGTCGGTGACCGGCTCGGGCTCGGGTGCGGTGAGTTCGTCCCACACCTCCTCGAGCCCCTGCCGGAAAGCCTTGACGCTGTCGAGTCGTTGCTGCGGGTCGCCGTGGGTGGCCCGATACACCAGGTCCACAAGGCTTGCAGGCATGCCGTCGACCACCGCGCCGACATCGAGGCCTTGGCCGTGCACCGCCGTGACGAGCTGCTGGGCGCTGTCAGCGGGGGCGCGGCCGGTGAGGATGTGGAACGCGATCGCGCCCAACGAGAACACGTCGAGCTGAGTGCCAGGAATCTGCGCGTTCAGAGCGCTTTCCGGGGCGTGGTAGCGGCGCGCCTCGTCATCGATGAAGATGCCCAGGTCGATACCGTCACCGCTGGATCCGAGACGCCCCAGCAACGTCGCACCGGCGAGACGTCCGCCGGTCTGCCAGTCGGTGACGACCAGCGACGGATTGCCCCGCTCGTGTGCGGTGACGAAGATCGCCTGCGGATGCAGCGCCCGATGCGACAACCGCCGCGAGTGCGCATAATCGATGATCTCCGCGAGATCCTGCACCAGCTGCAGCCTTTGAGCCAAGGTGGTGGCTCGGCCCTGCAGCAACCATCGGTCCAGCCGCACCGAACTCTCGGAGTGGTCGAAAATCACCGCGGGACCGAATGAATGCTCCACCAGATCCACCGGGTGCGCGATGCCCGGATGGTGAATACCTTGCAGCAGCCGGAACTCTCGCTCAGCGGCCCGTTTGATGATCGGCACGTCGGCCTCGGTGGCCCGGCTCGTCAGATAGAACCGCACCCGGCGCACCAGGTTGGCGTCCATCGCGTGGCCGGCCAGGAAGTCCTGCCAGCCAGTTCCTTCGGCGAAAGGCTTCGGATGCAGAATCAGCTGCCCGATCCGCCGATCAGCCACCGACGGCCGAATGTTGGCGCCCTTCACCAACTCCACGAGCTGGCGTCCGACGGACGCGTCGATCATTGCCCGCCCTTGCCCAGGACCGGCGAGCAGGAAGCCCTTCAGGCTCGGCAGCCCGGATTGTCCACCGTCGAGTCCATAGACGTGCTGGCGGCCTATCGCGTCGAGTGTGGAGCTGAAGTTCCGGGCGTGCAGGAAGACCGCTGCGTCCACGAAGATATTCGGTGATTTACCTGGGCGCTTCGCCGTGTAGTGCCGGATAACACCGGCCAGTCGCTTCGCCTTGCGGTTGGCGAGAATGTAGGGGTTGTCTGTCGGCGCGAGCCGACCGCCCGGCATGCGGCGAACCCACTGCTGCCCGTCGCCGCTGAGCGATCCTTGCCAATGCTTGAGCTCAAGCAGGATCAGCCCTCGCGTGGTGAGTACCAGGGCGTCGACCTCGTTGATAGAGCCATCCGAGGCGACGAACTCGACATTGGTCCACACGTGGTATGGATCCCTGTCGGGCAGGTATTTTGCCAGTTCGCGAAGACCGTCCTGTTCATGTGCGAACGGGCTGGGATTGATCTGCTCCCACCGCCGCGAGTCCTCGCGCACTAGCCGTCCTTCCTGCCCCCACCACCAGTAAAACTAGATACGTTCTCGGCTGTGTCCAGCGCCGATCGACCGCCCGGACGATCCTACAAGGTGGCGCTGACATGGATCGCGCCTCACCTACCTGATACACACCCCGTTCGCATGCTGATTCGAGCTGACGAGGGGATGCGCGCCGTGCATCTCGGCACCGACCCGACGGGGTTCGGCTTACCACCCGCGCCCGGACGGCACCGTCTGAACTACGCGTGACCAACAGCGAAATGTTGTCAGGCACCCTCTAGTCTGGCGTGGCATATCCAGAACAGCCCTGCTGCCGTGCCGCGCGGATCGACCGCCTGTGGATCTACTGCTGGTCGTTCGCTAACGTGGATGGCTGATGTGTCCGAGGGGAAGTTGGGAGCGGACATGACAGTGATCGAAGTTGAGTCTGCCCGCCTCCGGGCGGAGATTGCGGCGTTCTACGCCGGATTCGGAGTGCCAGGCGAGTTGGCGGCAGCGTTCGAGGCCTCAGCGCTGTTGGTGCCCTTGGCCGGGCCCGAGGATCGGGTGTTCACGCTGGAGTCCGGTGGTGCGGGCTGGCTGTGTGCGTTCACCAGCATCAACGAATACGCGCATTTCATGGCCGCTCGCGGCGTTGTAGCTGATCAGACCTACCGCTTTCATACCTTCCTGGGCAAGCGTCTGCGTGAGTTCGCCGCAGCACAGCCGGAGCCGACCGGGGTAGCCGTCGACATGCTCGGTGCGGCCCCCATGGCGTTCCCGCCGGAACTCGACGAGGCACCGTCGACCGATGGAGTACGCGGCTAATGGCGGATTTGAATGTAGATCCTGCCCTCTTGACGCAAGCCGCGACCGGGATCAACGGGATCATCAGCGAACTCTCCGAGCTCGGCGTCGGCGAGACCGGCGCCGTCGGACGCGGGTTCGCGCAGCTGACGATGTCGGCGATGGAAGCAGGCACGGCGAACGTACAAACCAGCTTCGAGACCTTCGCCGAACGCTGGTCATGGGGCGTGCGCGCACTGGTCCAGTCCGGAAACGAGATCGCCGAAGTCCTCGACCTGTCGGCGGGCCGCTACTACGAGATGGACGAGCAGATCTCGAACACGTTCAAGCAGATGTTCACCCACCTGGCAGGCAACCCGCACCTGAGCAAGGCCGATCTCGAGAAGATGGACTGGGGTCAGGTCTGGGACAACAGCAACTTCAACACCGCCAGAAATCCCGAATACAGTGCGTCGTCGTTCGGTGACGCATTCTCGCATATGGGTGACAACGTCTCGACATTGGGGCAGGTCGGACAGTACCTGGTCTCCGATGACGTGCCCGACCGCGACAGCCTCGGCGACATGTTCTTGCCCGATACAGGGGCGGCTGCGAAGGTCGCCGAGATCCAGCAAGCACAACAAGCAGCTCGTGGGGGGAAGTAGTCCGTGGGTATCGGGGACTTCGTCAACAGCCTCGGCGACAAGATCGAAGACGGGCTCGAATCAGCCACCGAGAAGGTCGGCCAGGCCTACAACACCGTCCTCGACGCCGAGTCCAAAGTCGCGAAAGCTGTCGGCGCCGACGGCCTGTCGAACTGGCTCGACGATCTCGGCGACAAGGTCGTCGACGCGACCGGTGGCGCGGTCCCGGAGAAACAACTCGGCCAAACCACCGATCCGAAGGAACTGATCCGCGGGGACCCCGCCAAGATCTCCGAAGTCGCCGAGCACGTCGCCAAGATCGGGACCGCGATCGACCAAACTGGTGACGCATTGCGCAAGATCGATGTCGCGGAGTGGTCCGGTGAGGCCTCCTCGGCCTTCCATGACGAGTACGCGAAACAGCCGAAACTGTGGTGGGACGGCGCCGACGCGATGGGCAAAGCCAAAACCGCGTTGGACGCCTGGTACCACGAAGTCACCGCCGCCCAGGCTAAAGCCGCCGACGCGATCGCGAAATGGGAAGCCGCCGACCGTGAAGAGCGCGACCGCAAGAACGCCTGGAACGCCCAAACCGACGAACAACGCAAAGGCAAGAACCTCACCGACACCTGGACCGACATCCGCAACGAGGCCCGCGCGATCCTAAACGGTGCCCGCACTCAACGAGACAACGCTGCCAACTCGGCGGTCACCGCGATCACCGCGGCCACCGAGACCGCGCCGACCGAACCGCCGTTCCTCTCGCGGTGGGGTAGCAACTTCGAGGATCTGGGCGCGGCGATCGAGCACGCGAAGATCAACTTCTCGTCCGGTCTGTTGACCTCGCTGACCGGTATGGTGCAGTTCGTCCGATCGGTCACCCCGTTCGACATCTACAACATGACTCACCCCGCCGAGTACATGTCGAAGATGTCGGACATGGGCACCGGCATGGTGATCGCCGCAGCCGACCCGAAAGCTACTGCTGCGGCGATGCTGTCGACTTTCAAGACCAACCCGTCGGAAGCGTTGGGCGCGCTCACCGGCGATGTATTGACCACCGTCGCGACCGGTGGCGCTGGTGGCGTCGCGAAAGGTGCTGCCACCACGGTCAACCGTGCCTCCGAGGTTGTGGACGCGGCGAACACCGGCCGCAACGTCCTTGACAATGCCGCGGGAGCGGCCGGTAGGCACGCGCCCGAGACGCCCAGCGCCCCGACTCAGCCTGCCGCCCACGTGCCGGATAATCCGTCGACACCAAGCTCGAATCCTGCGGGGAACACCGGTGATTCGCCAGCCACGAACCCGGCAGGCGCCGCATCGGACAGCGCGGGACCCAATGCGGCTGGGCAGGCAGGTGACCCTCCGTCTACGAATCCGGCTGATACCCCGAATACGAACCCCAACGCTGCGGCTGATGATTCGGTACCAGCCAACAACGGCGACGGGACGAATCCCGAAACCGCCGCACCCACCAACCCGCGAGACACCGAGCCTGGTTCACCGACGCCGGACACGGGGTCGCCTGAGAATGGGTCAGCGTCACCGAACGGCACCGATGAATCGCCGACCGGCAAACCCACTCCTGATTCCGATGGTGGCAGCCCGAACCAGGATTCGCCCACCCCAGCTCACAACGATTCCAGCCCCGACCAGCACGACAACTCACCGACCCCGGACGGGGACAACACACCAGGCGACCAGGACTCCGGCTCGCCGACCACGAATCCTGACAACGACGCAAGCCCTGGCGACACCGACGATGTCACCAACCCCGGTAGCCACGACGGGGACGGCAACACCCCCGATCCGAACAACAACCCCGAGCTTCGCGCCGGCCACGACAACGGTGGCAACGGCCAGGACAGCGCTGGTCAGGCTGGCCAGGACAAGCCGCCCGAGACCGACTCAACAGATGACCAGACCACCAAAGTCGGTGACCCGGTCAATGCCGCGAACGGCGAGTTCTTGCTCCCGATCACCGATCTCGAGCTGCCCGGCATCCTTCGCCTGGCACTCAAGCGATCGCATCACTCGAACTACCGATTCGGGCGGTGGTTCGGCCCATCGTGGTCGGCCACTCTTGATATGCGAGTGGTCGTCGAAGCTGACTGCGTCACAGTCATTTTCGAAGACGGCATGCTACTGCCCTACCCGCATGCCGAGGTCGGTGTCGGTGTCGAGCCGATCACCGGCGGGCAGCGATGGAAACTGACCCGCACCGACATCGGCGGCTACCGCCTGTGGGATCCAGAGCGAGAACTGGTGTGGCACTTCGCCCCAGAACCAACCCTTGCAGGTGTGGACACTCTCCTCGGGAACTACGCGATCTCCGCGATCACCGACCGACACCACAACCGAATCAGATTCCACTACAACAGCAACGGCGACCCGACCGAAGTCACGCACTCCGGCGGCTACCGAGTCGTGCTCGATTGCGCAGATGCCCGCGTGACCGCAATCTCAGTTGCTGATCAATCCGGTGAGTTCGAAACCCTCACCCGTATACGTGAATTCGGCTACACCCGCGGGGATCTGACCAGCGTGGTCAACGGCGTCGGCGGCACCACTCGCTTCACCTACGACGATCACCATCGCATGCTGTCGTGGACCGACTCCAACGGCAGCTCGGTCACCAACACCTTCGACGAATCCGGCCGAGTCATCGCTCAGCGCGGCACCGACGGCGTCATGAACGCCGACTTCGAATACCTCGAACTCGGTGACGGCACCGGCCGCCTCACCCGCATCACCGATTCCCGTGGCGGCGTCACCGGCTTCGGATTCGACAACGACCTCCGCTTGCGCGATCTGCTCGCACCCGATGGCGGCCACCGCCATATCGAGTACAACGCCGCCCGCAAACCCCTCAAAATCATCGAACCCGATGGTGCGATCACACGCTTCGAGTACACCGCCGAGGGTGACGTCGCGAGGAAGATACGTGCGGACGGCACCGATATCAGCATCGAATACGCCTACCCGAACCGTCCTTCGACCATCACGAACCCTGACGGTACGACCTCGCACCGAGAGTGGGACAAAGCAGGCAACCTCGTGGCGGTCACCAACCCTGCCGGCGCCCGCACCCAATACAGCCACAATGCATGCGGCGCCGTCGCCGAAGTGCGCGACCCTGACGGCGCGATCACTCGCATCGAGACCGATCTCGCCGGACTGCCAGTGGCAATGATCGACCCGTACGGCGCGAGAACCACCATCCGTCGCGACCCATTCGGCCGCCCCGCGGAGGTGACCGATCCGCTCGGTGGCATTACGCACTACAAGTGGACCCCAGAAGGTCGCCCTGCCCGTCGCACCGACCCCGACGGCTTCGCCGAATCCTGGACCTACGACGGCGAAAACAACCTCCTCGCCCACACCAACCGCAACGGCGCCATCACCCGCTACACCTACTGCGGCTTCGACAGAGTCGCGAGCCGAACCGACCCCGACGGATCCACCACCCGATACCTCTACGACACCGAATCTCGCCTGATCGCCGTCATCAACCCCCTCGGCCAACGCTGGACCTACGAATACGACCTGGCCGGACGACTGGTGTCAGAATCCAACTACACCGGCGCTACGACCACCTACACGCGCACCTCCACCGGCAAAATTGGCAGTGTCACCCCCGCGACCGGCATCACCCGCCACCACCGCTACGACGCGCTCGGGAACCTCACCTCCATCACCGCAGACTCCGGCGAATACCTGGCCTATACCTACGACGCGGCTGGGCGCATCCTCACCGCCAGCAACGGCACCGACGAAATCTGCACCCACAAGCTCGAATTCACCTACACCGCCACCGGCGAGATCGCGACTCAAACGCTCGACGACCAACCCGCCCTGGTCAACGACTACGACCACCGTGGACGACGGATCCGACGCACGACCCCGACACGCACCGTCACCACCTGGCGTCACAACGCACTCAGCCAGGTCACAGCGCTCAACGCTGACGGCACCGACATCACCTTCACCCATGACCCGATGGGTCGCCTGACCCAATGGTGCATAGGCGAGCTCCAGATCGACCGCACTTTCACACCCAGTGGCGACGTCGCGGCACAGGAAGTCACCGGTTTCCCCAGCACCGCCTTCTCCCTCGACTTCGGCGACACCCCTCTCGCCCGGCCCGCGCCGTTCGCTCTCCGCCGAGACGACTACTCCTACCGCGCCGACGGGTACCTCACCAACCACACCATCACCCGCCCGAACGCCCCCACCGTCCGCAAAACCTACGCCCTCGATCCGATCGGCCGGGTCAGCACCATCACTCGCGACAGCACCGTCTCGGAGGCATACGAGTACGACCCGCTCAGCAACATCACCGCCAGCTTCTCCGACGATGCCGACGATGCCGACGATGCCGACGATGCGGGACCTGACCACACGGCACACGCCGCGATGGACGGTCGCGAGTACCACAACAACCTTCTCGTTCGAGATGGCCGCAATCACTACTATTACGACCCCGCTGGCCGACTCATACGCAAAGTCACCACTCGCATTTCCCGCAAACCAGCTGTATGGCACTACCGCTACAATGCTTTCGACCAACTCACCGACGTCTACACACCCGACCAACAATGGTGGCGGTATACCTTCGATCCGCTCGGCCGCAGAGTCTCCAAACAGCTGACCCTCGCAGGCGAGCAGTCCCCCACGACGACATCGAGATATACCTGGGACGGTACCCACCTCATCGAGGAATCCACCGAGGACGGCGTCTACGCATGGCAATATCAGCCCGGTAGCTTCACACCACTCCTGCAACGCCGACCAAAAGCCGGTTCCCCCCAATGGAATTCGATGGCGATACTGACAGATCTCGTCGGCAGCCCCATCGGGTTGGTGGACCCGAAAACAGGCGCCAGGGATTCCGAAGTCACGGCATCCAACCTGTGGGGCAAAACGGTCTGGTCGCAACCGGCATCGACACCACTGCGATTCCCCGGGCAGTACTTCGACCCCGAAACCGGCTTCCACTACAACTACCAACGCACATTCGACCCCGCCGTCGGCCGATACCTGACCTCCGACCCCCTCGGTCTGGCACCCTCGCCCAACTCCTACCTCTACCCCCACAACCCCACCCGCTACATCGATCCACTCGGCCTGCAGCCCTACGATCCGCGCAATCAACCCGGGACCGCCACCGGCGGTGAGGACCTTCCCAGCGTGGGCCCCGGAGACCAGTGGCTCCGCGGATCGGAAGGCAACGCAGGATGGGTACCCGGCCAGGTCGCCGATGCGCTGCGGGGACAAAGTTTCGACAGCTTCTCCGACTTCAGGCAGCAGTTCTGGAGAACAGTGGCCGACGACCCAGATTTGATGTCGCAATTCAGCCGCAACAACCAGAACCTGATGGCCAACGGCAATGCACCCTTCGCCGCAGAGGGCCAGCATGTCGGCGGGGCAGGCAGATACAATCTGCACCACGTCAACCCGATACACAACGGAGGCGGAGTGTACGACCTCGACAACCTGGCAGTGGTGACACCCAGGTTCCACGCCGAAGTCCTCGATCCAACATTCCACTACAACCGCTGAGGAGACGAATATGCCGCAACTAGATCGCCAACAACTGATTGATCTCGTCACCCGACTCTCCGAAGGCCAGGGCACTGAAGAGGAACAGGATCAATGGATGACGACCCTGAAAGAATCGGTATCCGATCCGAAAATCAGCGACTACATCTTCTGGGATAACTCGAATCCGCCCCTCACCCCCGAACAGATCGTCGACAAAGCCCTGGCATATCAACCAATTGCGCTCGGGGGTCCCGAGTAACTTGGTACCTCACAACGCCATGAAGTCCACGACATGGACGTCCTCGGCCAGCCCAGAATCGAGCGCCGTAGGTTCGTGTTACCGGGTCGAACAGCCGCACTGTCCCCCGTGTTGACCCGCCAACCACTGTCCCGAACCGAACCGCGATCCGGTGTGCCTCGGCTACCGGTAGCGTAGGTGAATGGTCGATCCGCCGCGCACTATCGTTCACCGCGAATGGACTGTCTACGACGGGCAACCATGGCTTCACGTCACCTGCAACGAGATCACCACGCCTGATGGCATCAGCAGATCCCATCACGCGATCCGACTGAACACCGTCGTGACCGTCATCGCAGTCGACGATCATGCCCGCGTCCTTTTGATGCGCCGGCATCGCTGGATCGTCGACACCATCGGTCTCGAGTCGCCTGGCGGGATCGTCGATGACGGCGAAGACCCTCACGCGTGCGCGCGCCGAGAGTTGTTGGAGGAAACAGGATTCGAGATCGGGCCGCTGGAATTGATCGCTGATCTCGAACCTATGCCCGGCCTGGTCCACACTCGCCATCTGGTCTTCCTCGGCCGTGATCCACGCCAGGCCGCGGAACCAACCGATGGCGAAGAGGCCAGTCAGTTGATGTGGATCCCGCTGAGCCACACCGCAGACCTGCTCGCCCACGGCGAGCTCCTCGGCACCGGGACCGCGGTCGGAATGCTCACCGCCGCCGCGATACTCGCCAGACCCGTCGCCGCTGACTCCGAACGAAGTCGCGACACCACGAACACCGAGCTCGTAACGACCCGGAAGTCATCCCCGGCCCTGGTGCGCTCCTCGAGTCCGGGGACTGATTCGTCTGTTCGGTGATGGGATGCGCTGGTTCTGCGACGATTGATCGATGACGAATCCGATCAATTCTGCAGGGGCTCTTGCCTTCTCCGCTACCGGGGCTCGGGAGTTGGAGCAGTTGGCCAGCATCCACACCGATGGCGTGACCGTCGTGTGCGGTTTTCCCGCGGCGGGCAAGAGCACTGCCACCGGCGTGCTGGCGAGGTTGCTCAACGCTGTCGTGCTCGACAAGGACAAGTTCGCACCCCGGCTCGAGGAATCGGTGATGGCCGAGTTGACCGGCAACCCCTACGACCGCGACAGCGACCTCTACCGCCGCATCGTCTCACCGCACCTCTACCAGGCCCTGGTCCAGCAGGCGATCACTATCGCCGAACAGTGCCCCGTCGTGGTCGACGCCCCGTTCCTGGGATACATCAACACCGCAACCCAACAGGGCATCCGGTTGGCCGACTACCTCCGGTCGCTCACCGACACCGCCGACATCCCGATCCGTACCGTGTGGGTGAGCACAGACACCGACCGGATCCGTGACCGTATGAAGCAGCGTGGAGCCGAGCGTGACGAACCGAAACTCGCCGACTGGAACAGCTACCGCGACTCGGTCCTGCACTCCGGTCTCGCCGAGGCGGGCCCGGCTGTCACCGACCACGTCATCGTGAACTGAACCGCGAACCCCCACCACGTCACGAAAGACCCTGTTCAGTGCTCAACGATGCCCACCTGTCGGACCTGCTCGGCACCTCAATAGAGACCGTCGTCGACCTCTGCGCACGACACTCCTGGACCCTGCACCGCGCTCTCACGAGCGACGGTCAGCAGATCTTCGTCAAGACCGCCGCCGACTGCGCGCCCGTTTTCGCTGCGGAGGCGGCCGGGCTGCGCTGGCTCGCGGCCGAGACCGAATCGAGCCCGGTGGCCGAAGTTCTCGCGGTCGACGACCGGATAATCGTGTTGCCCTGGCTGGCCCCGCAGGCGCCCACGGTCGATGCCGCACGACGATTCGGCCGCGAACTGGCGACCATGCACTCCCGCTCGGCTGAGTTCTTCGGTGCTGGCTGGAACGGCTACATTGCCGACATCCCCCTCGACAACACGCGCTCCGGCCAACGGTGGGGACAGTGGTATGCCGAACGCCGATTGCTGCCATACCTTCGCATCGGCCACCAACACCTCGACCCTGCCGAGGTGCGGTTGGTCGAGAAGATCATCGCCAGCATCGATGCTCTCGCAGGTCCGGAGGAACCACCGGCCCGCATCCATGGCGACTTGTGGTCGGGCAACCTGTTGTGGAGCGCTGGGCGCGGTGTCCTGATCGACCCGGCGGCCCATGCTGGTCACCGCGAAACCGACCTCGCGATGCTCGCGTTGTTCGGCAACGACCACCTCGACAACATCCTCGACGGCTACACCGAGACCGTACCGTTGGCCGAGGGCTGGCGCGCCCGTATCCCCCTGCACCAACTCCATCCCCTGCTCGTGCACCTCGTGCTGTTCGGTGGCCGTTACCGACGCGCTCTAGTCAGGGCCGCGAATGCTGCTCTACGCGCTGGGTAGCCGGGCACTCGTCCGGCCGCCTGCGCGCCGACCGCGAAAATCAGTGGCAGCCAGATGATGCGCGGCACCAGGATGCTGGCATGGCCAACGAGATGATCACCGACCACCGGATCATCTGGCGCGACCTTCCCGAACCGACGCGCGACGCTGTCGAAGAATGTGGCGGTGCGTGGCGCGCGAGCGACAACCCTTGGACAACTTCGCAGTCGAGTCGGTGAACATTCACAGGTCCAATCAGCTGATCCAGCACCGGCGAATGTCGCCGTCATCGGTCCAGGGTTCGATCGCTTCCAAGGTCCCCCCGCAAGATTCGATGACGTATTGACTGAACTACCTTCATAATCCTTGCAGGTCATCACAGGTTTCTGCTAGCTTTCCCCGCCATGCACGAAGAGGGTCCCGAGCGAGGTCTGTCGAGACTCGTTGTGCCCCCAGCGAAGCCCGCGTCGTGCTCCTAGCCAGTGGTCCATCGGGATAAGGGCCACTGGGGCGAATGGGGCGCGTCGGTCCATCGGGTCGGCAGGAGAACGGCGCGAGCGAACTCCGGCGCGGAGGTGATGTTACTTGGCCAGTCCTGCGCCTCTGGGTAGGTGGGTATCCGAATCTGCGATGCGATCGAGGTTTCTCTTTTTTCGAAAACCAGCCGATTGCAGTTGTAGCAGAATTCGCGATTTAGGAACTTTGTCTCAGTCGAAGATAGTTCGAACGGGGGCTTGATCTTCACATTCTTGCGGCTCAAAATTAAGAGTCGATTAGGGTTGATCGGAAATACGATTATCTCCGAGTTTCTAATCGAGACTGGAAACTGGCGAGTGTTTCGCTTCATTGGAATTCCGAGTACGGGTTCATCACAGGTCAATAGATCGTCTGTGGAGCTTGCCAGCCAGTAGTCTCGGTCGTTTTCAATCACCGGGGCGATAACGTTCTTCCAGGCACCGATGGCTGCATCGATTGCCTTGGGCTTAGTTTCGCTACTGACGGCCTGTTTGGCGAGTATCTGATTCACGATAGCCTGGTGTCTCGCTACTGAGTACTCAATGCCGTACTCGCGGCACAAGATCGGAAGCAGGCCGGGAATGTTCAGAAGATGGCGGGCTCCGTAGCGATTCACTGCCGCGTCGATGCCCAAGTCGGTCTGCCGCCCACGCTGGGTGCGCTGGCTTTGTAGACTGATGTATACGGCTAGGTTGGAGATAAGGTCTCTATGGTTGATTCTGCCGTCGGGCTGATCGTCCAGCGTGCGGAGCCAGCTCGCGGCCCGGTTTTCTATGCGTCCCATGTGGGTCTCGAACCACATATCTGGATTTGCGTCGGCATCGATGTCGGGTGCCGATATTTGATAGAAGTTGTCCTCGACGGCGGTCGATTCAATGGGTACGCACGTTGATTCTTTGGTGTCAACGTTTGTGACCTGAATTTCCCTGATTCCGTCGGTAGTCCACCGCTTTAGGTACATTCTTGGCACGTAGTGGTGTCGGAATGTGGTTTGGGCGTTCTTACGGGTCTCTTCTTTGGATTTTTCGATCTCGACATCGGTTAGCCAACGATTGACTGTAGTCACAGTCTGTAGTGTAGGTGTAGGTCACGCAGCCGCGGGGAAGTCGATTCAGCAGGGCGACGAACTCTGGCAGTCAGTTGAAGCCAGTTCAGAGAAGATCCGCCGCGATCCGATGTTCTTGTCGTCACAGGTGACCAGGATCCGGTCGATGCCGATCGACCGGGCAACAACGACGCTCTGCTGAAGAATGACGGTGCCGAGCCCACGGCGCCGGTACGCAGGTAGCACCCCGTACCCGATGTGCCCACCGCGGCGACGCAGGCCCTCGTTGAGGGTATGCCTGATCGAGGTGCGCCCGACGATCCGACCGTCCACCGTCGCCACCAAGTACGTCGTGGCGACGATCCCCTCCCTCAATTTCATTCCGCGCCGTTCCTCCTCGCGGACAGTGTGGTAGTCCGACCAGCTCAAATCTGGTGCCAAATCCAGCGCGAAAGTGAAGCAGTCTTGCGCATCCATCACCTGGTGCGCTGGACGCACTTCCCCTTCGTCAGCAGTCTGCAACGGCCGTAGGCGAACCGACTCAAAAGTCGCAGGCAGTCCCGGCGCGGTCCGCTGGTGACCGTCTGACCTCATCTCATCGTTCATGAACCTGATCGTGACACTGCGACCCCGCTGGTGCCCACCGGTTTTCCGTGTGATCGGGCAGGCAGAACTGGTTCGGCGACCAACTCGCTGGGTCAGACCACTAGCGATCCCCGATGTCTCGGTAGATCCGGTCCGAAACAGCGTCGAGAGTCCAGCTCGCATCGATGCGGACTTCGTCGACGAACGGCAGCGGCTGCCATCCGTGATACCAGGAAGCCATCTGCTCCGGCGGAATCGTCGCCGCCTGAGGGCGCCCCGCGTGGCGGGTCAGGGTCTGCGCGAAGGTGAGATCGAAACTGTAGAACAGCGACGTTCCGGCCGAGTCCGCGAGGCGTTCCAGCATGGTCCCGTACCGCTGGACGTGCAGGATTCCCTCGACGATCACCACCATCCCCCGCCCCAAACACGAACGGGCGATCTCCTCGATCAGATCGATGTTGAACGCGCCCGGCTCGTCCGCCTCGCGGATCATGTTCCGCCGCACCAGATCCTGGGAAACCACCGCGCACTGGCCCTGTTCGAATCGGCGCTGAACAGCGATCGCGGTGGTCGATTTACCCGATGCCGAGTTTCCACGGATCACTACCAACGGTGTCATCGCACGGTCGTCGGCTGCAGGACGGTGTCGAGCTTGCGGATGAACCGGCCGAGGTGCGGGTCCGAATCAGGTAGCCCGTGGGGGTCGAGATCCCACCACTCACCACCGTCGAATTCGCCCGGGTCGAGTTCATGACGACGGGCCCGCTCGCCACGGGCGACGAACCACAGCGAAACGTCCACGTGTCCGGTGGTGGGGCCGATGGTCGAAGTCACGGTCAGAAGCAGTGGCCGTTGGCCGACGACATCGAAGCTCGCGTCGATGCCCAGTTCCTCACGGGCTTCTCGGCGCGCTGCGGCGAACGGATGCTCGAAGGGATCTAGATGCCCGCCCATCGGGAGGTGAAGGCCGGACTTGCGGTGCCGACCGAGGTAAAGGCCACGCTCGGTGGGGTCGACCAGGACCACATAGGCCACCAGGTGGGGCGAGGGCGTCGCAGGCGGAATGCGACGGTAGACATCGGTCGTCGCGGCGAGCCAGTCCAGGGTCTGTTCGATGTGTTGCTGCTCGAGATCGTCGAACGGGGTCATCGCGGAAATCAGTTCGGCGACGGCTGCGGTAGATGGATCCATGGCGCGCGAGGATAGTCGCGGCCTCCGACACAGATCCGGGTCCCGTCAGCACCTGACGCGTCCTACTCGGTTCAAGCCGGGTTCGGCAGATTCTCCCGCTCTGAGTGTTGAGGTGACTGCGCAACAGGGCATCCTCTGTCGACCAACGGCCCTCCGACAAGGCATACAATGCGCTGTCACACTGTCGACCCGAGGATGGATTCCCGGCATGTTGGATAAGCGATTTGTCCGCGAGAACCCCGACGCGGTGAAGGAAGCCGCCAGTTCGAAGGGAGTCGCTGTCGATGTCGACGCACTCCTCTCTCTCGATGAGTCCGGGCGTTCCCTCCAGCATGATCTAGACAACGCCCAGGCCCGGCGCAACTCGATCTCCAAAGAGTTCGGCAAGGCCGACGCTGCAGGCAAAGACCAGCTCAGGGCGGAGAGCACCAAACTCGGCGACGAGATCTCGAAGCTCAAGGCCGACCTAGAGGTGAATCTGGCCGATCAGCGCGAGATCCTCCTGCGTCTGCCACAGATCCCTTGGTCGGGTGCGCCTATCGGTGCCGACGAATCAGCCAACACGGTCGTCCGGACTTGGGGCGCGCCACCTGAATTCGATTTCGAACCGCGTGATCATGTTGATCTGGCCGAGTCCCGGGGCTGGGTAGAGTTCGCGCGGGCGCGCAAGGTCGCTGGTGAGCGCGCCTATGCGCTGCGTGGTGATCTGATGCTGCTCGAGCGCGCGGTGCACTCCTACGCCCTGGATCTGCTCGTGCGGCAGGACTTCGTCCCGATCAGTGTTCCGGCTCTTGTTCGTGAGCAGGCACTTGTCGGGACGGGGATGTTCCCAGGCCATCGCGCCGAAACCTACGAGCTGCCAGCCGATGACACGTTCCTGGCTGGGACAGCGGAGGTGGCCTTGGTGGGCCTTCATTCCGACGAGATCCTCGAGTTGCGTGACCTTCCGTTGAAGTATGCGGGGATGTCGCCGTGCTTCCGCCGCGAAGCGGGTTCCGCGGGCCGCGACGTGCGAGGCCTGCTGCGGGTGCACCAGTTCGAGAAGGTCGAGCAGTTCGTGATCTGCGAGGCTGACCCCGAGGAATCGGCGCGCTGGCACGCAGCGCTGCTGGCGAGTGCCGAGACTGTTCTCCAGGAACTGGGGCTTGCTTATGAGGTCGTCGAGTGCGCGACCGGAGACATGGGTTTGGGCAAGGTCAGGATGAACGACATCAACACCTGGTTGCCGAGCCTTGGCCAATACCGCGAAACGCACTCGTGCTCGACTCTGGGGACCTGGCAGGGTCGCCGCGCGAATCTGCGCTACCGCGACGCCGAGGGCAAGGTGCAGTTCGCCGCCACGCTCAACAACACCGCCGTGGCCACGCCGCGACTGCTGGCGGCACTGTTGGAGAACTTCCAGACCGCCGACGGCAAGATTGCGGTGCCGACGGTCCTTCAGCCCTACATGGGTGGCAGGGAACTGATCTGAAAAATCTGCTCTAGCACCACGCCCACTTGCCCGGTTGCGAGGACGAGTTCGGCGATCGGAACGAACTCATTCGGTGAGTGGGCGTGGCGCAGGCTTCCGGGTCCGAATACGACAGCCGGAGTACCTGCGGGGCCGAAGAATCGGGCGTCTGAACCACCCAGAAACTGCTCGGTGGCGACTTGCTGGCCGGTCTCCCGCTGTGCGTGCGCAAACGCGCGTGCCAGGTCGGTGTCGGTACCGATGAAATGGGAGTGACAGCCTCCTCCTTGGTAGGCAGCGACAGCAATGCGTACTTTGTCGCTGCTCAAGCTGGCTGCCGCCGTGCGGTAGAGCTCGGCGATGTGATCGCGATCTTGGCTGGGCAGCACCCTGATGTCGGCACGCAGGACGCATTCGCCAGCGACAGTGCCGGGGTGACCTGGGATCTGCATATAGCCGACGTTGACGCGGGGATGGCCCGGAAAGTCGGGGTCGGTCGGCAGTTTCGCCACTAGTTCGTCGAGGGCGTCGATGTAGCTGGTCGCGGCGCGGAATGCGTCCGCGCCGTGTAGGGGGGTGCCGGCATGGGTCGTCCGCCCGGTGATGGTGACTTCGGCCCACGCGAGCCCGAGTTGCGCCAGCGAGGGTCTGCATCCGGTCGGCTCGCCGACGATTGCAGCGTCGGCGGTGAGTAGGCCGTGCTCGGCCAGTAGCTGTGCACCCCAGACGCTCCCGTCTTCTTCGTCAGCGACGCACTGCACGATCAATGTGCCGGACCAGTCAGAGCGCGCGGCGAGAGTAGTTGCCGCGCAAAGGAACACCGCCATCGCGCCTTTGGTGTCGCAGGCGCCGACTCCGTAGAGGCGGTCTCCATCGATGGCGGCAGCGAAGGGATCTGTATTCCACAGGTTGGTGCCGCCGACTGCGGTGGCGGGTTTGGTGTCGGCGTGTGCTTGCAGGATGACGCGCGGGCCTGGCCCGCGGCAGAGTGTGGCGATCAGGTTGGCCCGCAGTGGATCTTGTCCGATCCACTCGATGTCGAATCCGTGTGCGGTGAGCAGTTCTGCGACGTAGGCACCGAGGATGGCTTCGTTGCCGGGCGGGTTTTGGGTGTCGATGCCGATCAGCGCACTGCACACGGCGGTGACGTCGAGGTTCACGTGTTCTCCTGGTCGACGTGGGCATGGCGGTGTTCACGGCGCAGATCGGCGACGGGAACACCGGTCGGGCACACGCTGTGGCAGTCGCCGCATTCGAGGCATCGCGCCAGGTACGTGGCTGCAACAGGGTCGGGTGTTGATGTTGGGTTGGCCATGAGGTTTATACGGCCGCGGGGGGAATCGCCCTCGTCGTGGGTTTCGAGCCAGGTGGGGCAGCTCGGAAGGCAGAGTCCGCAGTTGGTGCACTGGGCGATCGTTTTCCACCAGGTGGCGTCGGTCATGGTCTTCCACAGGGGGTGTGGAGCGCTTCGGAGAGGGCGCGGCCCATGGGTGTTGTTGTGGCGGTCGACGGCGCGGTCGTCCACAGACGGCGTTGCCCTATCGACAGGTACTGCGGAGTTGTCGAGTCGGTGCGCAGTGCGTGGTCTAGGTCGGCCCACCGGTGGATGCGTCGGCCGGTGATGTCGGCGCCCGCGAAGGCGAACATGGGTGGGTCTGCCCAGATCGGTTCGGTTTTCGCCTGCATGGTCGGGGCGAGCTCGGACATTGTTGCCACCGCGCGTGCGACGGTGTGCCCGCGGACTTCCAATCGCCCGACGAGTTGGACCACGCCATCGGTGCCGACGAGGATCCCCAGGTGTGCGAACGGCAGCGCTGCAGCGCGTAGCCGGGTCAATACCGCTAACGCGTCGGTGACCGACCTCGTTGGCACGACGACGCTGCAGGCATCGGTGACAGCGGGTAAGAGTCGTAACCGCGCGCCGGTTAACCTCGCTCTGCCTCGGTTGCCGAAAGCCAATGCACGCAAGGGATATCCGGCAACGTCCTTGGTGACCGCGCCGCCGAAGAGTTCGCCGTCGAGTTCGGCGGCGATGATGAGGTCGCGGGCTCGGAAGGGGTGCGGTTCGCGGAGTCCTGGCCGCGCGGTGTCGATCGCGGCCAGGATCGGCTCGTCTGGACGGCCGCCGAGAGGTTCGTAGGTCAGCTCGTAAGGGCTGTTCGCCAGCAGTTTCTCCGCGTCGGCGAAAGTGGTGTGTGGCCCGATATCGAGGTAGGCGTCGATGCGGTGGACCTGTCCGGGGTGCAGCGGGAGCACATCGGTTACCGTCTGTGGGTGGTGGTCGTCGGGTGGGCGTGGTGGGAGTAGCTTTCCGGGGTTGGACAGCCCGCGCGGGTCGAACACCGCCTTGATCGTGTGCATCGCCTCGAGGGCTGCGGGGGTGTAGAACTCGGTCATCAGGTCCCGTTTTTCCGACCCGATGCCGTGTTCGCCCGACAGAGCCCCGCCCAAGGCTGCGCAGTCGCGCAGGATCCGGGTAGAGAACGCGGCGAGCACTTCGTCCATTCCGGGTCCGGGCGTGAAAAAGGGTGTGGGATGGACGTTTCCGTCTCCGGCGTGGAATGTGTTGAGGACCGGCAGCCCGAAGTGGTCGGCGGCCTCGGTGATCGCGTTCATGAGTTCGGGTAGTCGTGAGCGGGGTGCGGTGGCGTCGAACAGGTAGTAGCGAGGATGTCCACTGTCTGCGACCATCCGTCGAACTTTGCCTTTGACGAGTTCGGCTCGGCGGCCAAGGTATTCGGCCGCTCGGAATTGGCTGTAGTCGCCGCCGGTGGCTTCGATGCAGGTCTGCAGGATTTGTAGTCCGGTGTCGACCTCCTCGGGTTGGCCTTGAAGGTGCACGAACAGCAAGGACGGGTCCGTGTGATCGGGGCGGCCGGGGATGTAGGCGCCGGTGAGCATGTCCATCGCCGAGGGCAGCATCCCGGCGTCGAATACGTTCATCACCGCGGCGACTGCGGCCTGCGGGTCGTCGAAGCGTGCGATCACCGCGTGCTGGCTCGGCGAAGCAGGCAGCAGTCGCAGTGTGACTGCTGCGACCACACCGAGGGTGGCTTCGGAGCCGACGACCAGCGCGACGAGATCGAGGTTGCCGTCATAGACGTCGTGCTCGTCGAGGATCGCGACGCTGCCGTCGGGACCGATCAGTTCGACGCTGATGACGTGGTTGGCTGTCGATCCACCTCCGAGTGCGTGTGGGCCACCAGCGTTTTCGGCGATGTTGCCTCCGATCGTGCACACCTGATGCGAGGACGGATCGGGCACGTACCGCCAGCCCGCCGCTGCGGCGCGTTCGTGGATGCGGGCCAGGGTGACGCCTGGTTCGCACCGAATCCACCCAACGTCGAAGTCCTCGTCGAGGATGCGGTTGAGGTCGCGTGTCAAGATCACCATCCCGCCGTTCGCGGGCAACGCCCCGCCGCTGTAACCGGTACCCGCTCCTCGTGGCACGAACGCCACGCCGTGCTGGTACGCGGCGGCGACGAGGGCGGCGAGCTGATCGCGATTCGACGGGGCGGCAACGAGATCGGCGGATCCGACCTCCATGGATGCGTCGTATCCGTGGAGCAGGCGGTGTGTGGCGTCGGTTGCTACCCGGTCGGGGCCCACGATGGACACGGCGTGCTCGCGCAGTGCTGCAAGGGCGCTGCGATCGGCCCAGCTCATGGCATGGCCTTGGTGAGGGTTTGTGGTTGGCCGCTGGACAGTGCGGTGATGGCGGCGTGGCAGGTTTCCATCACATCGAGGACCTGCGACAGCGGTACTCGGTCGCTGTCGCGTCCGTCGGCGACGCAGTCGGTGATGTGTTGCAGTTCGCTGACGAGGGCACCCTGGCGAGCACCGCCGTACCGGGGCCACAGCCACATTTCAGGCGCGCTGGCCTGCGCGGTGGTCCATGCGTGGATCACCGGTTCGCTGCGCAATGTCCATGTGCCCTCGGCTGCTTGGATCGTTGCGTCGAAGGTGAATCCGAACGGGCATGTGGACGCGAGGTGCCACGAGTTCTGGATGACCGCCCGCAGTGGGCCCCATTCCAAGACGAGGTCGATGCAGTCGGGATGCTCGTGGCCCAGCAGGTGGGATCCGTAGGCACTGACTCGCTCTGGTGCGCGCCCGACAAGCCAGACGGCGATGTCGATGTCGTGCACGGCCGCGTTGAGCACGGGGTGTGTGCGCCCGTAGACCTGGTGCGCCACGCTCTGGAAGGTCCGCGCGAACGACAGATGTCGCAGCGTCGACCCGGCGACCATCTCTGACAACGCTATGTAGCGGGGGTCGAAACGCAGCACTTGTGCCACGTAGAGGTGTCGGTCCCGGGCTCGGGCCAATTCGACAAGCTCGTGTGCGGCGGCGGGGTCGAGGGCGATCGGCTTCTCGACCACAACGTCGGCACCAGCTTCGAGTGCGGTGCGGATACACCACTCGTGCTCGGACTCGGTGGTTACCACGTCGACGAGGTCCACCCCTGCCGCGAGCATGTCCTGCAGTTTCTCGTAGCGGGCGACGCCAGCTGGGATCGGGCGGCGACCGCCACTTCCGGCGTCGCTGTGAAACGCTTCCTGCGGCGCATCACCGACATCGGCCATCGCGGCAGGATCACGATCGCACACCGCGACCACGGTGGCGCCGCGTACCGACGACCACGCGTCGAGGTGGGTGCGGCCGAACCATCCCATCCCGACCACGCCGACACGCAACGGTCGCGGGGCGTTGTTGTTGATCATGGTGCCTCCGGAGGGTGCTCGGTAAGGTCAGACGAAGGCATCGACGCGGGTGAAGTCGTTGTCGGGCAGCAGTTCACGCGCAATCGGCAGATATTGTTCCCATGCCCATTGCCAGACTTGCTGGGCTTGCAACCATGCCTGCTCGGCCTCGCCGACGCTCAGGAGGTCCTGGTTGCGCAAATCTTTGAGGTCGGTGACGGTGTCGGCGACTGCGACGGCGTCCGGGCCGAAACGGTCGTTCAAGAACTCGCGGGCCGCGACTGCCCAATCGGCGAGCAGTTCCATGTGCATGCCTGCGCTGAGTTCGCTGTCGGTCAGCTTCAGGGCCAAAGCGTCCTTGATGGCTTCTTCGGCGTAGCGCGCCGACTCCTCGACGAGTATCTGCGGCCGTTCGTACCAGGCCAGCGCCCAGGGCAGGTGATCTAGGATGTTGCGGTAGTGCGAGAGCGCTCGGTGCACGGTGCGCGCCCATTCACCGGTCCGGCGAGGATGCGGTGCGAGGAGAAGTACATCGGCTGGGTCGCCGTTGAGCATGCGGAATGCCCTGCACCAGCCCGGTCCGATGGTCGGGGGCAGCCGATAGCGGTTGGTGTCATGGTCGCCCTCGAGGACTTTGGTGGTCAAGGAGACCAGCCGCTGCGCAGCCTCGGTGGTGGGGCGATGAGACACCGTGTACGGGTGGCAGTCCACCAGCAACTCCCACCCTTGTTCGGCCAAGGCCTCGCGTTGGGTCTGCCAGCTTCGCGCCAGTTCCAGCCGCAACGCATTGCCACGATCGCCGACGGCGATGAAGTAGAGGTTCAGGCTGGGGCGTTGGCGGTTCCAGTGTCCTGCGACGAAGGACCCGGTGACGAAACTGGCGCGCACCAGGTCTGGGTGGGTGCGGGCGAGTTGTTCTGCTGTGGTGCACAAGTCGGTGAGGACTTGCTCGGATTCCTGCTCGAGCTGGGTGTTGTCGAGATTCATGGTGTCCCCTTCGCTGAAATGGTGGTGTCTAGCCGTGCTGTGCGCGGGTGAGGTAGTAGGAGGGCGCTCGTGTGCGGCGGCGGGTGGTGATGTCGTCGAATTCGGGTAAGTCGGCCCATCCGGTCGCCGGGCTCGCTCCGATCAGCTCCGCCAATTGCGGTGCCATCGTCTTGATCTCGTCGGCGGTAAACACCCGCGCGTAATCCTCCTGCGGGCGCATGTACATCCGTGCGAACAGCGTCGAGATCGTCAGGCGCACACCGGGTTCGGTGCGTGGGTAGGCGCCGTGCCAGGTGTTGCCGTGGAAGATGATCGCCGCGCCTGCCGGAGCGAGTACGGGGATGGCGTCCCGGGTTCCCTGCCCCTCGCGGGGTCGGTGGCAGAACCTGTGACTGCCCGGCACGATCGACAAACACCCGTTGGCTTCGGTGTAGTCCGTGAGGCAGTAGTTGATGTTGGCGATCTGGGCATAGGGCGGAAGTGGATCGGGGACGTAGGCGGTGTCGGAGTGGATTCCCAGCGCGCACAGGCCGGGACCTTTCACGTATCCGGTGACGCTGCTGAGCTGGCGCTGTGCGCCGAGTAGGTAGGTGATCAGCAGCAGGGTGCGCGTGCCAAGCACCAGTTCCTGGAACGGTGCGCCTCCGCGCGACAACAGCAATGGAACCTCTTGTGTGCGGTCACGGTGGCAACCGCCGGACTCGGTGTCGACCGGCGCGTCGTCGGCTGCGGCGCAGGCGAGGAGTTGTTCGGTCAGCTCGGAGCGCAGGTCTGGTTCGAGTGCGTCGGGAATGACGGTGTAGCCCAAAGCTTCCAGTTCCAGCGCGTGGGAGAGTAAGCCGTGATCGGTGAGCTGTTGGTGCATCTCTGCCACGCCGGCGGTGATGAACGGATAGTGCGCTCCCCCTGGTGATGACGTGGCATCAGACACTTTGAGCCTCCGGTGTCGAGGAGTTCGGCCGGTCCGGTATCCATGCGCCATCGCCCCACGCGTTGCGGTTGGTCGCTGCGGCGCGCAGCGCCAGGTCTTGCGCGCGCATCAGCGCCCCGACGGCGCTGGCGCCACCACAGCGCCGCCGGTGCCAAGTCAGGGCGTTGTCCAGCGCCGCAGCTTCGACTGGGCGAAGCTGTCGCAGCCGATTCCATCCCGCGCGTGCGTAGCTTCTGGCCCCGCCACTGCGCGTAGCTCGTTGGCGATGCCACCTGCACCTGTGCGTCGGCGACGTAGTCGATGCGAGCCCCGTGATCGTGGGCAGACAGGCCCACTGAGACGTCGTCGAGCACCGGTATCAGCGGGTTCTCGGCAGGGAATATGTTGCGGCGCAGACCGTACATTGCTCCTGGCAGCGCCCACCGCAGCTCGGGGTGCGCGCTGCGGCAGGCGTGCCACGTGTCGAAAGTGATCTCGGACCACCGATGCAGTAACGCCGGATCGCCCGGCCTCGGCGGGGACAGAATCAGGTGGCCTGCTGCGACGTCTGCGCCGTCGTCCAGGGCCGAAACCAGATATCCGAACGCAGACGGGGCAACTAGGACGTCGGCGTCGAGGAATACCAGATAGTCGCTGTGGGACGCCCTCACGCCACGGCGCAGGGCAGTGTATTTGCCCGCAACCGCAACAGTCGCCCATCGGATTCTGCCCGGCGGCAGCGCGAGTCCGGTGAAGTCAGATCCCTCGGGGACGACAACGACCAATTCTGCGTTGACGCATTCTGCGGCGGCGATGGTGTGCGGCAAAGTGATCGGCAAGGTCGATTCCTCACCTCGCGCGGGCACGACGACGGTCACGGTCATGATGCACTCCGTTCGGGAAAGCGAACCGGCAGCACCCGCTGCCCCAATGTGTGTTTGCTCCAGCAGATCCGCGAAACTGCTGAACAAATTATGTTGTCGGACAACCTTTTTGGGACCCGCGGCGTACCCTGCTGAGAATTCTGAATTGTTGACGAAAGGTGATCGGCATGGAAGTTGCGCTCCTCATCGACAGCGAAACGGGCACCACAGCCAAGGACTGGCTTCGCGTGGCCGCCCATATCGACGGCACCGCCGTGACGGCTCTGCTGCGTTCGGACCACCTCACAGGCCCTGCCCCGTCTGGCCAGGACTGCCTGGACGCATGGACTGCCTGTACTGCGGCCGCAGCCACCACACACACCGTCGGGTTGGGAACACTGGTGTCGCCGATCACCTTCCGGCATCCTGCGATCCTGGCAAAGACCGTCGCCAGCACGAGCGCGTTCGCTGGCGATCGCCGCTTGGACGTCGGAATCGGCATCGGGTGGAACACATACGAGCACCGCAGCGTGGGCCTCGCGCTCCTCGACACGACCACTCGCTACCGGATGATGGTCGAGTACATCGCCGTGCTGCGAGGCCTCTGGAGTGGGTTGCCGTTCTCCTACGACGGCGAATTCTTCACCGCCGATGACGCGCAACTTCACCCCGTCCCAGCCCGTCCGCCGCGGATCATCGTCGGCAAGCGAGGCCGTCAACGCTCCCTCGAACTGGCGGTACGCACGGCAGACGAATACAACTTCGTGTTCCAGCCACCTGCGGCGTGCGCGAGAGTCCACCAGCGCTTGACCGAGATCGCCGACAAATGCGATCAAGCACCACCACGGCTGTCGGTGATGACCGACTGCATCATCGGAGCAGACGCGCGCCACATCAACGCCCAGCTTGCAGACGCCGCCACCCGATACCCGATGCTGCGCGGCGCAACCCACTCCACGCTGCCCGCGCCGTACCTGGCGACTACACCGGAAGCGCTCGTCGACACCATCGAGGCATACGCGAATGCCGGCGTGGACCGGATGATCCTCAAGCACCCCAATCCCGCAGACCTGAGCAGCATCGACCTGCTCATCAATTCCGTGCTGCCCTACGTGAAGAAAGGCTGAGACCATGGCACATGTTCTCGTTACCGGCGCACTGGGCACCCTCGGTCGCGCCACGACCGCACAGCTGATCCGAGACGGACACAAGGTCACCTCCCTCGACAACCGGCCCGCCCCAGACGCGTGGGCGCCACACCATGTCGTCGCCGACATCAGAGACCCCCAGCAATATCGGACCACGCTCGCCGACTGCGAAGCGCTGGTCCACCTGGCCAGCCTGCACGGGCGAGACCATATGGCGCGCTTCGGATTCAACGACTTCTGGTCGGTCAACGTCGACGGCACGCTGGCGCTGTACCGGGCCCTGAAAGAGTCCGCCGTGTCGCAGGTCGTACTGGCCAGCTCGATGGCGGTGTACGGACCGATCCCCTCAGCCCCACGCTCTGCATGGGAGATTCGCGACGAATCCATGTCAACGACCTCCTACGATGCCTACTCGCTGACCAAGCTGACCAGCGAATCCATCGCCGAATACACCCTGGCCGACGCCGGAATCCTCACCACAGTGCTGAGACTTGGGCATTTCACCCCTGCCGGGCTGTTGCACCACGGCTTTCGCCTGCTGTTCGGTGGCCTCGACATCCGCGACGCTGCGGCAGCAGTGGCAGCCGCGCTCTCGCGGCCACCGGTCGGGACCAACCGCCATCTCAACATCCACGCCGCGTCGCCGCTGCCAAACCGCATCGACACGCTTCGCGACGCACCGACAGCGGTACTCGAAGAGTTGTTCCCGCAGTTCATGTCGACGCTCGCCGAGCGCGGCGAAGACCCGGTGGCACACCTGTGGGGCCGATCGGCGTGGCCAATCGTGCACGCTGCGAACGAGATTGGATATGCCCCCGCCTATGACTTCGACAGATTCGCCAGCGACTTCCTGCGGGGGGACCTCTCCGGCTACCGATGGCTGGAGTTGCCTCGATGGGGAATCTGATCGCAAGTTCGCATAGGTCCTCGTCGCCGACAATGCCTGCATCCGCGCGACCTCCCATGTAGCTGGACGCGGGCCCAATTACTAAGGGCCACATCGTTGTTGGTTTGCCCAGGGTCACCGATCCGGGCACACCGAAGTAAGACGCGTCACAGGTTGGCTCGGCTAGGGCAGGACCGACTAGCCGAGCTAGTCGGTTCTCGCGGTCTTCACCGCGATCGTTAGCGAACCCAGGCTCGCCGGTCCTATCGTCGATCTGACCGTGCCTCGATGTGCGACCAGGAGTCGATGATGAACGTCGATGACAACCCGAAAATGCCGATAGCAGCGGAGGTCTGGGAGCGCCCGGATATGCGCACGGCCTTGGCCAACCACGACTTCGCGACGGTCTACTTCCTGCTGCACAGACAACTCAAGGTCTCGCAGCGTGATATCAGCCGACGGACCGGCCAGAGTGGCTCCGAGATATACGAGATCATGAAGGAAGGCCGCCAGGTCAACTCCTACAAACTCCTCATCCGCATCGCAGACGGACTCGGAATCCCTCGCGGCTACGTAGGACTGGCCAGTGACCCGCTCCCGAAACCGAGCACACCGGGCAGCAGTGACGACGAGCACCACGACATTCAAGCCTTCCTCGACTACGCCGCCCAGCTCACAGTCGCACCCAACGACGGCCTGCCAGCGCAGGCTGCGGCGCCCCCGGAGCTCATCACCGCGCCGGCGCCCCGCCACGTCGGCGGAAGTGATGTCGCTCAACTGGTCGTCATGACAGCGGCGATGCGTCGTCTCGACTATCAGTTCGGTGGCGGTGCGTATCGCGACGCTGTCGCTGCCCAAGCACAGTGGGCTGAACAGTTGGTGCACGCACAAAGCGACGACAACACCGAACGGGCGCTACTCACCGCAGTCGCCGACCTACACAACCTTGCAGGGTGGGTTTCTTTCGACGTCGGCATGCACCGTGCCGCGCGCAGCCACTTCCGGCGAGCGTTGGCCGTAGCTCACGGGGCGGACGACCCCACGCTCTCGGCGAACATCCTCTACCGCGCCGGACGATTGCACCTGCACCGCGGAACTCAACGCGTTGACCGGGGCCCCACTGAACGAAATGGACCGGACTACTTTCGTGTGGCCCTGAGGCTGTTCCAGCTCGGACAAGTACAGGCCCAAGACGCTGGTTGCGCACTCACCAGCGCGGTGCTCTGTGCCAATGCTGGATGGGCCTATGCGCTATTGGGGGAACGCCAACCCATGTTGCGGGCACTCGGACGGGCTGAAGACGAATTTGCCCGCGCAGACCCCGGGCGGGCGCCAGGTTGGGTCCGATTCTTCGGCGAGGCAGACCTCAGCGCATCTCAAGGCGTAGCGCTCACCGCACAGCCGACACCCACACCTGACGACCTCCGAATCGGAATCGCGCGCCTCGGTGACGCGATCGGCCGACGCGGAGCAGACTCCCAACGCTCTCGCTGCTTTGAACTAACAGCGCTCGCCGTTGCGCACCTGCAGGATGGCCCCAACGAGATCGCTATCCACACCGCCCGGATTGCGGTCGAGACTGCGCAAATGGTCAGGTCCTCACGCATCATCGACCGGCTCACACCCATTCTGCGTTACGCCCACAAACACCCGAAGAATTCAGACCTTCAGCAGGTCGCCAACGACATCCGCTTCATGAGGCAAACGACATGACAAAGTCAGCGAACCCCACCCCGCCAGCCACCGCCGAGCAGAGCTGGGCGCACACGATCCTCCGCACCGCGTGCGACAGTGTCGGACTGGACAGCCACGGCGCTCACCTGATCAAATTCACCAACAACGCGGTCTTCCAACTGGCCAAGGACCCATTCGTCGTCCGCATCGCCGGTTCACAAGCAGTGAACGCCAGGGCCACCAAAGTTGTGCAAGTCGCGCGATGGTTCGCCAAACAGGAGGTGCCGGCCGTCCGCCTAGTCGACTCGCTCCCCCAACCGCACACTATCGACAAGCATGCAGTGACCTTCTGGCACACCGTCGCAAGCATTCGCGGCGCTCCAGCGCCCAACGGTCAAGACCTCGGCAAAATCCTGTCCTGTATCCACCAGCTCCCACGAACGGAGCTGCCGATGTGGGACCCGTTCACCGAGATTCAGCGCAGACTCGACCAGCAGTCGATCCTGGCAGTCGACGAGCTCGCCTTCCTCCGTGACGAATGCGCCGAGTTGTTCTCGGCTGTAGGTGAACTCGACTATGCCCTGCCGGGCGGACTCATCCACGGAGACGCGTTCGTCGGCAACCTCGTGCAGGGCCGAGGAGATCCAGTGATCTGCGATTTCGATTCGACATGTATCGGGCCACGCGAATGGGACCTCACGCCGGTCGCTGTAGGTGCCCTCCGCTTCACCTATCCCGAGAACTACCACAACCAGCTAGTTCATACCTACGGATGGGACGTGACACGATGGTCCGGATTCGCGACACTGCGTCGGCTACGTGAACTACAGCTCGTGACGAGCGTCCTTCCCGTTCTCGATATGAACCCGTCTTTGAAGGAGCAGTGGCAGTGGCGATTCTCCTCTTATCGGCACCGCGACATGTCGGCACGCTGGCAGCCGTACCAGTGAACGACACCGAATCGGTTATCGCGGTCTCGTCCCGGTTACCGGAGACGAGATCCAGCACCCCACCGACTGCCTTCATCCGTCGCTCCGACTGCAGACGAATTCGGCGCCAACATAGCCCCTTCGATGTCATGCACAGGATCGAGCGCTGTGGCCAGGCCCACCTCGGCCCCCTTTCGTTGGGAGAACCAGAACCATCTGAATCTGAGCGAATATGGGGCAAAGCTCTCGCAGCAAATGCCGCGAGTCCCTCTGAGCCACAACGAATTACCGCTCTGTTCCTGGTCTCCAAGTCACCAACGACATCTCTCGGACAGAGGGGCAGGTCCCACCTGGCCAGGATTTGCAGTGAGAGTCGAGGCCCTAAGAAGGGTTTAGTCGGCGTGGCCTGGGTGAGCTACATTTCTCGCCGTGATCATCGTTCGACCCGGAACACGAGGTACTGACCCTCACCAGCTCTGCCTACACCCAGAAGCGGTGTGGCCGAGTAGGTATCGATCCAGAGAGGCTCGCAAGGACATCGCGGCCTGGATCGCTGCCGCCAACAGCGACGACGTGCTCTCAGCGTTCCTCTGGGCCGTCGAAGGCCATTTCGTGAAGGAAGCGCTCGATGGCGTCAATGGTGAGGTCAAGTGGATCGAGGACGTGCGAGACGAGCTGGCCGATCTTCAACGTTCCTCCAAGCCTTTCGACTTGGAGTGGCAGTACACCCGCCGAGAGATCGACACCGCAATGCGCAGCTTGATGGTCACCGTTGCGCAGGCTCTCAAACGATGCCGCGAGATCGCCACCAAAGTATCGGAGAACTTCCGCGAGCTGGCCGACCGTTTCGGCATGCCTCCGGGGGATTGCTTCCAGGCCGCTCTTGACGGAGAGTCTCCGACACAGTCGGCGTACAACCAAATGGATGAATGTCTCAAACTGACTGACGAACTCAAAAGAACCATCAAAGAATTCAAAGCCACGCAGGCTACCGTGCGCGACATCGACAGCAGGCGAGCGGCCTTCGCTTCGTCAAATAATAGCATCGATGACCGGGAGCTGCAGCGCTGTGACGGGTCAGGCTTCGAAGAAATCACGGCCTGGGTACTACAACGGGATGGACTCACCATCCTCCGGCGCGGCGGCGGCGCTCGCGACCATGGTGCCGACATTATCGCCTTGACACCTGCTGGCCGCCGGGTCGTCGTGCAATGCAAGTTTCGGCAAGGCAAGCCGATCGGCCCCGACGTCGTCTATCAGGTCAACGGTACAGCCCGTCCATTCCACAAGGCCGACATTCCTATCATTGTCACGACAACCTCATTCTCGGCGCAGGCGACCGAATTTGCATTGTCGCAAGACATTTACCTCGTCGACGAATGGCGCCTCCGCAAGTGGGCGACATGGGGTGAGAGCATATTCGACGTTCTGGGAATCGCAGAACCAGTCGAAGGTAACGACCCAGCCGTAGAACCAGGTGCAGCCTGACATGCTGAAGGTGCGTCCGGTCCCGCATCAGGCCGCGCTATTCGACCTACGGTCGGGTCTGTCTCTGTCGTCACCGAGACCTCACGAGATCTGCTCCGCCACATCGTGGCTGTGCTGCTCGGACTCGACCTCACGGTCGGAGCGGGTGGTCGACTGACGGCAGATCTAGGTTATGGCTTCCGAAGGAAGCTCGTAGAGGCTGACACTGAGCACGTTCGCCTTGAGGGCCTCGTGCACAACGACTCATGGTTGAGACGCTGCCTGTCCGTATCTCGCAGCCAGTCTGCGCGTCCCGTGAAAGTTTGGCTTCGGAGGGCGCGTGAGCGCATCGGCGATGCCATCCCAAGCTGAAGTGAGCGATGCCGCCGGGCGAAGGGGGGAGTTGGCTCGGCGGCATCGACGGCGGCCACCGACCCACAAGGGGTCCAACATACCGCCGAACTGGGCGACAAACCTTGGGGGGGATTAAGGCTGCCAGCCCGCGCTTCATCCTAATCGGGAAGCCCTCGCATGCAACACGGCGAATGGCGCCGAAATCGCATTGAACGACAGCGCACCTGGCAGGCGCGCGGAATGCCGGGCACTGTTGGCGGCGCGTTCGTCGCAGACGCTGTCGCGGCGACGGCCGTCAGCGTACCAAAGCGATCTAGCTGGTTGTTGCGAACCTCGCAGCGCCGCAAGCAAATTCGAATACCGATGCCGAGATGCAACGCTGAAGCCACTCCACGAATGCGGCTGCCCCAAGTCTCTGCGATCGTCGAACTCCAAGGCGTCAGCTCGGGCGATCGGCGCTCGGCGAGTCGAGTTCGGGTGTGGTTGGATGGTGGGCGTGTTCAACGGATCGGCGGTCAATTCGGCGGTCGATCGCATTTTCACCATGGCGACGGCGGGGCAGTCTCAGTCACTGGATGGGTTGGTGGAGGCGGTTTCTCGGCTCCGGGGGCGACCGTTGCGGGTGGTTGAGGATTCGGTGCTACCGACGGGGGTGTTCGGGCAGTGGGTTCACTATCGGGATCACGATGAGGTGAGTGTCGCGTCCTGGGTACAGACTCGAGACCGGACCATTGCCCACGAGCTGGGTCACATCGTGCTGGGGCATCAGGGACTACCGGTGCTGGAGCTGGCGCAGTCGGTGCTGCCGACAGGGATGCACGAGATGGCTGCGCTGATGTTGCGCCGGGAGTGCGGGAATGCAGCTGCGGCCGAGGAGGAATTGGCTGCCGAGCAGTTCGCGAGCTTGCTGCTGAATCGCTTGCAGCGGATCGGTCGCAAAGAGCCGCGGTTGCGGTCTCGCTGGGGTGAGGCGCTGGGATGAACGCAATGGTTCTGGCGCCCCTGATGTGGATCGCGGTGGCGAGCAGGGCGTGGCGGTGGTGGTGGTCGCGCAGTTGGGTGCTGGGGAGCATGGTCGTGGCATTGGGTGTTGTCGCCGTGCATTTGAGTTTGAACATCCCGGCGGTGGAGACACTGGTGCAAACCGTCGTGCCGATCCCCAATTTTTCGACCGGATTGCGCATGGTGCTGTTCAACTTGATGGCGGCCTCCTCGGGGGTCCTGGCGTTGGCCGTGACGAGCGACCCGGAGAAGGTCGCGCGTGGGGCGCGGGTACTCGGCCTGATCGCGGTGGTCGGTTCCGTGGTGGCGATGGCGATTTTCGTCTGCGCGCCAACGGTTCCGCAAGCGGCAGATGGATTCGAGTTCGACATCTCCTTCAGTCATCTGCCTGGATATGCTGAGGCCGGCATCGCCGGTGCGCTGTTCCCGGCGCTGCTGTGCCCTGCGCTGATGGTGATGACCTCTCGTGCCGCGGATGTGCGTAGCCTGACCGGCTGGAGTTTGACTCTCCTGTCGGTGGGGTTGGCCTCGGCGACGGCGTGGGCGTGGATTCGGTTGAGCTACTTCGTGGCGGTGCGTTATCTCAGTGCGCCTCAGCTGCCCGTGGTTTTCGAGGTGACCCGGGCGGTTTCCGCTGTGGGTGTGCTGGTGATCTTCGTGGGCATGATGTTGTCGCCGGTCGTGTCGCGGGTGCGTGCGCAGCGGATTCTGTGGGCGATCGGCCCACTGCATCGGGAGCTGGTGTCGCGCTGGCCGGGAGTTCGCCGACCGTCCCGACGGGGCAGCAGCACCGAAGAGCGGGCCAGTGACCGGGTCACCGAGTTGCTGGACGCATTGAGCATGGAAGCCCAGCGCGCCGCACAACCCAACGTTTACGTCGCACACTCCTCGGAAGTGGCTGCGGCAGCATCAGATTGGCTGTTGCATGCGCGACCGTCGCCAGCGTTCAACAGCGCCGGTATTCGATCGGCGGCGCTCGAGGCGGAACTCGACCGCAGGTGGGCGTTGACCTTGGCACGGAAATATCGGGATGGACAACGGGAGGTTTCGGCGTGACGGAAACGATGGCACCGCAAGCGCGCGCGGCTCGGGTGATCACTGAACTCGGGGCGCCCTGGGTGATCAATATCGTGACCGGGACGATCGCCGGGTTCGCTGTGGGGGCTCCCGGGTGGGGGCTTTTCGTCGCCGCGATTACGGGCGGGATCCCGATGATCATCATCTTGGCCGGGGTGCGGGGCGGTATCGCCAGCGATCACCATGTGACCGATATCGACGGTCGGCGTTGGGTGATTCCGGCGATTCTGGGCATCGTGGGGGTGGGCCTGATCGTCGAGATCGTGCAGGGCGCCCCGCGCGCTCTGATCGCGTGGACGGTGGCGGGGCTGGTTGTCCTGTTCGGCATCGGAATCGTGACCGTGATCGGCAAATGGAAGGTCAGTGTCCATACCGCCGTGAGTGCGGGAACCACGGTCCTGCTGGCGTTGATCGCCTCACCGTGGTTTCTTGCCGCGTTGCCACTGACTGTCGTGAATGGATGGTCGCGAGTGTGGCTAGGTGACCACACTCGCGGACAGGTTGTTGTCGGCTCCTTCGTGGGCGCGGCGCTCGCCGCTGCCGCCTATCTGCTGGTGTCCTGAAATCAGCCGTCCGCGTCGCCTTCGGCAGTGCTGCGGCGGAGCTCCCGGAACCCGACCTCGAACACCTTGGCAGGGTCGTAGCTGCGGGCCGCGACCTGTTCGGCACCCGAATCGCGGATCGTGCTGATCCACTCGATATGACGCCGGATCTCAGCATAGGACTCCGGTGACCCGAAATAGTCGATCGGGACGCGGAACACGGTGGCGATGTCGCTCACCGTCGGCAACGTGGGTGACCGCCGCTTACCTGACAACAGTTGTGACATAAGGCCGGTGGTCATCCCGCCACCGTTGGCCCTGATCATGTCGACCACCTCGGTCTGACTGTAGGGACCCCGTCCGCGCGGATACACCGTCTCGAAGAGAAACCTCAGTCGTTGAGCAAACGCAGGACCGCTCTCGGATTCCGTTGGCGCGTCATAATTTTCGAGGTTCGACATACCTCGGACCTCCTTTTTCACCGCCAGTCAGCGCACCCTCCCGACGCAACTCCATGGCTACCTTATCCATAATCACAACTTGCTTCTGCAACTTGCACTAGCAAGCCACCCCCGCTTAAGGTCACCGTAGCCGACCTGACCGGTCGGCATGGGGCTGCCCTGACCATTGGGGAGTCCCGGTTCGCTCGAGAAGGGGGCAAGCGAACCGAACAAGGATGGCAGGTACCGCGCGGTACACACTGGCGTGCATCCCGCGGTACCTCCTTCTATCGCTCTAGGCCGATCTGCTCGCGATCGGCGCCCCATAGAGGTCACCGAATGGCGAATTGACGTGTCGGCTATGGATCCCGAGATAGGCGGCAACTCCCGACCCGGCCTAATCAAGCTCTCGACAGACTGCGCAGTCAGCATGTTCTCCGACTGCGTCAACTCGAACCGCTGCATCATCTACCTGCGCGACCTCGCCGCCCACAATCGGCAACCAGCAGTGCGGGCGCTCGCCGAACAGGTCCCGCCGCGTCGCCTGGTGCGGAGTCCTGCGAGTTCGGACCCTACAGTCGTGGATCGTGCACGAGCCGGAAGTCGTGCAATGGCTCGCCCCGGCCGCCGGCGGCGGTGAACTCGCGGCCGATGACTTCGCCGTCCGGGATGGTGCAGTCGCGGCCGATCACCGCGGCTGACAGGATCAGCGGGGCCTGGTGCGTGTGCCGTGGCGTCACGCAGTGAGCGTCATCGCCCACGGTCAGCATCACCCACAACGGCACCCGACCGTCAGGGAGAGCGCAATAGTCGTCGCCGGTACTGGCACTATTGAAGTCGATGCCGTCCTGATCACCCATGCGGCTGCGCCTTTCTGGCATTCGTCTGCGACCAGCGACCCCTCAGCGTGGCTGCCGTGTCGGGAGCAGATCGCACGGTCAGAAGTAGTCCCTGAGCATCTCGGTCGACCACGGCGCCTGCTCGACGTCGCCGCGAGGCCCGAACTCGGCGAACCACGGCTTGATATCGAACACAGGAGTGCCGTCAACGGCGTCCAGCTCAGCCACGTGGAGATTGAGACCGTCGACGCGAAGAAGTCTGGCGCGGGAGACTCCGAGCCAGTTGACGCGACGCATGTTGCGGTGCCCGAAGATCCCGACCTCGGGCCATTCGGGGTTGTCGCGTGCGCTGCGGGCACCGAAGTGGAGATCGGACTGATCGGCCAGATGGAAGCGGAACACGACCTCAACGTGGGAGAACTGTTCGAGCCCTTTGACGGAATCTTCGCTGAACCGCGGATCATCGATCCTGATGATCGTCTCAGTGCCGCCCCAATGATCGTCCGTGGGCTCACGGCGCCCACCGATCACGTGTGCGATCGGCACCACTTCGAACTTCTCGTCAGTCATCGTTGCGTTCCTATATCCCTTGTGCTTGAAGGTATTCAGTGGCTCGGTCATCAACTTCGGCCAGTCCCGCCACCGCCGATCCACGATGTGTTGCGACGGCGGCGCGGATGCCGTGCGCCACGGCGCGTGTGCGACCCGATTGAACCTGCCCCATCGACAGCAGCGCCGACTTCCACGTCGCGCAGGCTATTTCGAGGGCTCCGCGCTTTGCCTGCACCGCGCCCAGGTAGCCGAGGGTGACCGCGTGAGTTCGCGCGAACGCCTGCGCCTTGCGTTTGCGCACGCTGCGTTCGAACTGTTGAGCCGCGCCTTCAAGATCGCCGGAATCACGCAGAACACAAGCAGTTTCGTGGGCCAGGCTCGCCTCGGTGAAGAAGAACACCCGCGAGGGTTCAGCGATTGAGCTCGATGCCGATGCGAGATCCTGTTCGGCGACGATCACAGCCTTCGCGGCCTCCGAGGGATGGCCGGCAGCGCTGAGGGCTTTCGCGTGAACGATCTTGAGCAATGCGCGCTCGCGTGGCGTGGCGGTGCTGTATCGGGAGCCAGCGACGGAGGCTTCGGCCAATTCGAGCCCTTCCGTGGCGTGTCCGAGGTCGATGGCCTGGTGTGCCATCGCACGCAAGATGTGGCCGGTCAGCGGAGCGTCTTCCGCCTCGGCAGCGAGCTTGGTGGCTGTCGCGAAATAGCGCTGAGCCGCGGAGTGCTCGTCGTTGTCGAAGGCCATCCATCCTGCCAAGTACGCCATCTCAGCCGCTGCCGCGAACATGTCATGGCGTACGACTTCGTCTGTGTAGGTGCCGTTGAGGTAGTCGACGACCTCACTGCTGAGGTACTGGACAACAGCGCGTCGCCCGTGGCCACCGCCCATGCGCTGTTCGATTTGGGAGAACAGCGTCATGACGTTGCGGACGTCGGTGACGTCGGAAGATCCGACGTGCCGGATCGTGCTCTGAGCTCTTGCCACTGGCGCAGCGGTGTCGAGCCATCCAGGCAGCAGTACCGAGGCACCCAATGCTGTCGAGTACCCGCCACGCAGAAACGCGCGTCTTTCCACGTCAGCCTTTCCAAGGTCGGCGAGGGTAGCGACTGGATCTCGAAGGCCACCGAATCGCGTCTCGTAACACGCTATGACATCCGGCGGGGGTGTGCGCTCGCCGGTCTCGTAGTAGGCCAGCGCGGACTTCCCGCGATGGATCTGGCCTGCCAACGCAGCCAACGACACGCCCGCGGCCTCGCGGGCGGCTCGAAGCTGCGCACCGACGATAGCGCCGTGACTGTCCATGCTGTCGAATCATGCCAGCCTGTGGACACGTTGTGGACGGCAAATCTCGCTGAGAATCCACCAGCGTCGCCTGAACCTTGTCGGACAACCGCTGTGTTACATCGGCTTTAGTCCCACGAGCTGTACCGCCGCCACTAGGCAGGAGGTTACGTGCCAGCTGTCCATCGAATCGAACGGCTTCCGCTAGATGGCCGTCGTCATCAGCTCCGCTCGGCTCCCATCGAGGATTGCTGGGCACAAGCGTCGCCGACAACGGCCGGACCGTCAGATGGCCTCGGGTTCAGGCACGATGTCGGTCATTCCGGGCGCGCAGGTACACGGACATGGCATCACCTGTACCCACGCAACTGCTCGCGCGAACAATGCGGCGGGCCATGGGAATATGTGAGGCTAGGCGTTCAGGGCGGAATGTGCGAGCTCACCGAATTCCCGCACGAGCGGATGGTCGTGGCCGCCGACCCGGGCCATTCGCAGGTGGACGTCGCGAACTGCCTGAACGGACCGGGTTGACTTCACCCTGTTGGAGAGGTTCAGGGTGCGGATGCCAGCCTCCCGTGCAGCCTCAAGGTCACCGCGATGGAGGTGAACAGCAGCCAGCGCAGCGTTCGACATCGCGCCGCGCCGCGCCCGCCCTTGCGACTTGGCGTAGTCGATGGATCGGTTCGCGTGCAACTCCGCTTCGTCGGGGTACCCGATGTCTCGGAAGGCGTTGGCGATCTCGCCGTGGACGTAGGCCGGGTCGATGAAGCGTGCCCACTCAGGCTCGATTTCTACGTCGACCCGTTCGAAGGCCTTTTCTGCTTGGGTTATCGCGGCGATCGTTGCACTTCGCTCGCCAGCTGCGGCCAGCGCACGTGCCTCCAGAGTCCACAGGTCCGCCATACAGGCATGGGAATCGCTCGCGCGGAGCCCGTGCCGACCTGCCTGTGCCAGGCGGCGACCCTCTGCAGGGTTCCCGAGAAGCGTGGCTTGATCTGCCAGACCTGCCAATACATGCGCTCCGATTGCGGGATCACGTGATTCTTCCGCCAGGCGCAGTGCCTGGATCAGGTAGCGCTGGGCGACACCGTGCTCGCCGTTGTCGAATGCCATCCACCCGAGCAGGTAGGTCTGTTCTGCCACCGCTCCGTAGAGCTGGTGTTGGACCTCTGCGGTTTGAGAGCGACGCAGCAGGGGGTAGACGTGATTGTTCATGTAGGCGGCCAAGACCAGGCGGCCCGATCCTCCACCTTGGAAGATGTCGATTTCCTGGAACTTGGAGAACATGTCACGAAGCGCGGCGACATCGTCAAGATGAACGCGCTGGCCCGCTTGAGGAAGCTGCTCGAGGGTATTGAGTAGCCAGTCGCGCGAAGGCCCGAGACCGGCCAACGCCACAAACGGCGCGGCGGTCAGGAAACTACGTCGGTCCACGTCGGCTCTCCCAAGGTCTGCGACAGACTCGATGCTGTCGCTCACTGACGGATGGTAAATGAGCCCACGGTCGCTGTGAGGCTCTCCGAGTCCCAGATCGTACGTGGTAACCCGGTAGCCGAGTTTGTCCGAAATCAGGTCGGAGATCAGGTCCGGGACGGGCTGGCGAGGTTTACTGCCCTCTATCCAACGCCGGACAGTTGTGGCGTCCGGCACAACGTGATTATGCCCCCGAGCTGCAGCGCGAGTGGTGATCTCGCGCGCGAACTCCTTATTGCTCAGGCCCGCGCGCAGCCTCCATTGGTCCAGGGCCGACTTCGGCTTGTCAGTCACTACCCCTCCAGTTGTGTAGGAAGTGCCACCCTTAGCCACCCCTTGAGACGCTACCGCGCTGCGAGAACCCAGTACACACTGAAATCGCTTCCAGACCAAGACTTCTGACGCCCTGCCTCAAAACTCCGGTCTGCAGCTGGCTTCACACAGATCGAATGGTTACGTCAGTCGCCGACGTGCCCCAAAGCCCGAAGGCAATCAACTCGCCAACGGGAGAGCCCTAGGAACCAACAGAATCAACGAAAGGCAGCTTCACATGCCCATCACCGGAACCGTGAAATGGTTCAGCGCTGAGAAGGGGTTCGGATTTATTGCCCGCGCCGACGGGCCCGACGTCTTCGTCCACTACTCCGGCATCGTCGGCCAGGGATTTCGAAGCCTGACCGAAGACGATCACGTCCAGTTCGAGATTTCACAGGGCGAACGCGGTCCTCAAGCGGTGAAAGTGCAACCTGCAGAAGCTGCCATCACCTAGGACCTTACGTCCGACCTGCACGGCACTGGAAGCAGGCTGATTCGCCATGAGAGCTCGTTGGTTCAAGGAACAAGGTCCATCTGGGTCTCGCCCGGTCCGTGATGTCGCAGCTGTGGACGCGCTGTGGACACCGAATCCATAGGACGCGGACGCAGCCGCTGGTTATCTGATCGCCATGAGTCGTGCACACGATTGGGGGTGCGAAAGCAGTGCGAAACCGGAAACACCAAGAGCTTGTAGCCATCTTGCTATTTGCTGCCCGGAGCGACCCGGACGAGCTGGAAGCCGTTGTCGCAGAACTCAAAGCCGAGGGCACAGACCGGCAGGGCGGGCGCGCTCACCGCCGCCGATCGGCAGCAGTCGACAGGGCACTAGCCGCGGTCACCGGCACAAGATCGCCCCGGACGGCTCCCGCCCCTATCACGTTCACCCACCACTCCCGTGGAGACAACCCATGATCACGACCACTACCCAAACCGCCCTGCTAGAGGTTTCCGGTCACCACCCGTACGTGACAACCGGGGCCGAGTTGGCTGGTGTGGACCTGATCGGCGCATCGGTTGCGTCACGGTGCGCCTACTACCAACAGGTGTGCCAGTTGCCAGCGCTCATCGATCCTGACTCCGGTCAGATCATCGTCTTTGCAGGCCGGGTACAGGCGGTCATGGTTCCGTGGGCGCTTGGACAGCGCGTTCGCAGCAGCCTGTCTCGATCCGATGCTGGTTGCGGGCCGATCGTGTTCCACCCCAAATCGGGATCGTGGACGTTCATCACCAATTCCGACCTCGGAATCGACCCCACTGCCGACGACACCCTGTTCTGGCGCGGCCACGTCGTCGTACTGGCCTCCGGCATCCCGATCGCGCTTCCCACACCAACCGCAACGAACGCTGACCCGTGCCGTGAGTGGGAGTTGCCACCGACCAGCCCGCAACGGCCCATGACCCACACGGTCCTGAACGCGGTCCGGATCTGTTTGAAACGTGGTGGGACCCGGTGAACAGCACACGATTGCTACCGGTGGACAAGGTGATTCACCGCGCGAGTATGTACCGCAACGCCTGTGGGTTCGACGCGTTCGTCCGCGAGTCCACCAGTCAGATCGTGTTGCGGACCGGGACAGTCGGCGCCATCGAATTGCCTTCCGAGCTCGGACACCGGGTGATCGCAGCACTGACCTGGCCTGGCCCGGTCATCGTGCACACCGATACCCCGCACCCGGTCGTGACGATCCTGACCGGGCCCGTGCCCAACCATCTGCGCCACGGTGTGAACTTCGCGGCGCTGACAGCAGCCGGGGCCGTTCTCCTGCCCGACGGTGACGAGGTCGTACTGCCCTCGCCACGAGATCCCGCCCGACGCTGGCTTCCTCACGAGCCGTTGGATCCGTATCGGCCTACCGCTGAGGTCGTGGTCACCACCATCTCAGACTGCTGGTAGCACCGGAGGTTTGCGATGCCGCTGCCGCGATCACCTCGCCCCGACGAACCCGATACACACCTGCGGGTGATCAGTGCCGGGTTGGTGGTCGATTTCCGCGGCTGCCGCACCGCGGTGCGGAACTTCTTGCGTGACTGGCTTTCCCATCCCCATCCATCCATCACCGCCGCCGAGATCAGGGATGGATTTCTCCCGATCAACCGAATGCCCTGCGAGGACTTGTGGCTATACCCCTGACAGAAACCCCTGCCGATCGCTGCACCGCCTACCGCCGCCTCGGTTGGCGCGTCGTGCTCGACGGACACGACCAGATCATCCTGCCCGCCGACCCCGTCCACGGGATCCAGGTGTGTTCAGGGTTGGCGGACTTGGTCCTGGACATGCTGCGCCACAGCAGGATCGTCACTCCGATCGTGGACAACGTCGCGACCCGCACCCGCACCTTCTTGACCACCTCCCCCAAGGCCGGCGACACCCGGAAGGTCGCCTTGTTTCCGCCGACCTCGACGGTGCAGGCAATCCGTACCGTCACCGGATCCCCGATCCCGCTACCCACCCCGGGCGAGGACACCCGTGTGTGGCTCGACGAACCCCGCCCGGACTGTCTCGCCGATTTCGAGTTGCTGGTCAGCTTCACCCTCGACGCCGCTCGCGCCACGCTGCACGCCGCGTGACCGACCATCGCACCCACTGAACCGACCCGATTCGCCGGGCACCGCCCGGCATCGTGCACCACCACACAGATACGGACATGACATGACCTATGCGAGTTGGTACTCCCAGACCGAGACCGGGCTGGCCACGCTGCAGCACAGCCTGAAAGACATCGAGAGCGGTGTCACCCGGCAGCGCGCATGGAACCCGGAGCTGGTCATCGGGCTTGTCCAGACCGAGGACTACGCACGGGCAGTCTTGGCGGCCTGCATCGGAGTTCTCGGTGTCCCGGATGATCTCGACGAGGTTGTCGCGGCCCGGATGCAACGCCAACTGATCCTCGACCGTGTACCCCACACCTTCGAGTTCCTGATCGGCGAGTGGGCCTTGCATCGCACGGTCGGTAACGCTGCGGTGATGCGCGCGCAGATCAAGGCACTGATCGACAACCTCGACTCCCGCCCCAACCTCCGCGTCGGGATCGTCGCGCTCAACACCGAGTTCCTCGCCCCCACCCCGGCATTCGATATCCACGACAGCTCTGCGGTCGAGATCGAGACCGTCACCGGTGAAGTCATCGCCACCCGCCCCGACGACATCGCAGTGGCCGAACGTACCTTCGCCCTCCTGCAAAACCAGGCCGTCTACGGCTACGACGCACGTGTCCTGCTCACCCGGGCACTCGCCACCCACGCCGACTAACCGCCACCGACGTCCATCGCCGAGCCACCGGGCTCGGTGATGGCGTGGTCGCGGGTCGTCCTGTCCCCGATCTGATTCACCACACCGGCGCCGCAGGGTCACGGGTGTGTGCTGTTGGCAAGGAGCCCCGTCGATGACCAGCGCAGAAGAGCCATCACCGCCGCTGCCGTCGGGCAGGGTCGTGCTGCAGGCGATGTTCGGACGGGCCACCGACCGCCAGCTGATCAATCCGGTCCTCGCCGCCGCAGCGGAGCTGGTCCGCTTGTCCAACGGCACCACCGGGGATCGGGTCAGTAGGGCGCGGATCGGGGTGATGCGGCGCATCGACACCTACGTCGACCAGGTCCTGCCGATCCCCACCGAGTTGGCGGTGTTGCACACCGAAACGGTGTCGATGGTGCTGGTCAGAATGGCCGACTACGCCGCGTTGCCGGGGCGCCCCGTTGATGTTGATCGATTGTCTGTGGTGTGGGGGCCGCTCGATGAGCTGGTGTGTGGCCTCGACGCGCTCACCGCCGATCTCCTTGCAGGGCGTCGGCGGGTGCCGTTGAGCATCTGGTGGAACACCTCCCCCGAATCGATTCCGTTGCAGGAGAAGCGATGACACTCACTCGACGTACCGCGGCGATCCTCGCCTGCGTCGCGGTCTTCGCCGCGGGCGCGCCCGCGGTGGGCGTGGCTGCAGCGTCACCGACAACCACCGCCACACCGGCCCCTTCGACGTCGTTGTCGCTGTCGAGATGTCCGGCTTTGTATGTGTTTGCTGTTCAGGGCACCGGTGAGTCCTCGCCGGATGCTGCGCCGAGCACCGACACCGGGATGTTGTCGTTGGTGATGCGGCCGCTGATGGCCGCCGCTCCCGAACCTGGCCTGGTCGATCGTGCGTATGTGCCGTATCCGGCGGGCTTCGGTGGTGCGGTCGGTGCCTCGATCGTTCCGTACGCCGAATCGGTCGCGACCGGTGTACTGCGCACGGAATCGATGATGGCGCAGGTCCATTCGGTGTGTCCGCGAACCAGGATGGGCTTGGTCGGCTATTCGCAGGGCTCGCATGTCGCTTCGATCGTGGCGCAGCAGATAGGTGCGGGCCACGGGGTCGTTGATCCCAGTGTGGTCGCGGCAGTGATCTTGATGGCCGACCCGACCCGAAGCCCTGGCACCGGATTGTTCCCAGGCACCGATGCCTCCGCACCGGCCCCGGCGCCCGGAACCAGTGGAAAGCATTTGGCAGCACTGCCCGCAGCCCCGGTCCGCTCAGGCGTTGCCGGTGGCGGGATCGGCCCGCAGCGTGACATCGCCGAGGATTTCGGCGCACTGACCGGCCGAGTGGCCAGTGTCTGCGTTTCCGGTGACCTGGCCTGTGATACCCCCGAGGGTTCGGCGATCCTGCGTGCCGCCGCCGGGGTGGCCTCGCAGTCGCTGCTCTCGACCGGGGACCCGATCGCCTCGCTGATATCGATCGGGCAAGCCCTCGCCTACACCTCGCTCAACGCCGCAGTCACCGTCCTCGACGACGACATCTCTGGTCACTCGCCTGCCACGCTGAGCATTTCACCGCAGAAGTCGATATCGCAGCGCCTGGCGGATGCCTCGGACCCGCGTACCGGGGTGGATGTCAACGCCGCCCTCGCCGCCGTGACACGTGTCGGAACTATCGGGTTCGACGCGGTCAACGCTGTTGTCGCGGCGGTGCTCAACCCCGCCGCCCTCGCCCAGCTGGCGAGCGTCGCCCTGTCCAATCCGGGTGCCGCTGTCGCCATGGTGGGCGAGAAGTTCACTAGTGCGGTCACTGACCTTGTGGCGCCGACCACCGGAGATCGACTGGTCTCGACGGCATTCGATGTCGTGCGCCGCGAGGTCGCCGACAACCGCGACCTGCTCGACCTCACCACGTGGGTACGGATCTGGGAAACCGGGATGCGGCACGACGCCTACTCCCACGCAGTCGGGGACGGGCCCTCCCCCGCCGCATGGGCGGGAGCGTGGTTGGCCGCAGCCGCCCACGACGCCGCCGCCGCACCCTTGCCACCGGAGCGCGGTGGCCAAGGTTCACCTCCATCGCCGACCGCTACCCCCACACGCTCGGCGCTCCTCTCGACCATGTCCACGCCGTTGAGCGTGGACCTACCCGCTCCCACCACCTCACCAGGATCGCGCCCCTCGCCGATCGAGGTGGTGGGAGCCCCCCAACACATCGCGGCACCGCCCACCGAGCTGCCGCAACCACCGGCCCCCGCTCAGATCGCCGTGGTCGGGCCGAGCCAGCCCGGCGTCAGCGCCGACGCGACCCGACCCCCGGCCACCTCGACCGTTGCTCGCCAGCCCGGCATTACCGACCCCACCCGCTGACTCCCGTAACCCCTTTCGAAAGGGCGACCGATGAACCCTCTGCTCGCCGCTGGCAGCGACTTGCTGGCACAACTGCAAAACCCGTCTCCACTGGCGCCGCCGGCCTCGGACAAGATCCTGCAAATGGTGCGCTACCTGACTTGGTTCATCCTGCTCTCGGGCGTCGTGGCCATCACCTACGCCGGGGGAAAGTTCGCCTGGGAGAAATGGACCGGTGGCGGACTGGAGTCACCGAAAATGGTGGCCGGGGCCATGATCGGCGGCGTCGTGGCCACCAGCGGCGGCACCATCATGAACGCTGTCGTCGGCAGCTGACCGTGCCCCGATACCCAACTCCTGCGCAGCACCTGATCAGCCTGCCGCTTCCCGCGATCTCCCTACCGGCTTCCCGGTGTTCGCAGCGCCTGCCCGCGACGCCCCGCGAAACCGATGCGCCGATCGTCTTCGAAACCGCTACTTCCCCACATCCACTGTCCTCCCCGGTGGCCGCGCCCTGCCAGCGACCAGCACCTCACCGATCGATCGGAGACCGATGAACAGAACAATCGCGCCGTTGCCCGACACCAGCCGGTTGCTCGCGGTGTGGAACGGTGCGCAGAAATCGGCGACCTCGCTCGAGCACGCCACGCACGTCTACGTGACGATGTGGACGATCTACCTCACCGACGTGGACCCCACGACCATCGGTGAATGGCAGACCTACGACTTCCCCGCGTTCGCGACCGACGTCAGTCGCACCATCGCCCGGGTGATTGATGACGAGATCAGCTGGCATATCGGCAACCGCCACAACGCGGCGGTCCTTATCGACGACGACGTCCCCGAGCTCGTCACCGCAGGGGAATTGGTCGGTCGTATCGCCATGTTCACCGTGCTCTTCGACAAATGGCCACCGCACCTGGGTCAGTGCCCGATCGGTCCGGCGTTCCTTGATACCGGCCGACAGTTTGACAAGCTGATGCGGGGCTTGCCCAAAGGTCGCCGCCAACCTCGCCGCCGTGCAGATGGCTTGCCGCCGGTCCCGCGCCCGCAGCGTATTGAACTGGGCGCCGTCCCCCGAAGCAGCCAACCATGACCACTCGCCCGATGCTGCACTACAGCAACATCGCCGCCCCCACCGAAGCGCTGGTCCGACACGGCCCCGACACCGTAGTCGGGCTCGCGTTCAGCCCCACCTGCCTGGCCCTGGTCTACCTCACCGCGCACTCCCGCACCCGCACCGTGGCCAGGCGTTCGCACCCAGTCCGGGTAGAGGTCGGATGCGACATCGTCATCCACCACGGTTTCCACCAGCAAGCACGACGGCTTCTCACGGCCCGCATCGATCAGTGCTGGCGCCACGCCCGCGCGCTGGCGGCACACAATCCCGTGCCGGATCTGCGCTCCTTTTCGGGATCGCGAGTGCTCTCCGATCTGGTCGGGCTCTGGAGGCTTAGGGCCGGGTTCGGATCCGAAATCATGACGATGATCGATCTTGCCTACGACATCCCCGACGCCGGCGCAGAGCTGTTGAACGCGGTGATCGCGCACGGGTTCGCACCCGGCGCTCCACCCGAACAGCTGGCCGAACAGACGGTCCTCGTCGAAGCGTTCGCCGCCGCCGCCCAAGGCGCACGCCACCTGAACCTCCTCGACCCGACCGACCTCGACATCGCGGCGCTGCTCGACCAGCTAGAACCGCCCGCACGGTCTCGGACACGACCCAGCCTTCACCAGGCGCAGCCGCGCAATGAGGCTCGGCCGCGCCGTGTCGAGCTGACCGCACGCTGACCTTCACACACCCCGACCTGTCCACCTACCTAACCGATACCCGTACCACTGCCAGGGGGCCACCGCATGACACTGGACTTCGATCCCGCCACCGCACGCCAATTCGCCACTACCACCGGCACATACGTCGCCGCCGAGGTCGCCCACGCCACGAACACCACCACCGCAGCGGTCGACGCGGTACCAGGATTGGGGCTGATCGGCGCCGACTTTCGGGCTTTGCTGATCACCGCCATGACCAATCACGCCAACCATCTCGACGGCTGCGCGCACACGGTGACCGATCAGGCCGACCACGTCGCGACCTACCGGGCCCAGATCAGCGGGCTCGATCAGCACATCGGCGACGGCCTCGATGTCATCGGGCAGTCGTGATGGCTACTCGTGTGAAACCCTCCACCAGCGGCCAGGTGGCCCCGGATCCCGATGCGATCATCACCTACCTGTCGGCACCGATCCGCGAGCTGCGTACCAGCGTGGACGGCACCGGCGACCCTGCCCAGGCGCTGACCTTGCTCAACAACGCGATCACCCGCCTCGACTCCACCGAGGCGCCCTACCGCCTGCAAGCGACCGATCTCGAATCGAGCTGGAGCTCCGCGGCCGCCGACACAGCGATCCCCGCGATCCGTGCTACTCGCACCAGCTTGGCCGAGGGTAGCGACCAAGCTGGGGAATTCGCGACGCTGATCGATGCCGCGGTCGGCACCAACACCACCGCCGCCACGGCGATCGATGCCGAACTCGACCACTTCGAAACCCAAGCCCGCCGAATTCTGAAAGCCTCGCCGAATGAGCAAGGCGTCACCACCGTCATCGAGCTGGCCCGACAGATGTACAGCAACTCACTCTCCGCGGTGGACAACGCGCAAGCCGATTACGACACCTACACCAGCAAGCTCCGCGAAACCGACTACACCACACCGAAATCCAGTCTCGGAACCGGCGGCGGTCCCGCCACCGGCGACCCATCCTTGACCAGCGACGACGACAGCACCGGCATCGACGACACCGGTAGTAGTTCGACATCGACCGATCCGCTCATCGCGATGCAGCAAACCCTCGCCACCGCAGGCATCGACGCCGCGACCACCCTCGGTACGCAATTGATCACCTCCGGGGCCGAAGTACTGACCACCCTGATCACCGAAGCCGCCGGAGTCGCGACCCACGCCATCGACGTCCTCGGTGACGAAGCCGGTGAAACGATCACCGCCGCACTCACCGGCAACACCGGCGACAGCACAGGAACCACACCCACAACCAACGGAACCGGGACCGGGACCGGGACCGGTGCGAACGGACTCGGTAACGGCGGCATCGGTGGCGGGGCACCGATATTCAGCTTCGGTGGTTCCGACAAGCCCGCCGCCGGTGCGAACGGTGCCGGTACCGGGACAGGATCGAATGCCGGTGCCGCACCGATCACTCCGAAACCGGAAGCCCCGCCCAGTGACAGCGATCAGAAGCCCCAGCCCTCCCCGGCGCCTGGTCCCGCTGTGGCCCCTGGCCAGAATTCGAGCACCGGCGCGGTGGTGCCGCCTGCTGCCGGTCAAGCTTCCGGGACCGACGGTGAGCACAAACCGCGTGCCCAAGCCGGCACGACCTCACCTTCCGCGATCGCCGGTGATGGTGTCGTAGTGGTGGTTCCGGTCATCGGTGCCGTCACGTCATGACCGACAACCCGCTCGATCTGCGCCGACCAGGCCCTCCCGGCAAAGGCAGCGATCTCCGTACCGACCCCGACCACACGGTCGACGACGACCCGGTCGACGACGACTACGACCAATCCAGTGACTGGTCGGACTGGATGCTCCCCACCGACGTCGACCCCGACGAACCCAAGGCACCGCCAGGGTTTCGGCAGGTCGGACGAAACTACGCACCCGCACGCCCCGACCAGCGTGGCACCGGACGAGTCATTGCCACCCTCGGCGCGGTCTTCGCGGTCGTGATCATCGTGCTGTTGGTCGTGCTCGAGTCACTGCCCGACACCGACGAACAATCCGGCCCGGCTCCGAGCACACGATTGCCCGCACCGTTGACCGGGATGGTCCACGCGGTCCCGACAACGTCCACCGCGCCACACGTGATCGCCGACTGCCCCCACAAACGCAGCACCGCACTGTCTTCGGGCGCCGACCCCGGCGACACCACCAGCGCGGTCAGCGTTATCTTCGCGTTCCAATACGCCTACTACGTCCAACGATCAGCCACCAAAGCACGCGAATACGTCACCGCCGACGCGAAGGTCCCTCCCGCGCAACACATTCAGGAGGGCATCGACTCCGTCCCGGTCGGGACCCGGTACTGCGCCACCGTCGTGCCGACCTCACCGGGCCGGTGGCAAGTCCAAATCCGTGAGCAATGGCCGAGCAAAACCCCAGAGCTGTTGGCGGCCTTGATCATCACCACCGCGACCGAGCCCGACGGCACCGCCACGATCACCGCGATCAGCGCGGCACCATGACCCACCCAACCAACCGCCACCCCACACCTCCGACACAAGTCACACCGACGTGTCTGACCGCCGCGCTCGTGTTCGTTCAGGAAGTCGGCGCGCGCCGACCGTGCACTGTCGCGGTGGTGTCCGGACGGTGCGCAGGGTTGGCGCGCTTGCCCACGGAGCGGCTCTGCCTGTTGCCCTGACGGCCACAGCCACAACGGGCAACACCACACAAACCACCTGAATGCCTTCCACCCGCCCGCGCCCGGTCGCCCCCGGACCGGCACGGGGCGGCAGCGAAGGAGGGAGGCCCCCCGGAGGCCCGGACCAGCACATCCGCCGCTTCCGGGTGTCCCGCCCTGCCCACACTCACACATCCGAAGGAGCGCAAACCTCTGTGGTGCACCAGTATTCACGATTCCGTGACGGATTCACCCGCGCCCAGATTGCCGCCCTTGCCGCGTTGGCGGACGGGCCGCGCACAGCCGAGCAGATCGCCGCCGGGCGGATCGAGGGCCCGATCACCATCACCTTGCGGTGGCTGGTCGGCGCGGGCTATGCCACCCCCAACGGACCGGATATCCCCGGCAGAGGCCGCACCAGACCGGTGTACACCCTCACCGAAGCCGGACACGCTGCACACCAACGCCTGACCAACCCGCCCCCTCCCGAACCTGCCCCCGAAGCCAGCCCCGACCCCGCCCCGCGCCCACAACGTGCACCAACCGGGCGGGGACCACTGTCACGGGCCAAGCTCGAATCGCTTGGGCGACGACTCCGCGCCCTACGCGTGGGCACCGGGATGAACGGGCGTGACTTCGCCGCCCGCATGGGGTGGACCCACGCCTCGGTGGTCTCGCGTCTCGAGCACGGTGACTCGGTCCCGACAGCCCAACATCTGCGCGCGTGGTGTCGCACAGCGGGCGCCACGGGCGTGCTGCCCGACCTGCTCGAGGAAGCCCGCGCCCTGCGAGCACACATTAAAGCCGAACGCGCCGCGATCCACCGCGACCAGGGATATGAAATGCTCGGTGACACCGTGATGCGTTCGCGGCGTTTCTGGACGATCAGCACCGCGACCATTGCCCCGCTCTATGCTACTGAGGACTACGCCGCCGTCTTGGCGCGTCTTGACGCCGACTTTTTCGGCCCCGCACCGGTACCCCGCCACTTCGCCAAGCCCTACCGGCCGCGCTCACACCATCAGGTCCGAACTCTCATCACCGAATCCGCCCTTTACAGCTGCATCGGCGGACCCGACACCATGCGCGACCAGCTCACCCACCTCTACGATGAAATCAGCAGCGGCACAGAAGGATTAGCAATCCTGCCCTATAACGCCATTCTGCCGCCGTTTCCCGGAAACCTGCTCATCCTTGACGACGCGGTGATACTCGATACCCTCACCGGCCCGCATGTGTTCGCCAGCGCGATCGATGTCGCCCTCTACACCGACCATGCCGTACGAGCCCACGCAGCAGCCGCCACCGGCGTCGATGCACAAACCATTGTCCATAACGCGCTTGGACACGTCGCGGTGGCCGAACGCACTTTCGCTCCACTCGCCGCGCAAACCGACTACGGCGACGATGCGCGCGCGGGACCGCGCGTTGTCGACCCACACTGCACCGACTGACCACCCGACCGGTAACACCGTGCAGGCCCCGTCCAACTCACCGCCGCCGTGCGCCCCTCGCCACGGGCACCGGGAGTTGGTCGGGGTCGTACACCACGCGGCAGGAGCCCCCATGACCCCCACGCGGCCACCAACCTCGTTCGACCCCTACCAGCCCAACCCCGCACGCCTGCACGACTACTTCCTCGGCGGGAAAGACCGCTACGAATGCGACGTAGCCCTAGCCGAGATCCTGGCGAGCAGCACGCTCAGGCCCGCGCTGATCGAGTCCCGTCGTTTCACCCGGCGCGCGGTCGAATACCTCGCCGATCGTCACGGGGTTACTCAGTTCGTTGAACTGGGGTGCGGTCTGCCCTACGCCCCGAACATCCACGACATCGCCGAACAACACGGCGGCACCGCCCGGACGTTGTACGTCGACACAGACGTCCTCGCGGCCACCCACGGTCGCGCGATGCTGCACGAACCGCCGACCCGGTTCTTTACCGACACCGACATCACCGACACCGACGCGATCATGCGCGGTATCACTGCCGTGATGGACATGACGGCCCCGGTGGCGGTGTGCGTGTCGGGCACCGCGGAATTGATCACCGAAGCCCCCGCCGCGCTCGCCGGGTTGACCGAGCGATTCCCGGTCGGGACATGGCTCGTGCTCACCCACGTCACTGACGAGTTCTACCCCCAGCACATTCAGGCGGCCGCCGAAACCCTTCGCGGCGTGGGCATTCCGTATCACCCGCGTGGCCGCGACGAGATCGCGGCCATGTTCGCCGGATACGAATTGCTCGCGCCCGGTCTGGTTGTCCCGCACCGGTGGGCACCGACCCCCATCCACGACAACGACGGCGACGGCGACGCCGCCGCCGACGACGACGACGGGATTCGGCGGCTGTCGGCGACCGCACCCCGCCATCGCACGACATGGGACCTGAGCGCCTACGCCGCCATCGGCCAGTTGCGACCCGTAGCAGTACGTGGTGGCCGGTGACATGGTGTAGGAAGGGACCGACCCGCCGACTGTGGTCGGCAACGGTGGCTGTGTGGTGTGCGAGAACGACTGCACGACCGCGATCGCGGTACACAGGCCGGGGGAATGGCAGGCACTGGTCCTCATGCGGTTGGGCTGGACGAGGCGGCCATGATCGTCGTCTCGCGAGCGACCGGAGGCCCCGCGTATGGGTTCGGCCGCGCCCTGACGAAGCGCGGCTACCCCCCGCGACGGAAGCTACTGGGATCGGCTGTGCCCCGGTACATGCCGCTAAGGGGCGCGTATTATTGACTAGATCCGACTGCTGCGTGGTATCCCTTGGTTCACAAGGCTCGCGCTCCCACAGTCGCCGCTACCTTCGCGAACGACTCGGCCGGATCAGTGTGGGCGATCGCGTGTTCGAACTGGCTGACGGTTCCGGGCCAGGCATTGGTGACCGTGCCGTCCCCGCGCTTCCACCACGCCGTCGCCACGCCACCGCACCAGATGGTCCGCGCCAGAGCACGATCCAGCCGAGCGAGAAAGATCGCCATTGCCCGCTCGGTCACCTCCACCGGCGCACCACAGTCGGCACTGAGGGCCAGACAGCGCATGATGTATCGGGCCTGGTGTTGCTTGACCGAGGGGTTGCTGTTCGACGGCGTGAACGAGTGCGGCCCCGCGATCATGTAGAGATTCGGAAAGCCTGGTACTGCGAGTCCGTAAAAGGCGGTCGGTCGTCCTTGTCGCCGCCACTGGTCGTGCAGGTCCACCCCGGCGCGGCCCCGGATCTGCACCCCGGATAGAAACGAACGCGCGCGGAAACCCGTTGCCCACACGATGACATCCGCGCGGCGCTCGGTGCCGTCGACCGTGCGGATCCCGTCCGGGACCAGCCGGTCGATGCCCTCGGTCACCAGTTCGACGTGCGGCTGGGTCAGCGCCGGATAATATCCGCTGTCGAGCAGGATCCGTTTCTCCCCGATCCGATAGTTCGGCGTGAGTTGGGCACGTAGCTCGCGATCGTGCACCTGACGTCGAAGGTGGGCCCGCGCAGCGAGGTCGGCCGGTCCCGCCGACCACCCCGCGCGCATGATCGGCGCGAGAACCAGGTCAGCGGCGTGGTAGAGCCCCTCCCGGTAGAGGTCGTGCAGTCCGGGCACATGCGTGAGCGCCCACCGTGACAGCGGACCGAACGACGCGGCGGGCTTGGGCAGTACCCAGGACGGGGAACGCTGATACACGGTCACACCGGCTGCGACGCGGGCCAGCTCGGGAATCATCTGTGCCGCTGAGGAACCGGTGCCGACGACGGCGATCTGCCCGCTCAGGTCGGCGGTGTGATCCCACCGTGCGGAATGGAACGCACGGCCGCCGAAAGTCTCCGCTCCCGGCAACCGAGGAATCGCGGGTCGATGCAGTTGGCCGAGCGCCCACACGACGGCGTCGGTGCGGATCAGCTCCCCGGTGGTCGTGGTCAGTGTCCAGGTGCGGTCGGTGTCGGAGTAGTCGGCCGCGACCACGGCGGTGTCGCAGCGTAGATGCGGACGCAACCCGTTGCGGTCGGTGGCCTCCCGCATGTAGGTCAAGATCGCCTGCTGGCCCGGGTAGCGTACGCGGGCGTCTCGGTAGGGGTCGAAGGCGAAGCTGTACAGGTGGGCGGGCACGTCGCAGGAACAGCCCGGATAGGTGTTCTCCCGCCACACTCCGCCGACCTCAGTCCCTGATTCGAGGACCAGGAAGTTTTCCACGCCAGCACGTTTCAGTTCCGCGGCCATCGTGAGCCCACCGAACCCCGCCCCGACCACGACCACGCTGTGCTTGATCATGGGTTCGGTCATGGCTTCGCCTGATCGCTGACCAGGGCGATTCCGGTGGCGGCCGGTGTGCTCGACCAGCGTGCCCATTCTTGCCACCACCGCAGGTAGTCGGGGGCGGCCATCGGAGCATCGAAAACGTCCAGGTCGATGTCGAACCCGGCGACCAACTCGCTCAGGTGTGCTCCCAGGTGCTCACGATGGTGGTGCAGATCGCGGCGAACGCGTTGTGCTACTCGGGGTGGCATCCGACCATTCGCGGCGAACCAGGTACCACGGCACAGGATTCGTTCCAGCGCGTAAACAGCGGTAGCGGATTCGAGCAGGCCACGGGCTATATCGTCTTCGGCTGTCGTCGATGCCTGCCACAACGCGGTCGCCGCGAGTCGTTCACTGGTCGCCGCGGCGAGTTCGATGGCGGCGGTGTCGCGATCGATCGTGATCCCCGCGACGGCGATGTCATCGCGGCGCCACCCGGCTGCTACGCCCTTTTCCCGATCGCCCAGCATCCGCACGTACCAAGGCAGAATCCGGGGCGTGTGCGGGAGCGCCAAGGCAGCAGAATCACGGAAGGTGAGTTGTCCGGCTTGTTTCCACAACAGCTGAGACTCCCCTTCGGCGGGAATGATTGCTTCGGTGTTGCCGATCCAGTCCTGAATCCAGTTGGTACGCAACGTTCCCTGCGCGCCGCTACGTTGCCGACAGGTCAGTAGCACCTCGTGCGCGGTATAGGCCAGTAGCGGTTTGACCAGCATCGACCACACGCCTACGACCTGATCCCCGGTCGGTGCGGTCGCTGCCATGTCTTGAACGCGGCGCCCGAGCACGCTGGTGGCATAGGTCGCCGCGAGCGCGGAGACCAGGTCGCGGCGGACCGTGCCTCGATCAGCCATCAGTGTCCGTCCGCCAGGGCGGCGTTGGAGCGCGTAGTTGACCGTTACCGCCAAACCCGCTCGCGCACCGGCCGCGGCCGCGCCTGCCAAATCCAGTCGCCCCTGCCCTAATGTCGCGATCGCCCGGTGAAACCGTGCCGGCACCGGCACCGTCGACTCGAACCCGTCAGCGCCGATGACTGCCCATGTCCCGCCGAGCAACCCATCGCCGGGTACGAACAGCTTGTCGAATCGAATTAACGCGTGATCCATTGGCGTCCAGCCTTTGTCAGGCAATACAAGGACACTCAGCCCTGCCTCAACACCGTGTTGTGTGCGCACCCTGCTCAGGAGCGGCAGGACACCTTCGTCGCGACCGTCAACGATCACGCGGGCAGTGATCACGCCAATTTTGGGTGTGGTGGTGTCGGCGATGTTGGGCATGAACTTCCAGCTCGCCGGGTCAGGTGAGTCGAGCCAGAACCCATTCCGGGGGCTGTCCCAGGTGGCGGTGGTCTGCTGGTCGGCACCGTTGGTCCCACCGAGCTCGGTCAACAGCAGCACTCCCACCGACTCGCCGATATCGAGTTCGGCGAGTAGTTCACGCTGGTAGGCAGAGCCGTTGCCCAACGCGGTGATCGTCGCGATCGACAAGTCGAGGTGGCCGGTCAAGACTGGCAACAAATGTGGAGCGTAGACCGCGGCCCATTCACACACGATCCCGCGCAGCCGGGGATCGTTCGCGATCGCGACGGCCGATCCCCCCAGCGCTGCGATCGCTGTGCGCAGTAGGTCCGGTGCCAGGCTGGCTTCGGTCGCGTACGTCATGCCTGTGCTGGGTCGGTCACCGAGTCCGGCGATCACGGCGCGCACTCGGTGATGCAGGGAGGTTTCGGTACCGAGAATCGCGGTGCGTAGCGCGTCGACGGTCGGGTCGGAGTGGATCGGTGGGCGGGTCCCATCGGGGTGGGCGAGAATCGGCAGTCCATCTACGGTGGTCATCGCAATTTTCTCCAAGTGTCTGTATCTGCTTTGTGGGCGGTGGCGATCGCTGCACAAAGGGGTCTTTTGGGTGGCTCCCCGTGCTCGCGCGGAGAAACCCGATCCGACATTCCGAGGAAGTGCGCGCCACTGGGACAGGCGCGGCAGTTGTTCGGCAGCAGAGCGGTCCTCATCGACCGCATTGCTCGGTGTCTTCGGCCGGTGGTCCACGCGGTGCCGCCGACGGGGACCGGCGGCCAGGTGTTGGGCTCGGTGTCGGCGGTCGCGATATCGAGAGCAGGCGCAGTGAACTGGGGCACTTCGTGCGGTGGGCTCGATCGCGGCTTTCACGAACAGCCGAACGGCGATCTCCCGCCATCGTGGTTGGCAGGTTGGGATCGGCGCGCACGCGGTATGTCCCTGCCGACCAGGGGGCGATCAGCGATGGACCAATTCGGACGCTGGGACCGAGCAGGGGTTTCGTCACAGTTCAGCGCCCGGAATGAGGGAGCGATCTGTTGGTTGGCTGGTCGGTCGGTGCTGCTCGGCTGCTTCGTTGTCGGGTTCTGTCGCCGCGGCCGGTAGCGCTAGGTGGACGGCGTTTTCGATCCGGTGCCCGGCGGCCGAGGGATCATCTGCTGTGGTGGGGTCGATGAGTTGATGGCGAGCGCGGGTGAGCAGTTCTTGTGTCGTCGGCGGCATCACCAGGCCCGGTTCCGCACCGGTCGGTGGGGTGGTGGTGCGGCGCAGGCTGGCCAGCGACGATCGAACACTCGCCGCGACCGCCGGGGTGGCGAGGTCACGCCAGAGCGCGGTCAGGTCGTCGACGGCGCGCAGGCTGTGCGCGGCGAGACGCTCAGCGAGGTGGGCATCGGTCACTGTCACAGCGCGGACGCGTTGGGCGGGCCTCATTCCGATCGCGGCGGCGGTATGGATGATGCGCGTGCGGATCGCGTCCATATTCCGTCGAAGCTGATGCGCCACCGCAGGTTCTGGTTCTGATTCGATCCCGGCGCGTTGCAGATGTTGGTGGCGCAGGACCGAGACCGTGGCCATGTCGACGAGCCGGTTCGTGTCGGCGACGACTCGGCCGAACCCACGGCGGATCACGTTATTTTTGGGTGGATCGCGCAATACCGTGGTCGGTTGCCACATCCTGTTCGCGTTGCCGTATTCGCGTGCTTGGTTGATCCATACCGCGGGCACTCCCCTGCTGGCGGCGGTGATCTCGGCGATGCTGCGGTCATGGTCGAGGCGAACGAGTTCCGGGGCGTGCTGCTGGCGTCCACGAATGACACCGGCGCGGCGAGCCAGGTCATGGATCAGCGTGAGCGACTCGGCCTGCGGGGCGGGCAGATCGGAGACCAGACGAGGGCGAGCCGTGGGGCTGCTCATGGATCGATCCCGGGATAGTTGATCTCGGGGGCGCTGAACATCGGTGCGGTGATGTCGGCGTCATAGTCGGTGTGGGCCGACTGCGATCGTGTGGCCTCGACAGCGGCACCGATGTGTGCGCCTGGCGCGTCGGAGAACAGGCCAGACACACCGACATCGCGGCCGCTGAGGGTGTCCAGCATCGCCAGGGGATCCGGTGCGGCGATCGTCGGGTTCGGTGTGATCCCTGCTGCGGCCAAGGCGATGGATTGGGCGGTGTAGCTGGTCATGTCGGTGTTCGCGATCGCGTGCCAGTTTTGGGTGAGTTGAGCTTGGGTCTGCCCGGCCGCTGATGCCGAGGCTTGCTCGATCCATTGCGGGTGCGGCCAGTGCTGGCGGGCTTGCTCGGTGTCGATACCGAGTAGGACACCGATCTGGGCGGATCGGCGCCATAGCGTGGTGAGGGTCTGGTCCACGCTTGCGGTGGTGTCGTCGTGTCGCCCGGTGCCGTGGGTGTAGGCGGCGTGGATGCCGGTGAACCGGGCTAGTCGGTCGATATCGGCGCGGAGGTTGTCGACCAACGCGCCGCGATCGACCGGGGCGGCGCGGCGCAGGAACAGGTTGGTGTTCCAGCGGATTGCTTTGGTGCCGCGTTCGCGTGCCTGATCGATCCACTCGGCCGGGACCCCGCCCGCGAGGGCCGCCGCGGCGAGTTCGGTGTGCAGGATCGCCCGCGCGTGGAAACTCTGCGTCCGGTCTTGGGCCGGCTCAATACCGCTGGCGCGCTGGACGTTCAGCATCTTCTGGGCGTCAGCGGCCTGGTTCTGAAGTGCTTTGAGCACCCGTTTCTGGACTGTGGTCGCGTTTGCCATACTCACTGCGGCTCACCGCCCTGCGCCAAGGCCCGGAAGTCCGGAGCGAAGCCGAGGGCTTCGATCGGGATGGTCGATCCGGGGGCGCCGAACCAGTTCGCCGGAACCTGCTCGCTTGTGAGCCCGGAGGTGTCGATGTGCTGGTCGGGTGTGCACCTGTGCAGGGGGCCGTTGGCGGCGTCGAGGATGTATCGGAACTGTGGGTCGATGTGGCGGACGAACAGCGCGCTCATCGCCATTTTGTCCTCGGCGTTGACCGCGGCCTCGAAGCAGGCGTGCAGCCCGGCGAAGCGGATGGCGACGCTTTGGTGGCGCCACCATTGCCGGCACCACGTGTACTGGCCTTCGCGGTTGTTGGCGGCGATCTTGACTGACGTCACTGGCAGCAGCCATTGTTCGGCGAATTCGCTGTAGTGGTCGAACTTCTTCGGTGGCTTGTCGTCGTCGACAACCGGGGGCTTGGTGCCGAACCAACCAGGTGGGACAGGGTCGAACGGCAACGACGGTGTGGCCTGGTGATGGGTGCGAGTGCACCGGTGCAGGGGGCCGTGCGCGGCGTCGAGGATGAGGTTGACGTGCGGGTCGAAGTGGCTCAGCAGGAAGGTGCTCAAGCTCGATCCGGCCTTGGAGCGTCGCATCGCCTCGAACGCGGTGTGCACATGGGCGACCCGCACCGCGACCGGGCGATGAGACCACCACCGCGTGCACCAGGTGAAGGTGTTCTCCCGGTTCGCTTCCGCCAGCCGGACGTTGATCGTGGGCAACATCCACGCGTTGGCGAAATCGGTGAAGTGGCCGAATTGCGGTGGCATCGGCGCTGTGGTGCTGGCTACCGGTGTTGAGCTCGGGCCGCTCATGAGGGCCCCTCCTCTGCTGTCGACGGCCCGGATTTGATCAGCGAGACGCGTCCGCCTTCGAACCGTTGCATCGACTTGCGCACCAGCGGCGCGTACTCGCTGTCGAACCACGGGACTTTGCGGACCACGACCGGGCCGTGGCCGGGAAGTCGGACCAGGGCGCGGTCTTTCGGCAGGGCAGCGAGCATCGCGACATCGAGAATGGGTTCAGCACGCCAGGACAGGCTGCGTTGGATCCCGCCGGGGGTGTAGGTGCGGGAACGATCGGAGACGTCGTGTTGCCCGGCCATCGCCGACCAATGCTCCAAGTAGTCCCGCGAGGCGATGGAGCCGCCGTAGACCTCGATCGACTGGGCCATCATGGTCTTCAAACCATTGACGCCCCATAGGTTTTCGCCTTGTTCGAGGACCTGGAGAATGGTCATCAGGATGATCCCGCAGCCCGCCGAATACGTGTAGTAGGAGGGCAGTTCGCTGATTCGGGCACAGTTGGCGGCTTCATCGAGCACACACAACAGCGGTGTCGCCAGTCGCCCGTCCGGGCGGGCTCGGGCCGCAGTCAGGGCGGCTTCGAGGACTTGGCCGACCAGCGCGGCGGTCAAGGGCGTGGCACCATCAGGCCCGGTCATCGACAGCGGGTACAGGGTATCGTTGGAGGTGACGAACGCGACGGGATCGAACTCCGGCAACAGGTGCGTGCGCGCCTGTTCGGTGGCCTCGATCAGGACACCGTTGCGAATCGAGGACACTTTCCCGCCCCGGCTCGGTGCCGCGGTCGTGGGCTTGGCGGTGGTTTCGCTGACCTGGAACAGTTTCCGAACCGGGGGCGTGATCATTTGGGCGTACCCGGAATCGGAGAGCACGTTGAGGAACCTTCGCGCCATGTCGTAGAGGCCGTCGCGTTGTCTGGCGTAGAGGCCTTGGCATTCCAGGATCCGTGCAGCGGGCCGATCATGGCCGTAGTGGCGCAATATCAATGCCGGGGTCGGATCCTGGTCGCGGCCGAGCCATTCCGCCACATGGTGCAGGTCCCCGCCCGCGCACGCGGCGGCGAAGACGCACAGCGCGAACAGCTCTTGGGCGCCACCGTCGAAGTAGGCATCGGTCTTGGCATTGGCGATCTCGTTCGCGGAGCCGGCCGACCCGGACACGAAGAACCCCGCCAGCTTTCGCGCTGCGGGTAGTCCGGTGACTTGGTTGAACAGATTCACCCAGAACCCGCACACCACCTGCCCGGTCACCGCTTGTAGGTCACATACCCACACTTGGCCGACTTGCTCGCGCCCGTACACGGTGTGCCGGTACAGGTCCGGTTTGTTCGATGTGGCCAGGCACGGCCCCCACGCCGATAGCACCGCGGGGATCGCCCAGGCCACGGTCTTGCCGGTTCGCTGACCCGCCGTCACTGTGACACCGAGTTCGGCGGGTACGTGTAGGGCGATGTCGCCGATGACCGTGCGCCCCAGCAGCGGTCCGGGATTGGCTCGGACTTCGGGTGGTGCGTCGGCGAGCAATCGTTGGTTGTCGGCGAGGTTGTCTGCGACGCGAGCGATGCGGATCTTGCCTGGCCGTTGCATCGTTCGCGCGGCCACATCGACTTCCCGGCCGGTACCGAACATCGCAACCCCGCGTACTGCCAGCGCACCGATCGCGCACAGCAGAACCACGGCGATCGGGGTCGCTTGCCAGGGCCATCGTTTGTCCGCGGCGAGGACCGACAGCAAGGCGATGAACGGGTTCCATGACATCGTTTGTCCGGCCCACCAGCTGCCCAGTTTCAACGCCGCCCACAGCACGACCACAACAGCGAGCAGTGCCAACAGAATGAGGAGCATGCTGGCTTCCTCACCCATCCCGGATTTGGTGCGACGGCGGGTTTCACGGGGAGAGAACATGATTGACCTGGTCCTTTCAGAGTTGGGGGTCAACGGCAGATTCGTGCGCGGGCGCGTCGATGACGCCGGTGAGTCCGGGGCTCGCCCACTCGGCGGCGAAATCGGTATGAGGTAGGGCAGCGTCTACCGCGCCGGAGATCACCGCACCTGGCCCTGGTAGGTCGGTACTGGCTGTGGAGCTGAGGTGGTGGGTGGTGGTCTCTGCGCCTGCGGCCAGCGCGAGCGCGGGTGGTTGGTCGGGTGCGATGCCGAGCTGGGTACGCAGTGCGTCGAGTTCTGCCAGCGCGTTGTCGCGTTCGGACAGGACGTGGTCGAGCTGCGCCAGCCGGGGCGCCCCGGGCTGTTGTGACCAGAACTGCCCCGACAGTCCGGTTTGGTAGGCGCTGGTGATTTCGTCGGGGTCAGCGCCGGCGGAGAGAGCAGCGCGGTTGGCCTCGCGCGCACCGTCCATCAACCGCTCCATCTGACCGATCAGGACTTGCCCGCCCTGGGGTGTTCCGTCGAACTCGGCGGCCAGCCGGATGTGCTGAGCGGTCAGGTCTTGCAGTCGGCGCACAGCAGCGATCTGAGCCGGGACCTGGTCGAGGGTGGCAGTGACGGCGCGGTCGAGAGGCGCGATGCGGTGCTCGGCGGACAACAGCGCGGTGATTTCCTCCGCGCCGGTGTCCAGATCACCGAGAGCTTCCTCGGCGGAGAGCAGCTCGTCGGAGCTGTTGATGATCGCGTCGATCTCGGCCAGGCTCAGCTGTTCGCCGGATCGCCCGCCCAGCGCGCGATCAGCGGCATTACCCGAGCGCGTCGCCGCGGCGCTGGGGTCGGGGACCACGCTCAGGTGGCGGGGTCGCCACCGGGCGCCGTCTTGAGCTGATTGGTCGTTGACCGGCTCGAGGTGCCCGGTCAGTTCGGCGGCTTGGCGTTGGGTTCGGACGGTGTTCGGGTCGATGCCGGAGCCGCCCTCGATGAACGATTGCTGGAGGCGACCGAACTCGACGCGTGCGGTTTCGGGGTTGGCAGTCCAGGACTGCACCGCGGTGGTCAATTGCTGCCACAGCCGCTGATGCTCGGGTGTGCCACCCTGTTGCCACTGGCGGGCGATGGCGTGCGCGCGAGCATTGAGTTCGACGATCTGAGCGGGGGTTTCGCCGTAGGCGGCGATCTCGCGTGTTTGGTGGTAGGTGGCGAAGTCGGCGCGCAGTTCGGCTTCGACGCGGTCTGCGGCTTCGCGGTAGTAGTCAGGGTTGGTGAAGCTCGTTCCTCGGGTCTCCCAGCTCATCGAGTGCTCCCGGAGAAGCAATCGCGATACAGCGGTGCGGGGTTCGAGGCAGAAGGTGGTCTTTCACGGATATGGATGGGCATCGTGCTTCCTCAAATTGAGAAAACGTCACACCCTTGTCGGGTGTGTGAGGTCCCAGCGGTTCAGGTTCGGTCGCTTCGGTCCAGTTCCCCCTAGCCGATGCGCCGACAAAACACAGATTGTTGTTGCGGCCTTACAGTTCTGGTCCGCGGTCGGGGCTGATCTCTCGGCCGCGCCCGGCTGCCGGGTCGTGGTCGGGCTCCCACGTCCACTCCCGGTCCTCGCCCAGGGCCGCGTCCACCACGGCGGTGATCGCGGTGCTCTCGGCCGCGAGATCGGTTGATTCGGAGTTACGGATAGCGGTGTCGACGAACTGGACCCGCAACGCACTCGTCGCGTCGGCGAGCATCTGGCGCGGCGTCGGCGGCGCCACCGCGGCGGGATCGGTGGGCGCGCCGGTTTCGGGATCTCGCGGAACATACGGTGGCACCGCCAACGCCGGATCAGCGCGGGCATAGCCGTTCCATTCCTGGGCCAGGGCTTGCTCGTCGTAGGCGGCGAAGGTGACCGCGTGCACGCGGCGGATCCCTTCCACGCTCGAACCCCACAGACTGTCGCCTTCGGCCGGGGTCAGTTGCGCCGCGGCCGCGAGCACGGTGATGCGCGTGTGCAGGGCTGCCATGTTGTCGGCGAACTGCGCCACCGCGATCGGGTCTCGGTCGAGAGTCCATCGCCCGGTGGTGATTCGGTCGATCCGTGCGGCTTCCAGGCTCGCCATGCGTTCCAGATTCCACAGGTCGACCTCGAGCATGTCGAGGTAGAACTCCTGCGCTTCGTTGGCCCGTGCGGGATGCTGGCGCACCACGTGGCTCGAGGGTGAGCTCGCTCCGCGCTGGCCGAGTTCGCGGGCATCGACCACCCAGCCCGGATCGACACCTTCCAGCACTGCCTCGAACTGGGCATGCTCGGCTTCGACGCTGAGCGTTTCGAGTCGCTCCTGCCAGACCAGCTGGCTGTCTCCGGAGACGCCGTCGTCGAACATGCCCGGTCCCGCGTCGGTCACCTCGCGCAGCTGGGCAGCGACATTCTGGACCCGGCGCAGGAGCTCGCCGTGGCGCTGACTCATGGAGGGTTCGTGTGCGCTGGTCATCACGACACTCCCGGCTCGTGGCCCGGCGCATAGCCGGGGATGCCCGGATCGGGGTCAGATCCTGGATCCGGCGCCCATACGGCTCCCGTGTCGGTGTTGGTCGCGTCCACGGCGGCGCCGATCGCCTCCGCGGCGTGAAGCCGATGAGCAGCGGCGGCACTGGCCGAAGACTGTGGCACCCCGGGGTGGTCGGCGCCCTCAAAGTCACGGGAAAAGAGCATCAGGGCGGCGCGCGCGATCATCTGCCGTGGCGACGGTGGCTCGGTGAGGCTGCCTGCCAAGAACTTTCCGGTGTCGGGGTCCTGGCGTCGATAAGGGGGTATCCGCAGTCTCGCGTCGGCGTCGGCATACTCGTGCCACTGCCCGAGCAGTTGCACGTCGCTCATCTGGTCGATCGCTGCGGCGTGCATTCGGCGCATGGGTTCGGCGCCCGCGCCCCACATCCGATCGCCTTCCTCCGGGGTGAGCTGCACGGCGGCCACGAGGGACGAGGCCCGCGAAAAACGCACGTGCATGTGCTCGAACACGGCTAAGTCGCGCGCCGAGTCGCCCGTGATAACTCCGTGGCCAGCCGCAGCTCGGACCGGGAGCGCCATGTCGAGGGCTGCCATCCGCTCGAGCTGCCACAGGTCCAGATCTAGTAGATCCAGGAAGAACCGCTCGATATCCAACTCGCGCACGGGAACCCGCCGCACCGCACCTGTTTGCGGGTCCGCGCCTTGGTGCGAGCCCACCGTGCGCGCGTCCTCGATCCACGTCGGATCCACCCCTGCAGCCCGTGCCTGCTCCTGGGCGGCGGTGAGGGCGGCGTGGGGCCGGTCGATCTGCTCCTGCCACCTCTGTCGTAGGGGATCAGTGACATCGATGTCGGCGATCACCGATGTTGGCGATCCGTGAGATCGGCTCACCTCAGCGGCGAGGTTCTGGATCCTGTGCATCCAGGAGCTCCACCGCAGAGGCGTTTGGTGTAGATCGCGCCCGCTGGTCATGACCCCACCCCCTGGTCGACGCCCACACCAGGTCCGCGTCCGGGCGGGTGTTGTGGATCGGGGTCGGGCTCCCAGTCGGTGCCGAGCCCGGTGCTGGTCGCTTCTACCGCCGTGCCGATGCCATGACCCAGGCGTGGGGCCGACTCGTCAGCGAAACTGGCTGCGGCTAGCGCCTGTTCGGCGCGCTCGGCGACCTCCCACGGTGTCGGCGGTCCGAGATTGGTAGAGGCACTGGTCGCCAGGTTGTCGAAGCCGCGCGAGACCTCGGCTTCGACACCTTTCCACGACATTTCCGCAAACCGTTGCTGCAGTTCGGTATCGGTGTAGGAGGCTGCGGTCAGCTCCGCCAACTGCTGCCAGGAGTCGGGTCCACGCCCCCACAGCTGGTGGGCCTCACCGTGGTCGAGGTCGATCAGCGCCGCGGTGCCGGCGGCACGGCGCCACAGCGCGGCCATGTTGTCGTGGAGTTGGCGTTCTCCCGGTTCGTTGTCGGCCAACCCACCGGTGTGGACGCGATGCAGGTACTCCGCGCGGACCAGGGCCGAGTGTTCCAGGCGCCACACATCATCGGCGATCTGGTCGAGCAGGTGCACCCGCGTCGGGCTCGCCCCAGGCGGAGACATCGGCAGGAGCGCGCTCTCGGGGGTATCACCCCAGCGGGCTCCCCTGGCTCCAGTCTCGGTGGCGTAGTCGATCATCCGTTGCGGGAGGTCGAGTCCATGGGCGTGGAGTTCGATCTCGGAGCGCTCGGCTTCGAGTGCTCGCAGGTTGGTCCGCCAGTTTTCGAGCTGGATGTTCGGGCCATTGGCGGCGGTCGAGTATTGCGGGTAACCGTGAAACAGCGTGCGGTAGTGCTCATAGCTCGAGTTCTGGATTCGTTCGAGCAGCCGAAGCTGCCACGACGGCAGATCCTCGGCACCGGACAGCGGATGACTCACTGGTTTCTCCAATCCTGTTGAATCACTGGACTTTCTGTGATGGCTGGCTGTGACGAGCGATGGCAGTGGCATCCGATCTGTCACGGCTCCGGGCCCATGTCGGGCCCGCGGTATCGGTCCGCGTGCGAAGCAGGCCGGTGATCGGTGGGCTCGGATTCGGTCTGGGAATCGGCGGCGGTGGCCTCGATCGCGGCGTCGATGCCAGCCCCACCCATGCCGCCCGTGGCTGGGTCGGGTTCGAGGGCGGCTGCGGCGAGCTCGACCATCCGATCGGGCAGCACGGGCAGTTGACGGGTGATGTCGTCGGGCGTGATTCCGGCGGCTTGGAGCACCATCACCGGCATCGACACCGTGGCGAAGTTGGTCTCGACGACGGCCCGCCACTGCGTCATCAGCGCTGTCCGGTCCAGCGTTGCCATCGTTCGGGCGACGTGGTCGGTCCACGGGCTGTCGGTGGGTTGCCAGGCGTGTTGTTGTTCGACAGTGGTCAGGCCTAGGGCGTGGCCGACGGCACCGACGCGTTGCCAGTGCAAACCCATCACCCGCCGGAACGCGGCGAATCCCTCGCGCGGCAGAGTTCCCTGCTGGGAGAACGCCGCCCCCACTCCGGCCATCGTCTGTAGTTGCGCGACAGCTCGCAGGTGCCCGCGAAGCAGGGCGTCGCGGTCGATCGCTTCGGTGCTCAGCAGGGGCTGGCCGGGTTGCCAGCGGTGTCCGCGTTCACCGGAGGCGCGGGTGTAGTCGATCACCGATTTCGGCACCCCGACCGCGGTCGCGATCTGTTCCAGGTTTTCCCGGGTGCGGCGCCCGATATCGAGATGAGCCAGCGCCGTCGGCGACAGATGCGGGTTGACTCCGGTGCGGGATTGGTCGATCAGGTGCTGGTTATCGCTGGCCAGGTTCTGCACGGCCTTGAGCAGCTTGGCCTGGATCGGGTTCGGATCGAACATCTCACCGGCCCCGTCCCATACCGGGATCGCCCCATACCTCGATTTCCTTGCCCGTGGCGCGAGTAGGCGAAGGTTCCGCTCCCCCGCTGGTCAGGTCAGGGTCGGGGGCGGTGGGGTCGATGTCGTGGACCGCTGCGGCCGATACGGCGGCCTCGATCCATTCACCGGCTTCGACGATCTCCGCGTCGAGGATGGTTTGCGCAGTCGGGTCAGCGGTGTCATCGAGATGGTCAGCGAGGTGGTTGAATTCGTCGTTCAGGTGCGCGTTGATCGTCAGATCCGCGGCCAGCCCGTCCATGTCACCGAAGCCTCGAGACCCGCTACCGGATAGATCGGCCCCGTTATCGGAGAAGAAGTCGTCGGGTTCGATCCCGGTGTCGTCGACGAACCGTTCTTCGTAGGCTCGGGCCGCGGCTTCGGCGTCCACGGAGAGGTCGCGGGTGGCATCTGCGGCGGCGAACTGGGCCGCCGCTGCCTGGCCTGCGCCGGTTCGTGCATCGGAGTGGTGCAAGGTGTCGGTGAATCCCGCGGCACGGCGGCGAATCTCGATCATCAGTTTTTTGAGCTCGACGTCGAGTTTGTGCAGCTCAACGTCGCGGGCTTCGCGGTTGGTGTAGCCGGCGATACGTTCGGTATGGAGTTCCTTGCTCTGTGTTCGGGAGAGCGCACCATCTTGTTCGCGTCGTGCGAGATCTGTTTCAGCCCTGGTGATTTGGCCTTCTTTGTGGCGGAGATCGACCTCGGTGATCTGTGCTGCGTTGGCGATGCGCGCGCGGACCTCGTCGATCTTGGCCATGCTCAGCGCTTGCTCTGTCCCCAGGTTGCCGAGCCTGGCCTGGTGCTCGATCCACGACCGTTGGTTCTTGGCCGCTTCGATCGCGGATCGCTGCTCGGATTCGGCGCGTGAGCGCGATTCCCCGCCTCTGCTGCGGAACAGTGCGTTGGTGGTGTGGGCGGTCTGTAGCGCCTGCAGGAATCCTTGACGGACCGCTTGGCCACCCTCTTCGACCGGATCCCCACTCATCACAAAACCTGCATTTCGGCGAGCAGCCATGCCCGTTCGGAGCCTGGACGAGTCGATCTCGCGGACACCAAGAACACGATCGGTGTCCGATCGGCCGGAGTCAGGGTGACCGACAGGACCCGGCTCGACGAGGTCGCCGTATCAGGCGGATGATCGTCACCGGTAAGACGAACCTCGGTCCGCAACGGCACGTGGTGCTCAACCCAGTCCTGCCACACGGCGACAGTGATCGGCGACCACAGCGAGGCCCCCACACGAGTGTCGGTCGAGTACGCGGCCCGCATCAGCGGTCGCGCCGCCTCGAACATCGACCGCGCATCCAGCCCGACCACCGGATCCAGTTGATACAACGTGCTCACCGCGGCCCGCAGAACATCCGATGCCGAGCAGGGCCAAACCTCGGAGTGTGGTGGCGGGAAAGCCTGCGCGCTGCAGATCGGTTCGACTACCGGCGCATCCGCGGTCGAGCACCCACTCACTGCCGTCGGTGCAGCCAGTCCGACGACAACCGTGGTCGCGAACAGAGCGGGTTTCATGACGCGCTCTCCCACAGCTCGTGCAGGTCGACCGTCCGCCAGACGACCTGATCGGGCCAGGTGCATTGTTCGGCGGCCGGGTTGCGGACCGCGACAGTCGCGATATCGAGGACCAAGCCCTCGGTGGCGGCGATGCGGCGCAGCCGCGCGAAATCCAGGCCGCGACTGCGGGCCAGGTTCAACCGCAAGACACCGGCTTCGGCGCCCCACTCACGCACAGCGTGTGCGGCCAGCTCGATCGCCTTCTCCGCCGACACAGTGGCCGCGTCGACACCATCGACCATGGCGGCGCCGAAGCGTTCGTGCCAGATCATGCGACCGGACGCGGCGCAGACGGTGAACGCCTCCATCGTCGCCGCCGACCACACCGTCAGCTTCGGGCCCGTCGCCGCCCTGCGCACAAGGTTGGCACCTGAACTTGCCCAGAGGATTTCGGTCTGTCGCAGACCCTCGTAATCGATACCTGCGACTTCCAACAACGCCATCACGTAGCGCTGCGACATTTCTTCGGTCGTGAAGCCGTACTCGGTGGCGAGGCTGTCGAACTCCTCCGTAGTCGCAAAGGTCCACAAGTCGGTCAACCGGTCGCGGACCATGTCCTCGGGTGTGGTCGGGGGCGACGGAGCTTTCGAGGTGGTGGGTTGGGTTGTCATGGGTTCTCCTCGAGACACGTACGGGGTCAGAAATCTGGTTCGGCGTGCAGTTGCGCTGACCTGGTCGGGGGTGGCAGGTCATGGGTGTCGCTATCGGCGAGGCCGTGAACGTCGTCGACACCGGTCGCGGCGATTGCGGCGTCGATGCGTGCCCCGCCTTCGGATTCCAGAGATGCGGTGTGCCAGGCGTTCTCGGCGGTTGCCGCGAGCAGGTGCGGGGCAGGCGGTAGTTGATGTGGGGAACTGGCTGTGAGGTCGATGCCGACCATGCGCATCGCCGCGACCCGGACCCGTGCTTCACGCACGCTCGTAAAGTGGGTGAGCTCACGCCATTGGCGCCCCTGATCGGGTGGCGACTGTTGCTGGATCTGGGTTTGGCGTGAGTGCCAGTGGGTCGGATCGGTGGCCCACCAGCCACGGGTTTCGGCTTCGGTGAGGTTGATGGCGGTGGCGACCATCGCCACTCGCAACCACTGCAACCGCAGATGCTGATCCAGCTTCTGCGCTGCTGGTGCGCTCACCTGGCCGTGGTCGCGGCGGACCGGGCCCACTGCGGCCAGGGTCCACAGTGTGTCGGCCTGGTGGTGTAGCTGGGCGATCAACAGCGACCGCGAGACCGGACGGCGAGGAGGCAACGAGGAGGTCCCGGTCGCTTTTCGACCTTCCTGACCAGCTTGGCGTGCATAGTCGATCCAGTTGGCGGGCACCCCGATCGCCGCGGCCTGTTCGTGGAGGATCCGCCCAGCGATCGAGAGATCCCGCAAGGTCTGAATGCGGCTGTGTGGTTCACGAGCGAGCAGCATCAGATCGACGGTGACGTTCTGGATCGCCGCCGCCATCCGTCGATGCACGAGCATCGGAGGTGTCTTGCCGGGGTTGTTGTCCGGCGACGCGGCCAGCGCCGGGCTGGCGGGCTCGAGTGGTTGGGTGGTGTCAGCCATGGCCGGTCACCGAGTTGATGCGGTAGCTCGACATCCGCCACCCCTGCGACGTCTCTGTCACCGTGGCGGTGACCTGCATCCGCCGGTAGAGGGTGGTGGAGCCGTCCCGGTGCAGCACATGCTGGGTCACCGTGGCAGTGACCGTCGTCGCGGCGATGTCGGTTTTCGTCTGCTCGGCGTCGACCAGGGCGGTGACGATGTCGTTGCTGTCGCGCCATCGGGCCCATTCCGGCAGCGGTGCCAATCCGTTCGCCGGACCACTGTTCGCTGCGGCAGCCAGTTCGCCGGTCACCCACGGTGCGGCGCGGGTCAACCCGGTGCCCGGGCCGGGATCGGTGCGCGGTTGCCAGGAGAACATGGCCGCCAAACCCATCTGGGTGACGGTCACGGCGTCGGCAGCCGCTGGATCCGGGCCCTCCACGTGGGCGGTACCCGGTGTGTGCGTACCGGGCACAGGTGCGCTGTCCTGCGCGCCGACCACCAGCACCGTGGCGACCACGATCAGGACTGTCGCGACACCGAGGGTCACAGCCCAGAGGGGTAGACGGTTCACCATGGTGTCCTCAGCTCATCGTCGTCGACATCTGGGTGGCCATCGCGAGAATGTTGGCCACATACGGGCGGGTCTGAACTTCGTAATCCGATGAGCCCGTGGGGAATCCGCCCGACCGCAGCACCGCGTGTTCGCCGGCGTTGTAGCCGGCGAGATAGAGCTCCACAGCACCGTTGGGAGCCACGACCTTGCCCTGCTCGATCCAGGTATCGACGTGGTCGGCGATGTCGCACAGATAGCGGGCCTGGCCGATGATCGCGTCGCCGTCTTCCCACACCGACGCGACACCATTACCGTCGGCGTCGATCACATACGGCTGCCCATCGGAGGCGAGAGCCGCCGCGGTGCCGGGCAGAAACTGCGCCAGACCTTGCGCACCGGCCGACGAGGTCAACCCGCGCTGAAAACCGGATTCTTTTTTGCCCTGGGCAGCCAGCAGCGACGCGCTGATTTGCGGGCATACGGTGCCACCCAGCCGATACCACGGATCCAAGTCGGTCGGGACGGTGTTCGGCGCGAGATCAGCTTCCCCGGCACTGGGTCCGCACTTCGATGCTGTGCTGGTGCCGGGTGGGTTCGTCGCGGCGGACCCGATCGGTGAGCCGTCTGGGTATCCCCCGCCCAGGGTGGTCACGTGGACATGGTCCATATGGTTGGCGGTGGCCCCGCCCCGGTCTTCCATCAGGTTGGACTCGCCGCTGGCCGCACGGTAGGTCTGGCGCCAGATCAAATAGTCGATCCGCAGCGCAATGGAGTTGGTGAGAACGAAGTCGGCGATCTGGTCACCGAGGGCTTTACCGTCCCCGGAAGTCGGGTCAGGGATCATGATGTCGATCGCCCGGCCGCTGGGATGATCGGGCCGATCATCCTCACGCTGCCCATAGATCTTCTGCACCTGAGGAAACCGTTGAACGATCGTGCGCGCCAAACGGATCGAGTCGACCTGCAACCCACGCTCCAAGCCGATAGATGCAGGCATTTCGGGCAGCTCGGCGCCCGCCGCCGTACCGGCGCCAGCTACGGGAGCATCGCTGACTGATGTCGTCGGCGGCGACACCGCGCTCGATGTCGCGACACTGGTGGACTGGTCCACATTTCCTTGGAGCAGCCACGGCATCGGGTCGATGGCCGTGCCGCCGCCGAATCGCCCTCCTTGGGTCCAGATTTCGAGATGCAAGTGCGCTCCATCTGGGCCTGCCGGGACGGTTTCGCCGTTGTAGCCGACCCCGGCGATCAGTTGACCGATACGCACGTTCTGGCCTTGTTCGACGCGGACGTCGTCGGCGAACATGTGCCCGTAGACCGAGGACACGGTTTCGCCGTCGATGTTGTGGTCGATGACCACCCAGATCCCGAACCCGCTGGCAGCTCCCACCCGCACGACGAGTCCGTCGGCGACCGCGTAGATGGCAGTCTTGGGCGCGGCGGCGAAATCCTGGCCCTGATGCCTTGTGCCCCAACGCATCCCGAAGCCCGAGGTCAGGGTGTAGCTGCCCTCGGCCATCGGCATCGTCCTCGCGTCGCCGGTCGCCGACGACGCACCGCTCGGCATCGCCGACGGCGCGCAGCCCCCCTTTTCGGCAACGCCCGCGAAGAGCAGCAGTCCAAGCAGCATCAGGGTCGCGCCCACGACCGCGACCGTCGCCCGAGCAGCACTACTCATCGCGACACCACCGAGTGAGGGCGAATCTCGCGGGTGTGAGAGCTCGAGGTGTGGTTTCGCTGACGACCGGGTTCCACGGTGCTCATCGCGGATTCACCGACCCACCGGAGGTGTGGCCGAGGTTGTCGAAGCGGCGGTTGGTGTTGTGGATATCGGAGTCGCGTTCGGTGGGGGTGAACACCATCCGAAACGGAATGCCGGGCTCGTCGGCTTCACCGGTCTTGAGCAGGTAACACCCTGTGCCCGGCGGTATTTCACGTCGGGTGGCATCGAGGTCGTCGTCGCTGGGTGGGCGCGGCGCCGCCCAGGAGGTGACCAACAATTTCTCGGTGTCGGTCATCCCGGCCACCGCGGCGATGCGGTTGGCTTCTTCGGGACCGACCGGGCCGATGATCTTCGCGCGGGCGCGTTCGAAGAACCCGAGCGCTTTCGCTTGGGCGGCTGGCGAATCGAAGGCGGCGAGGTCTTTGATGGTGTGGGAACACATGATCAGCCCGGTGGCCAAGGGCCGGTTGAGTCGGGTCAGCGCGTCGACGCGGTCGACCATGAATTCACCGACGCCGAGCACACGCCAGATCTCGTCCATCACGACCTCGAACGTCCGTGCCGGGGCCAGGCCCGCGTCGGCGAGGGCGTGAGCGGCGGCGACCGCACCGAACCCGTCCGACCAGCACGTCATCAGCACGGCTGCCAGCAGTTTGGTGTCGCCTTCGGGGATGCGGGAGATGTCGATGCAGATCGCGGGACTCGACAGATCCAACCGGGTCGAGGTGGGTCCGTTGAAGATCGCTCCGAACGGGCCTTCGACCAGGGCGCGCATCGACCGGCGCAGCGTTTTCGTCGCGGCGCGGTAGGAGATGTCGTCGTCTTCTTCGGCGAACGCGCGCAGCCGCTCGCCTCCTGCCGAGATCACTGCGAGCAGGTTCTCCAGCAATGGCGGCTTCTGGTGGGTGAAACCACCGGTTGGGCTGTAGAGCTCCCGTAAACCAGCGGCGAGCAGGACTTCCTCGTAGTCTGCGACCCGAGCGCCGCGCACCAACTCGATCAGCCCGGCAACGATGTTGATCTGCCCAGCTTCGACCCGCGCCACAACCTGGCGACGCTGATCAGCATCGGACAGCTCGGCGATGACAGCGCCCAGGGCGCCGACATCGAGGGGGTTGATGGTTCCGTGACCGTAGCCGACGTCGACGACCTGCCCACCGAGGCGCTCGACCAGGTCGCGGTATTCGCCTTTGGTGTCGCCCATGCACAGCACGGTCTCCCCCGCCGCGACAGCACCCGCGACGATGCGTCGGATCAGCGAGGACTTGCCGAAGCCGTTCAGTGCCAGCACGAACGCGATCGGCGCGGTGATGAACCCGCGCAGAAACCACGACATGGGATCGAAATGCACCGGGGCGCCGGTGATGTAGTGACTGCCCACCGGCACACCCGCGGTCGGGGCGCTCGCCCCGACGCAGAACGGCCACAACCCAGCCACCTGCACCGTCGTCGCACGCCACTCCGGTGTGCGTGGCACCACCGACGCCCGGCCACCGCCCGCGCCGGCGTAGCCCCGGTCGGTCAACACCGGTGCGATCAGATCGAACCCGTCACCGGCGGTGCCGTCGCGGCGCCGTGACGCGGTCGCGCGTCTGTGATCGTCGCTGGAGAGCATCATGCGTGCCCGCCATCCCCGCAGGCCTCCGCTGCGCACGGCTGTCATCTCGACTTCAGCGCGGCGGGCGCTGCTCAGGACACTGATGCCCTCGAAGAGTTCGGTCTTCGCGGGCTTGTCTCGACGAGGGGAACCTCCCGGGTACCGGTTCATCCCGAGACCCGCTCGGAAATGGAGGCGTGTTCGGGCAAGATCAACCCGATCCCGAGCGAGGCAGCGAATCCGGCGGCCTGGTAGCCGTAGCAGCGGCGCACCGTCAAACGCGACGCCGCCGCCATTCCTTTGACCGAGGCCTCGATTCCGGGCAGGTCAGCGTCGAGGTGATCGGTCACCGTCACCAACACCCCGAACCGGGTCAACCCAGCCCCGCGCGCTTGCTCCTCCCGCGCGGCCGAGGTATTACCGACCCGGATCCGCGCCGCCGCCGACGAAATCCCCCGCTCGGTCTGCTCGGCGGCAACAGCGTCGCGGAAGTCCGAATCCACCAACGACGTCGCTTCCGCAGCTGAATGCAAGCGGTAGACGATCGCGACCCGTTTGCGAGGCAGGTCCGGGCGCGGACGCAACAGCTCTTCGAGGACGGTTTCCATCACCGCCCCGCGGGGTGCACCATCCATTTCCCAGGTGATCGAGCGGGCGCCGTCGTGGACGTAGTGATCCCAGCGATCGTGGTGGGCGAGCGGGCCGACCGAGTCCCACGACTGCGACTGAACGATCTGAGCTCCTGCAGCTTCGACGTCACGTTGGGAAGCGAGATCGAATCGGCTCCGGACCAACCCGAGCACCTCCCACGCGTGCAGGGGCGTGGCGGGCAAGCCGGCGCGGGCGAGCTGAGACAGCACCGATTGCAGTCGTTGCCCGATCTCGCGGGCCTGCTCCGCCTGGTCACGGCGGATGCGGCCTTTGCCGATCGCCCGGTAGGTGATCGCGATACGAGCCTCGATCCGCACCCCGACCCCGCCGCTGTCGGCGGCGGCTTCCTTCATCACCGCTGTGGCGAAGTCAGGGGCGTTCGGGCGGATCAGCCGGGTGACTTCCCGGGTTTGCTTCAACCGGGTCTCGACGGTGTTGTCCAGCACCGCGGTCACCGCGACGACTTCTCCGCCACGGCTCTGCGAAGCCAGGAATTGGCCGAATCCATCGACCCAGGAATCGATTTGGGCCTGGTCGACGAGTTCCTTACCGCGCGGGATCACCCGCACGATCACCGTGTAGTGATCGCTACGCCGGATATGCAGCATCGCGAACCGCTTCCCACCCGGGGTCTCGTACTCGGTCAGGCGTGAATCAGCCAACAGCCCAGGCAATTTCGCCAGCCCTGGTAGCCGGGAGAACCGCCCGGACCGGTAGGTCAGCTCGCCGCGAGAACGAGCGCGGGCGAACTGGACCCGAAGCAGCAACAGTTCCCACCCGGTGCGCCCGTTGCGCGTCACCGCCAGCGGCACGAACACCACCGCCGCACCGAGCAGGACGGCCCCGGCGAATTCCAGGGAACGGGTGATCATGAACGACACCATCACCGTGATGACCAAGCCGAGCCCGAGGAGCGAAACCCCCCACGTCAGACCGAAGAACCCGGCCGAGCGAGGCTGTTCCCAGCGCCCATACATCCGTGTGCTCATCGCCGGACCTCCCCGGGACCGAGCGCATCCGGATCCATCGGCGACGACTCCGGAATCGAGCTTTGAGCTGCCGCCGAGATACCTTGCAATGCGCCGACGGTGAGTTGGGCGCCCAACATCGCCGCACCCGCAGGGCCTGCCCCCATCGCACCCGCAGCGGCCGCACCACTCGAACCACCGGCACCCGCTGCAGAAGCCCCACCAGCGCGCGCGCCACCCCCCACCGCACCTGCTGACATAGATCCGCCGCCACCTGGCGCGGAGCCTGTCCCACCAGACGTCGTTCCCGAACTCGCTGCCATCGGCCGCGCCCCACCAGCACCACTCGGCCCAGACGGCGTTGAACCTGCCCGGCTCGATGATCCGGCCGATGAACCAGAATTTTCAGCCTCGGACATCTTTCTGGCCTGCGATCCGCCGCTGCCGACAGCCGACATCGCGATGCCGGCGCCAGCGCCGGCCAACGCTGATGCCGCTCCGCCTCCGCCACCGAGCGTGGCCACTGCCGGTGCGATCAAGCGGATCAGCGCAGGGAGCACGATCACGCTCATCACCATCAAGATCACTCCCAGCAAGATCATCTGGGGATCTGGCTCGTCGCCACTACCGGTGACCGTGAACGCGATCGCATAGACCAACGCCCCCACCGGCTTCCACAGCACGAACGCCAGCGACCACGCCACCAACCGCTTGTAGGCTTGCGAACCGGGCCCGGTCCCCGACGCCGCTGCCGCCATCGGAATCACCGCAACAACCACAACCAGCAGGGCTTGTCGAACGACCAGCATGACGAGCTGAACCAACATACTGATCAAGCCGAGCACGGTGAGAACGAGCAGGATTCCGGGGCCGAGGTTGACCGTGATCCGTTGATCGGCGATGCGCCCGACAGCGGTATCGAGGTCACCGCGAGCGGCGTCGAAGACGACCCAGTCTGCGAATTCGTCGCCAGCCGTCGTCGCGACGGTGATCAACACGCCGAAGGTCATTGCGCCGAACGTCGCTCGCGCCAACATCAGGAAGCTCTCCTGAGCTTCCCCCGCTGCGGCACCACGCTTGGCTAAAGCCAGCCGCGCGGCCGCGAATATGATCCCGGCTGTCAGCAGCACCACTTGTAGACCGCTGGTGTACTCGCGGATCTGGGCGAGTACCGGGGCGGGCTGTCCCTGGGAGGTGGTTAGCTCCGGCGACGGAAACGTCGTCCACCACGCCATTACCATCCGCAGCGCAGAAACGAGACTCTCGACGAGATCGGCGACAATGCTGTCGATTACCGAATCGCCCGCTGCGTTTACAGCGGCGCTGCCGAGCTGACATACCTCCTTCACTCCGGGTAGTGCTACACACGCAATATCGGGAAGCTCAGCGCGGACACCCCCTCCTGTCGGCGTAGGCAAAGCGAGAACCCTGGTCATCGCTGATCCCATTTCCCGAATCCCGCCGTTGACAAGGTGGGGGTGGCGGGGCGCCAGAGACTTGCGGGGTCGTCGGGGACGCGGATGCGCCAATCGCCCTCGACCCAGACCATGGGCCAGGTCGCGATCGCGTAACCACTCGTAGAACGGACCGCGAGCTGAACCACGGCCAGGTCCTCGCGGTAGCCCGGCTGGACCCGTACCCCTTCGGGGACGGTGACGTAGCGTGCCATGTTCGGGTCGCTGGTGCGAGAGCGGGCGAACTGGTCGATCAACGTATCGCCGCCGCCGTAAAAGCGGTCCCGAACTACCTTTCGCCAGATCGGGTCCGGCGCGGTGTAAACCCGCCCAATCGCGTCCATCGCCGCCAACGCAGCACCTTGCGGCGTGCGGGCGAACCCCGCTGCCACACCGGCGTCGATGCGTGCAGGGCCGTCGCTGCCCGAGACCGGCACTGCCGCGCCGTCCCAGATCCGCTGCCACTGCAATCGAGCCGGTGCCGCGGTCAGGAAATCCGATCGCGTCGGCTCGGTCCGATCCTGGGCGGTTTGCGGCAACGCCGTACCGGATTCTTCAGCCGGGACTTCGAGACGGTTGCCGAACATGTCGACCGTTGGCGGGCGCACAGCTGCCGGTGTCGTCGGTGGCGTGACGGTCGTCGTAGGTTGTCCGCTGTGTGCGGGGGGTTGGGCGGTGTCGGCTTGGTCGCCACTGGTGACGGTTAGGACGAACACGACGATCACCACAGCGGCGATGATGCTGAGCAAAATGAGCAGGGTTCGAGTCGAACGCATCAGAACTAGTCCTCACGGTTTCGGCAGGGCGACGATGTCGTTGGGCACCGAATCCACTGCGGTGACCGGGCTTTCGGTCACGGCGTCGGGCAGTCGCAGTCGCCACCCGTCGGTGGCCCAGATGACGGTGGCGGTGTTGCGGGTGATCGAGCGGTCCGGATAGGTGGAGTAGGTCTGAACCTGTGCTTCGGTGTCGGTGTAGGCCCGGACGAGGTAGCCGAGGATGCGCGGCGCCATGTCGGTGGCGGGGGTGGTGATCGAGATCTGGGCGCGAGCTGTCGCCCAGGTGTCGCGGCCTCGGCCGGGGGCGATCATGCTTTGCCCGACCGAGGCCCATTGGCCGTCCGGTGCGACCGACATCCGCACGGTCGCGTGGATCGCGGCCAGTGCGGCACCGACCGGAGACCGGTCGAAGTCCGAGGCGATCGCACCCTCGATCACGCGGGGGCCTTGCGCTGCGACAGGCAGGTCGATGCCCTGGTAGGTTCGCCAGCTCAGGCCTTTGGGGATCAGCTGCGTAACGTCGGTGGAGGCTGGGACGCGCTGGTCCTCGCCGGAGTCGGTGTCACCACAGCCCGTGGCGGCGATGGTCGCTATGGCAAGCACGATCCACACGGTGATCGTCCGACGGCCGCGTATCGAAAGCTTTTGTGGCATAGGGATGTCCTGTGTTTCATGTAGGGAGGATGGCGATGGCCAGGGCGCTGGCTGAGCCGAGGAGTGCGGCGGCAGCGAGGGATCCGATGAAGCCTTCGATCGCTTCTTCGCGGTAGATCCGGAGGGCGAGTTGGCCGCCGACGAAGGTCGCGCGAGCTACGCACAGCAGCAGCACGAACCAGGCCAGCCAATTCACCAGCTGTGTCAGCGGTGCCAGCACCTGCGCGGGCAGCGGTTCGGCGATCACCAGCCGCCCCCGAACCGGTCGGCGTCGTGGGCCGCGCGGATCGCGGATGACACCGCGGCGGCGGGCAGCCAGGGAAAGGTGCGGGCAAGGTCATGGCCTCCGGCGCGCAAGCTGCTCATTTCGGCCCACACCGTCTCGGCGAGTTCCTTGACGCGCTCGTAGTCCGCCACCGGGTCCGCTCGTCCGGCCACGATCCAGGTCGGTGTTGCGCGCAAGAGGTCTTCGACCACTGCCAGATCGGCCCCGCATCGCCGATACGCGCGCAGTGTGTGGCGGGCGGACTCGATCTCGGCCTCGGTGTGAAGGCCCCGCTCACCCAGCGCCGTGGAAAGGTCGTGGATGAGACGGGCACCTGCTTGGCGGGCTACCCCTGTCGGGTGCGTGGTCAGTGCCCCATCGTGATCGGGTAGTTCGGTGACCGGTCCGATCGCGACGATCGCAGCGACGCGGCGGGTCTGGTCGCGTCGGTGGTGGTAGAGCCATTCCTGCGCCACGATCGTTGCCAGGGAATGCACCACCAACACGACGTGGCTTCCCGCGTGGGAGATCACCGTGTTCAGGTCCTCGACCAGTTGGGCCATCCCCGCCCGGCCCGGAGCAAGCGGTAGGTCGTTGCCGTGGCCACGCTGGTCGTAGACCAATTGCGCGGTGTCTGCGCTGAAGTGTCTGTCGACCACCGTGATCATGGGTGAGAAATGCGCTGCGCTGGCCAGTGGTCCGGGCAGGTAGACGACGGTCAGGGTGACGTCCGCTTCCCCGAAACGAGTGGCCGTCAACGCTGTGCCATCAGCCGCGGTGATGGTTACGGCACGCGAGTGTATTGCGCTGTCGTGGGTTTCGTGGCTGGGCTGAGGTGCCTGCATGTCAGGAGCCTCCGGTGACGGCGGCGTTCATGATGGCGCCGGCGGAGGTGGCGATGATGCCGCCGACCATGGCCGCGAACACGATCTTGGGGGATTCGACCGCGCCGCCGTGCCAGCGCTCCCAGCCGAACTTGCCACCGGCATAGATCAGGGCTGCGACCCCGGCCAAGATGACCAGCCACGACAAGTAGCCCACCAGATTGGTCAGTTTGTCTCCGCCCGGCGGGATAGTGGGGTTTACCTTGATCTCTTGGGCCAGCACAGACACGCTGTCACCCACCACGGATAGAACGGACATGGTTATCTCTCCGAATCCTGTTGGTCGATAAGGTTTTTCGCTGCCCGCGCGAGGGCGTCGATGAGCTCGCTGCCGACGTGATGAACATCGAGGGGCACTGCCTGGGTCAGGCGTGCGCGCCGTCGCGGGACGGGGTCGAACGGGGTGAACTCGGCGAGCTCGGCCAGTTCGCGTTCGATGAGCTCGTCGTGCCAACCGATGTCCCACACGTGTTCGACCAGGTCCTCCACCACGGCGCGATAACGGCGTACCGAGGCCGGGACTCGCCCCGGGCGGGCGGCACTGAGCACGACACCGACGATCTCGACACCGTCAGGAGCGGTACCGACATGCCACTCGCGTAGTCGATCTGCACACGCGACCAGCCCCGGCAGACACAGCCGCGCCGCCACGACGACCCGCTGCGTCGTCTGCACCGACCCAGGCCAGGCCTGCCCACAGTCCGCCGCTGGCGCCCACCACCGAGCGAGCGTCGAGGTGCCGGCTCCGCCGTGGGCGCCGACAATCGCGACCACCGGTGGATGCGCTCGGGTCGTCGGCAGGGGCTCGGTGCGGATGCTAGCGACGCGATCTGGAGGGCTCACCGTGGCCGGATCCAGACGGCGACCGCCGATCCCGGCGAGGGGGTGCTGGCGGAAGGTCAAGGCATGCATCAGCTGCCTCGCTTCTGGATGTTGGTGATGACCAACCCGGCTGGGGCAACGCCGGATACGTTGATCACCTGCAGGTAGTCGAACCGACGCCCATCGGGATGAAGTTCCACCAGGTGGACCTCGGCGGTGTTCTGCGCGATCGAGGTGATACCGACACAGTGGGTGGTGCCGAGCGGCAGCGCGGTGATCGCGGCGGCCAGCGGTTCGTGTGCGAGCCCGGCCTGCGGACTCGTCAACCGCAGCACTTGTTCAGCACTGCGGGTCACGTAGTAGGCGTGTTCGAACGCCGCGATCACGCCCGCGACGGTCGCGGTATCACCGGCACCGGCCGTCACGATCTGAGCGGTCACGCCTGCGCAGGCCCGCTCTGTGACAACCACGGCGGAAGAAGCTGTCAGCGGGGCCGAGGTTGTCGCGGAGGTGTCGGCCCGGTCACCGCTCCCGCCTGACATGCTCACCGCGAGGGCCGCTGCCGATCCGGAAACAACGGTCAAGACAGCGGCGCTGATCGCGACGATTCGTGAACGCTGCGCCCGCCCGCGGTTGTGCTGTCCGGGTTGGCTGTCGACGTGTTGGTCGACCCGCTGGGGCTCGTCTGAATGTGATTCTGGGCTGTTGGGGTTGTGTAGCCAAGCGGCACCATGATGGCGGCTCAGGTCGTCGGTGGGCATGTTGTTCACCTCCTCGATCAGCTGGGTTGTGGTCGGGCCCTTCGGAGCACGCCGCTGGAAGAGCCACTGATCAGGCGGGGGAAAGCCCAGTAACTCTGGTCGTGCTCCGAAGGGGTCTAGGGGTGCGCCACCGGCGGACTTGTGGTGACTGATACCGAGTTGGTCTGCGTGGCAGGGTTTTTCGCTGTGGTGGGCGAGGGTGCTGGATGTGGATGAGTCGAAGGCGTCACGCTGGTCGAGGGCGTCGGTTGCTTCGTCGATGACGTCGTCTGGGCGGCAAGGTCGTGGGCGATCGCGGTGAACCACGCGGTGGTCGCGGCCAGTGGGGTGTCTCCGCTGGTTGTCACCGAGACGGTGCTGTAGCTGCTGCGTCGTCCGGTGGAGTTGCTGTATTGGGCGGTCGCTGAGGTCGTGTACAGGTCTTGGGGGTCGGTGATCGTGGAGGTGATCGCCTCGAACGCGTCGTTGACCCAGGTACTGATCGACTGGGGTGGCACCAGATCCACCACGGCCTCAGCGACTTTCGTGCCGAGCACCGCGACCGCGGCGGCAGGGTTGGACAGACCGACAGCGGCGAGTTCGGCGATGGTCGTGGCGGTGAAGACCTTCTGCGCCACCGACACCACGGCGTTGAAGCCGATCGTGCCGATCTTGAACAGCGCTGACAGGGCGTCGGATTCGGTGGTTGTGGTGGCAGTCGGTGAGGACGCCGCCGCGACGCGCTGGCCCAGGGTTTGGTTCGGGGCGTAGGAGAGCTGGTCCAGGCTGGTGCCGATGATGTCGTCGTTGACGACGCCGACCGCGGTGGTGAAGGCGGTGGAGGCCAGCGCTTGGGCGACGGTGGCGATCGCGGCAACCGGGTCCTTGCCTTCGGCCTGCCCGGCGATGTTGGTAACAGCGGTCAGCAGCGGGCTGCCCGACTGGACATCGCAGGTCGCATCACCGGCCACACACAGATCAGCTACACGGCCGACCAGCGAGCCGTAGCTGGTCGGTGTAGTGCTGGCGGCGATCCCTGCCCCGGACAATCCGATGTTGGTCAGCGTGATCTTCGACACCGCGGTTCCGTCCGTGCCGGATGCAGCGGACGGGACTTCCGCTTTGTCGGTGCCGGGCAGAGCACCGGTCGCTGCTCGTCGGGAAGGGTTGGCCAGCAACGCGATCCCTGCGACCTTCTCTGCAGGCACTCGTGACATGGCCGCCCCGGACTTTTCGGCGAACACTGCTGCCGCAGCGGCGCCTTGGGCGTAGCCGGCGACCGCGATCTGGGTCGATGGGCACTGGTCGATCATTTCGCCGGCGCGTTGCTCGATCTGATCGGCCGCTGCGGTCACCGCTGCCGGGTAGTTCGCCGTGTTCACCTCAGCGCCGAAGACGATGTAGGACCGCTCGATCGCCGCGCCCAATTTGGTGGCCAACCGTCCGAAGGCCTGGCCCAGCACCCCCGTATCGCCGGTGTCGACGGTGGTGGCGGCGCCTTCCTCACCGTTCTGCACGCCGAGCACGTACAAGGCAGGACAGGCGGAGGTTGCAGGATTGCCCGCTGTCGTCGACGGGCGAGGTGGGCTGGTGGTGGGCTCGGCCAGGGCTGGTGTCGCGCCGATGACCGTCACTGTCAGCCATGCGGCCGCGATCGCGCAGGCTCTGCGCTGAGTTGTGTTGTGGTTCATCGGATTCGGCTTCCTTTCGGTGTCGAGCGAGTGGGCTCGGCCTGCCCGCGCCGGAGGGGGTGGCGCGGGCAGGCGCGTCAGTTGGTCGGGTTGGGGCCTTGATGGCGTGGCGGTCGGGCGAATCCCGCGCGGAAGGTGGTCAACACGTCGGGGACTCCGAGGTCGGCTGCGCCGAGGTGGGTGACGTCGAATTCCGACCAGGACACCGCGACATCGCGGGAGGTGTACTCGGCGAACAGTTCGCGTCCGGACTGGATCGGGACCAGCCCGTCGAGCAGCCCGTGGTACAGGTGGATCGGCACCAACGGTGTAAAGGTGCCCAGGGTTTCGTGGGTGAGGACGTAGTTCCAGACCGGGTCGTTCCAGGGGTCGGGGCGCTCACACCATGTCGCGAGGGGATGCAGAAACTCCACCAGCAACGTCGCCAGGTCGAGCTCGGAAGCTGCGCGGACCGCGCGCACACCGAGGTCGGTCAGTAGGTGATCGACCGGAAGGTGCGCGTAAGCCCGGCCCAGTCCGACCATGCCCGCGAACGCCAGGCCCGACCATGGTCCGCCGTCGAGGCTGTTGATCAACGCGCCGGGATCGCGGATTACCGCACCGGCCGCGACTGCCCGAAGATCGAGTTCGGGAGCGTAGGCGGGCTGAAACTCTGCGGCAGCGGCGGCAACCCGGCCGCCATCGGCGTAGCCCCAGACCGCTACCGGACCCTCGATAGTCCCGTCGGCAGGCTGGGACCCGACAGCGCGAGCCAGGTCCAGCACCGCATGTGCACCCGCCTGCTTTGCCAGGAAATGGTGGGGTCCGGCGCCGTGGATGCCCAGTCCGATCCCGTCGGGCACCGCGACCGTCCATCCCTGCACGAGCGCGGCGGCGATACTGCTCGTGTCGGGTTCGTTGCCCTCGACCAGCAGCTGAGAGGGCGCGCACCGACCACCGAGGCCGTGAAAGGTTGGGCAGTACACCACCAGCGGGGGTTTCATCACCGCACCACCGGTCGGCGGTGCAGGCTCGAGCACGATGCCTGAGGCGGTGACCGGGATGCCAGAGCTGGTTTTGGTCGTGTAGATCACCTGCCATGCCCGCCGCAGACCGGCGATGTGGGGCACCATGACCTCGCGGGTGCGCAGGATCTTGCCCGGGGTGCCGGGCCCGATCGCGGTGTTCGCGCGGAACGCATCCGCTCCGGTGCTGGTCATGAGCGAGTTCCCGCGATGTCGTGGGCGAGGGCGATCATCCAGGCGATGCCTGAGTTCAACTGCCCGGTCAGGGCATAGCCGTTGTGGCGCCCGACCGTGTCGGCGAACCGCAGCCACGTTGTGGGGTTGACCAGCTCGGCGTTCTCGGCTGCGAGCTGGCCCCACGCGCCCCCGAGCTGGGCGAGCAATCTCGGCAACAGCGCCAGCGGATTCGCCATGACCGTCGCGGTGATCTCGTTCCATCGCGCTGCTGCCGCAACGGGATCCGTGACGGATGTGCGGGGGTCACCGGCATCGACCAGCCGCTGCCCCAAATCGGCCTGTGGCGCATAGTCGATACTGCCCGCGCCGACCTGAAAGTCGTTGACGATCACAGTGTTCCAGGCTTCGCCGAGCGCCTCCGAGAGCGCCGCACCGAGCGTGTTCAGCGCTGCGAGGGGGTTGGTCAGGTCCGCTTGGGCGAAGATCTGCGCACCCAAACGCAGGAGTGCGGCTTGACCTGGGGCGGAGCAGGCGAGGTCGCCGTCGCTGCAGATGTCGGCGACCCGACCGACGAGTGCGCCGTATCCGTCGTCGGTGGTGGCGATGCCCGCACCTCCCGCGGGGGCCGTGAGGACCTGCACGGTCGAGACCGCAGCTCCCGAAGTGCCGGGTGCGGGGTCGGGCACGGTCTGGCCCGGCCGCCCAGGAAAGACCGGCTCGAACTCGCCACGATCCGGGTTGGCATACAACGCGATCCCCGCGACGCGCTCCGCCGGGACGGGCCCGTTGCCGGCGCCGACGTCGCGTGCGAAGCTCGCCATCGCTTGTGCGCCTTGGCTGTAGCCGATCCCGGCGAGCATCGTGTCCGGGCACACGTGCACGACGTGGCGGGCGGCGGAGTCGAGATTGGCCCGAGCGCCCGACACCGAGGCCACATACGGGTCAGAGCCGCCACCGGGGACGATGCCGCCGAAACCAGCGTCGTAGCCGATATAGGCGCGTTGCACGAGAGCAGGCACCGCACCCACCACCGGCCCGATCAGAGAACCGACCACACCCGTATCGGCGAGCGGATCTGCGGTCGGCGACGACTGGCCGGTGCCCTGCACACCGAGGATGAACAAGGCCGGGCACCCAGTGATCGGCACCCCGACCGCAGGAGCCGCAGGTGAGAAAGCGGTGAGTACCGCCGCTCCCACCACCGCGACGACGACAGCGGCGCCACCACCTGCGGCACTCGTGGTCATTGACCGACTCCGACGCCCGCGCCGAACCCGGCGCCGATCGTTCCGCCGACCGCCGCGCCGACAGCACCGGCCGGTACGCCGAGGATCGCGGCACCTGCCGCGGCGCCGGCCGCAGCGCCGAGGGCGGTGCCCGCGACTCCGCTGGTGGCCTGTCCGATGATCGGAACGGGGATCACGATTCCTAGTGCGGCACCGGCGATCCCGCCGACCGTGCCGCCGACCAGCCCACCCACCGTCGCGCCCACCGCCGCCGCTGGGACGCCCAGCACGGCAGCTCCGGCCGCACCACCCAATCCGGCACCGCCCAGGACCGCACCGCTGACGCGATCGGAACGCCCCGCCGGGATACCGACCGAGTCCAGCGCTGTCGCGACCTGTGCCTCAGCGCCTGCGGCGGTGTTGTTGATGGTGTCGCGAACCTCCACCGGCAACCATTCCGGGCTCGGTGTCTGCCACTCCCCGATCCGGATCGCGTTCTCCGGCGGCGCGATCGGCGCGACCGGTTCGACAGGCTCGGGCAGGTGGAGCTCTTCGATTCGTACCGGCTCGACTGGTTCGGCCACGCTCGGAGCGGGCCTAGAAGGCCCGTTGCGCACCTCGGCGGGCTGTTCGTAGTACACCGGCGGCGCCGGTTCGGGCTCAGGTTCGGGAGCTGGTGGCGGCGTGGGTGTTTCGGTACCGGGTTGGGGTGGGCTGGTGACGCCACCCTGGTCTGCGACGGTGGAAACCGGGCCGTTGGCGCTGGCCGCAGCGGCGTTGCCTACCGCGACAGCTACCGGCACCGCGGCCACCAACAGCAGGGTGCTGGCTCGACGAATACCGGGGATTCGATATCGCCCGCGAGCGACTGTTGTGCGTGCGGTCGGAGTGTTTTTGGGCATGACCGGTGGACCCTTTCTAGTCGAAGGGTGAAGCAGAGGGTTTGTGCCGCAGCGGGATTGGATCGGCGCGCGGCGCGAGTTTCAGATCGTTGTCTGCCCGGCACCGCCGGCCGGTGTTCGACCTGGCGCGGCGGTGCCGTACGGCGAGAACGTCAGAGGAAGGTCAGCGCCAGGTAGAGGACCTGGTTGGCCAGGGCAGCCCCGTTGGCCAGCAGCGACAGCCCGGCGTTGATGTAGCTCACGATCACGATCGGATCCACAGGATTTCCTTTCTTGGAGGGAATTACTTTCGCTTTCCATCCAAGCCATGAAACCGACTGGGCCGCTAGAGCGTTAACTGATCCAGTTTGGATATATCTAAAATGATCAGTTAAGAAGACCCACGCCGGCGGGGCATCTACAGGACCGAAATGGGTTCATTAACACCGTGGTTACTTGGACGCCCGAACGCGTCTCGGCACCATCGAAACCTCCACTGACACCACATATTTGGCGAACGCCGCCGTACGCAATTCCGAAGCCGTCGGCAAACTTGCCGCATGAAAACCTGTCTGGTAGACAGGTTCTCATCACCAGCAGGCAAATCTCACCTCAAACATCTCAGCCTGTGACTTACACCACTAACTCCCGGGGGGGAGACCATGAAAAAGGACGATATTTCTCGGCGGTCGGATCGGACGCGGCGACGGCGTCGACGCGATCCGACCCGACCCGATGTGTCCATTCCGGATCTCGGCACGACGTGCCGGTGGATCCGCGAAGATCTGGGTCTTACTCGTGACGAGGCGGCAGATGTGGTCGGGTTCAGCGCGGTCCACCTAGGGCGCATCGAACGCGGCGAGCGCGAGCCGTCGCTGAGCACTCTCGAAGGAATCATTCTCGGCTACCGATCCAACCAGGCGATGGCCACGCACCTGCACGATCTCGCCATCCCCGATATCCCACTGGCCCCGACCCACTACCTGCGTACCTACGTCCAAGCCGAGACCGCATTGGCAGTCAATCTCGAGCGCTTCCAGGCCCGAGGCATCTTGGCCGCATACATTGACCCGATGTGGAATGTGTTGTCGCGCAACGACTTGTTCGCCGATGCACTGACCGGCATCGATGACGTTGGATCGGCACCGGTGTGGATGTTCAGCGAGCACGCCGAGACCGTCCTCGTCGATCCCGACGGCGAACGGTCCTGGGCGGTCGCGATGATGAAATCCGCGCTCGGCAGGCACCGGACTTCGGTGCAGGCAAAAGAGCTCGTAGCCGCGCTGGCCCCCAACAGTGAAGCTCAACGACTGTGGGCAGCGAGTGTGAACGTCACCCGGGGCCGCGACGCGAGGCGCTTGTTGCACGCACACGGCACCAACCACAGCGGAGTCTCCTACCAGTTGTCGCTGGCCGACAGCATCGTTGCCCAGCACATTCGACTGATCACCGCCACACCAGAGTCCGCTTGCGGGCACGAACTCGACTGATCACCAAAAACTCCCGGCCGGCGCAGCGGTGACAGACCCTTTCGCGCCGGTCGGGTCTTTGTGAACCTTCACAGGTCGGCCTGACCCGAATACGGACAGTTAATGTTCAGCAATTTCGGGGTGTCGGCAAGAAATTGGTGGCGAACTCCGCGAAAGTCGTGTTTCCTTGTAGTTGGAAGAGCCATTGATCGGGCAGAAATGATGCCCGATGAAATTTCACTCGACACCCGTCCCGCCCTGTGGGCGTGACCATTCTCCGGCGGCGTCATCGCACGCCACCATCGCCGATCGCCGGTGGCCTCGCAATGCCCGAAGTGAGTCTGGCCCTTGCTATGACCCGACCTCTGCCGGGCCATATTCACACGATTTCTCACGCCGCCTTCGTCGCCGACCTCGCGCGAAGGCAGGTCCGCTTCTCGGCAATTTCGGCCCGCCTCTAGTGCGCGGCGCCCGACAGAGCGCATACGGAAATCCGTGCCGACCACGACCGGAGGCACGCCGGTGAGCGATGAACCCGTAACCCCGCCTCCACCGCCGCTTCGCCGGTGGGTCAACACCCGATCCGCAGCGGCTCATATCGGCATCCATCCCGAAGTGCTGCGCCGGTGGGCCCGCCAACCAGGCAAGCACACCTGGCTACCCAAACCCATCCGAGTCGGAAAAGAATTCCGGTGGGACATCGACGCACTCGAAACCGCCTTGGCGGACCTGGACGACCAAACACAGGAGAACAACGATGACGCGCGGTAGGCCCGCGCGGCCTCTCGGCGTCCCCGGCAAACCCATGCTCACCGAAATTTCCCCTGGTCACTGGAGTGCACGGGTTTACGTCCGCGACACCTCAGGCACCCGACGCGAGGTCACCCGCGTCTCCCCCCTCAAACTCAGCGCTCAAGGCCGTGCGGTCCCCGACCGCACCGGCCAACGTGCCCTCGACGCCGTGCTGCGCGCCGCTGTCGACATCCGTGCCGATCTCGATGAAGCACTGTCCGATTCGATAACCGTGCTGGAGCTGTGGGACCACTATCGCGATCATCTCATCTCGCTGGGCCGAGTCCAGAGCACGCTCGACAAGTACGAAGACGTCGCCAAGATGATGAAACCCGCATTCGGTGGTCGGCGACTGTTCGAAGTCTCCACCTCTGTAGTGGAGGCCTTCCTGACCAGTATCGGCCATGCCAGAGGCCCCGCGCTGATGCGGACGGGCCGGACCGTGCTCTCGGGAATGTTCGGGTTCGCCGTCCGCCGGACACCGTTGCAGACCAACCCGGTCCGCGAGGCGAAGCTGGCCCGAAACATCGCTCCAAAAGGCCGCACCGGTGGCGCGGGCGGCCTGTCGATCGACCAACTCCGTTTCATCCTCGACACCGTGCGAACCTCTCAGCTGCCGTGCCCACGCAAACTCTCGAAAGCCGAGCGTCAGCGTGGCACACCGGTCAAGTCCTATACCCCGCCCACCGTCGCCGAATTCTGCGAAGGCGCTGACCTCGTCGACATCATCACCGTCTACGCCGCCACTGGAGTACGTCGATCCCAGATGTTGGGAATGCTCTGGTCCGATATCGATCTGGAGGCGCAGACACTGTGCCTCACGGGCAAGGTTGTCCGAGTTCCGGGTAAAGGGCTTGTCCGCGATACCAGAGAGGAAGATCCGAAAAACCGAACCGGCACCACGGCACTGCCCGAGTTCGCCGTGGAAGTACTCAGGCTGCGCAAGGACGCCCTGTCGGCACGCCGACTGGTATCGCCTCCACGACCAGGAACCGCCGAACTGGATCTAGTTTTCCCGTCCGCGGTGTGGACCTTGCGCGACCCACAGAACGTCGGACACGCATGGCAGCGTGTCCGCGAGGCACTCGGCATCGCCGATAACATCACCGCGCACAGCTTCCGTCACGCCATGGCCACGCTCCTCGACGACGCCGGCTTGTCGGCCCGCATCACCGCCGACGTCCTCCGCCAGGCCGACGTATCCACAGCCCAGAAGTACTACTTGGAGCGAGGTCGACCGCACAAGGTCGCCGCCGATGTCGTCGATAACGCGCTGACCGGTCAGCCGGACTGAATGCCCTTCCGGTATCGAGATCGCACATCGGTGGCCGGCTTCACCGCACCATATGCGGGTTACTTGAGACTGGTGGTAGGGCTTGGTCCCGGCCATGATCGAGCTCAGGTACCCGGTAAGCGGCTGCCCGCCAGCAGTTTCGGTGTGGCTCTCTAATGGCTTGCAGTCCAACGAGTTACCGTGCGGGTGTGGCTGAAAAGGGGTCTGCCCTGGCTCGAGTAGCGGTGCCTTCCCGTGCGGGCACCTGCTTGTTCGAACCACTTGGGAAGGACCATCAACATGCCGGTCATCATCGGAATGGACCCACACAAACACTCGGTCACCCTCGAAATCATCGACCGCCACGCAACCGTCCTGGCTACCGGACGCTACGGCACCGACACCGCCGGATACACCGAGATGCTTACTGCCGCAGAGCTATTCCCGGGAGGGGTGTGGGTGCTCGAGGGTTGCAACGGTGTCGGCAAGCATGTGGCGCACCGGCTGGTCGCCGACGGGGAAACCGTCATCGACGTGCCCGCGAAACTATCGGCGCAGGTCCGGGTGTTCGCCACCGGAAGCGGCCGCAAAACCGACCCGGTCGACGCGCATTCGATCGCGCTGGCCGCACTACGGTCACCGAATCTGCGTCGCGTCCACACCGACCCGGATATGGAGGCCCTGGGGCTGCTGGTCGACCGCCGCGACGAGCTCGGTCGTGCCCGCACCGAACTGCTCAACCGGATTCACCGGCTACTGCTCGAGCTGGTACCCAGTGGTGCGAAAAGGTTCCTGTCCGCGATGCAGGCCCACGCCCTCACCGACACCATCACGACCAGTGACGCCGCGGCATCGGTGCCGCTGTCTCCCAGGAACTGTCGAGGCCGGCTGTGCCACAATGTTGCCGGTGAGCCCCCGACGGACTTGGCTGGACGGCCGAATCGACGTGTTCATGGCGGAGACGCAGCGCCTGGGACTGGTATGCCCCCGCGAGCCCGTCGGTCTGGAGATCCAAGCCAGGGTCGAGGCCGTCGCGACGGCGTTGCGGGTGACCGAACAGACCGCTCGCCGCGACTTCGACGACGAGACGATCCAGAACATGGCCCAGAACATGGCATTCCAACTCGCACGCGAACAGCCCGGCGCCGACATCCTGACCCTCGCGCCGACGCACGTTCTCTCGACCGCGCTAGCCGGGCGCACCAATGCCGGCCTGGCTGTCGGTGCTCAGCTCGCCCTGACCGCAAGCCCGACCACCAACATCCCCGACCAGATCCATCAGGTCGTCGACCTGGTGTTCTTCTGGGGCATCCTCATTGAGCGCTCTGCCGCACGCCCCGGCCAGGTCGCGGTTCCCGAAGCGTTGATCCACCGAACAGTGCGCGAGTTCGGCAAGGCGATCGCGCTGCTCGACGCCGGAGCGCGACCCGCAGACGGAGGCGACCCCACCGAACTGCGGGTCGCACTAACCGATAACGTCACTGCGCTCGAATCCACACTGTAGGAACTATTTTGGTGGGGGTCGGCGTCGGGCAGGCCGCTTGGACAGACCGAGACCGAACATCACATCGGGATGGATCCGCAGGCCCGCGCCGACTTGTTCAGGATCGTTGATGCCGCCGTAGTCGTCATAGGGGATCGCGAGTTCGGCGCAGGGTTCGGTGCCGCGCCAGGGCCGCGAGTTCGGTGTAATCCTAAGTCGCCGAGTTCGGCTTCGACCTCGGCCACGGTCATCGCGCCCAGGCGCAGCGCTGGTGCCGCGGTCGTCGCCGCCGCGTACCGGGTGCGGCGGGCACGGTCCGCGGCTTTGAGATCGCGGCGCAGCTGGGCGGCTTTGCGATCGCGGCCCCCTGGACCCGCCCAACCTGGTCACCGGTGACCTGATCGGCCAGCCACGCCCAACCGAGATGCTTGCCGGTGGCCAGGTCGAACACCTCGACCTCGTGATCGTGGTTGGGCATGTACCGCAACCGAACTCGCGCCCCGACCAAGCCGACCATCCAATCCGCGACATCGTGGCGGCCGCGCCCGCGCGCGACGCCCTTGGTCGTAATCTTGCGGTGGGCACGGTCGTCTTCGAGGGTGAACATCCACAGCCTGTCCACGTCCAGCTCCTGCAACGGGGTCGCGTCGGCCAGCCACGACTCCAGCGGCGACAACCCGTCGAGACGGTCGATGTCGTGATCGGTGGTGGTGTTCCGCCAGTTCACGGCTTCCCAGGCCGCGTGCGGTACGTGCTGGGTCGTTTGAGGAAGACGGCGAACTTGCGGGGCGAGCGTTCACCCTCGCGCAAGCCGGCGATGTCGCCGCAGATCATTTCCTCACGGATCGCGCGGTTCAGCGTGGCAAGGCAGCCTCTACGTGCCCGGATCCCGCGCGACAACGACCATCATTCCGCCACGGCCACATGATTCGCGACACCCAATTTGTCGCGTGCACCGCACGTAAGTCAGGGCATTTCTCACCTTCTTTCGCGCTCTGCCAGCACGGACGATCCGATGCGGCGCTCATCGGCAATCCATCTCGACCACAACAGGGGACGCGACTGTGTCCACTGAGCCTGCACCCGCGCCGCCGCCGAGGCTTCACCGGTGGGGAAGCACCAAGGTCGCGGCCGCGCATCTCGGCGTCCATCCGGAAGTACTGCGGCGCTGGGCCCGCCAACCAGGCAAGCACACGTGGCTGTCCAAACCCATCCGAGTCGGAAAGGAATTCCGTTGGGACATCGACGCACTCGAAAAGGCACTGACGAACCCGGACGACCAACCGCAGGAGCGCGACGATGAGACGGGGTAGACCCCCACGGCCTCTCGGCGTCCCCGGCAAACCGATGCTCACCGAGATCGCCCCCGGACACTGGAAAGCACGCATCTACGTGCGCGACACCTCCGGTCGGCGCCGAGACGTCACCCGCTTCTCCCCGATCAAACTCAACACCCAAGGCCGCGCGCTTCCCGACCGCACCGGCCAACGTGCCCTCGACGCCGTCCTCAGCGCAGCTGCCGACATCCGAGTCGATCTCGACGACGCACTGTCGGATTCGATCACCGTGCGAGAGCTGTGGAAGCACTACCGCGATCACCTCATCTCCCTCAACCGCGCCGGCGCAACCATCAGCCGCTACGACGAGGCCGCAAAAACCTTCGACACCGCCTTCGGCGGTCGGCGCCTGTTCGAAGTCACGACCTCTACCGTCGAATCCTTCCTCCAAGAGGTCGGCCACGCCCGAGGACCATCGAACATGCGAACCGCCCGCAACGTGCTCTCAGGAATGTTCCGGTTCGCGTGCAGCCGAACTCCCCTCGAGGTCAACCCTGTTCGCGAGGCCAAGATGGCCGAGAACGTCGAAGCCAAGGGACGCACAGGCGGTGCAGGCGATCTGACCGTCGACCAGCTGCGCTTCATCTTGTCCTCGGTGAGAGTCTCCACCACCCCGTGTCCACGCAAACTCGCCAAGGCCGAACGCGAGCGGGGCAAACCGGTCAAGGCATACACCCCACCGACGGTGGCTGCGTACTGCGAGGGCGCCGACATCGCCGACGTGATCACCCTTTACGCTGCGACCGGCCTACGTCGCTCCCAGATGCTCGGACTGGTGTGGTCTGACATCGACTTCGACGAGTCCACACTTCGCCCCACCGGCAAGGTCATCCGTCTCGCGGGCGTCGGACTGGTCCGTGTCACCGACGACAACGATCCGAAAAACCACACCGGCACCATGGCGTTGCCAGACTTCGCCGTGGTGATGCTCAAACGTCGCAAGGCCGCGATGGCCGCGCGGCGCCTGGCCTCACCGCCGGAGTCTGGGTCCGAGGATCTGGATCTGGTGTTCCCGTCGGCGGTATGGACATTGCGGGACCCGCAGAACGTCGGCCATGCGTGGCAACGTGTCCGGGAAGCCCTCGGCTTCGACGAGGACATCACCCCGCACAGCTTCCGCCACGCCGTGGCAACGATCCTCGACGACGCCGGACTCTCGGCCCGTGTGACCGCCGATGTCCTCGGCCACACTGACCCCTCGATGACCCAGAAGCACTATATGGCACGAGGTCGCCCGCACCGTGCCGCAGCCGCCGTCCTCGACCGAGCCATCGGCGACTAGGCGACTGCTCCAGATGAGTGACGTGTTCGCTTTCGCCAATCGGTCGCTCATCCTGCTGCGGATGTTCGCGACAGAGCATCGCCGGCCTGGCAAGATCCCCCAGCGGTCACTGAGCAGCGCAGCTGCGGGCATAGACATCTCGGCGGATCCGATCGACGATGGCTGCCGGGTCCAGGTCGCGTAGTGGCCGGCTTCCTTGGTGAATGGCCCAGTGGCCATGGGTGGTGTAGCTGTGCCGTCTGCTCAGCTGTCGCAGGGCCAATGCGTTGCCGCGTACTTATCCGTACAGATCTGCCGGGCCCCTGTAATTGAGCTCAACAGTATTTTCTGCCGAGGTACCCGCCACCGTTAGCAGACCAGCCCGTTTCGGATTGAGCGGCTCGTTGAGGAATCCCACCCGTCGCCCATCTGGCATGTCAATGAAGGTCAGCACCTCGTCGGAGACGGCTCGGTACGGGGCGGCGCTGCTAGATGGGTGGTCATCGAACCAGGTCACTGACGCGTACTCGACTGTGTGGGTCCATGTCTTTTGCCCAGACGCCACACTTCGATTGGTGAACCCGGTCCACAGGTCGTGTATAGACGGCGTTGGCCAATCACCGTCATCTGCATGACGACGCACGTCTTCGGAGCCCAACCACTGGTGAAGCTCTGCCAAGGTGGTGAATTGCCCACTCTCTGACAGAACGGCTGCGATTGCGCCTGACCGAGAGGAGAAACCAGCTCTCATGAGCAGAGCCGCGGAACGGTTCAGCGTTCCCGATTCAACCGCCGCCACCGCATGTCCTTCATCTGGGTCGACCAGCAACCACGCGTCGTCAGCACTTTCGTGGGCGGAAGCCCGAACGCGCACAGCCTCCATCGCCCATGGCAATCGGTACGCGAGGGTGTCCTCGATCAACTCGAGAGCGTCGAAGGTGTCACCGGAGGCAATCTCCACAACAGTCTTGCCTTCGAGCCACCCCGCCAACGTCACCTCCCAACCTACGGAAAGATTTGGTGGTGCGAATGGTTCGATGGTGAGAGCGATCGCAGCGAACTGGGTGATAGCGGCAATTGCTCCGTGATCGTCACTGTCAAGGATGCTCCGCTCGGCATCTCTCAGATGCTGATTCAGCACGTCAGCGTTCTCGTCGAGCTTGCGGCCGGTCTCAAGACCGACGCCTGCGAGAAAATAGCTGCGGCGTTGGGTTGCGGTCGTCCGATCCCACAGAAAGCGCGCTCTGGAGGAAAGACCAGCGCGCAGAGCGGTCTGAGCGAGTTCGCGTCTCCGTGCCACGCTTCGCGTCCAGAGCGAGGAAGCGAGCGCGTGGTCGAGAGCCTCTTCGATGCCGACCTCGTCGACTGCTGAGTCATTGAGGAGGCTAAATAGTGCGCAATCGAGGCTGGAAAGCTGTTCCCTCCATTTACGCGCAGCCACTGCGGCGGCCTGATCGTCCTCTTCGTCGGAAAGTTCAGGAAAACCCCAGGCGGCGTTCCCCGCCACGTAGTCGATCAACACTTCAAGGTCGTCGTCTCCAAACTTGTGCAACATACGGGTAAGCAAGGACTCGACGAGCTGCATCAATCCGCTGCTCATGTCGCGATGGGCGCTGTCGTCGACCAGCTTTCGCCAGTTCCTTCGCTCCCAATACTTGTTCTCGTAGAGCGGGTGGAGCACGAGGCCTACAGAGTCGACGAACGCACGGCCGGCCCTACCGACTATGTTGCGGAATTCGGAGGCTTCGATCAGAGCGCGACTTCGCCAGATGCTGTGGATGATCAGCGCGCTGGCGGAGAGGTTCAGTCCTTGGGCAAGTGTTGGCGAAGACACCGTAATCTTCAAGACGCCCTCTCGGAGGAGACGTTCCACTTCCTTCCGGTAGGGGGTCGGAAGTGAGCCATGGTGGACCGCAACGCCCAACTTCAAGCAGGCAAGAATCGGGTGTGTAGGTCCGAGCCATTCCTCGCCGATCGTCAACGCCGTGTTCAGCTGCGCGGCATCCCCTTCGAATACGTTCCTCAGTGCGCCTTGACGATTGAGTTTGACGATCGCTTTGGCCAGCGAGTTGACCGATCTCCTGAGTGGGCAGAAGATCAGGACCGTCTGCCCTTCGTCGACGAGTTGCCATGCGGAGGCAAGTGTCAGCTCCTGTTGGTCGTTCGGGAACGACGTTCTTCGATTTTTCGGTGGAGTGAAGGCAGACAAAAAGCGAGGAACGAACGGTGTCTCACTACCCACGGTCACGGTGAGACGGGCGTGGTCGTCGTGCCAGGTGATCTCCCCATAGCGCAACGTGGTGGGCCGCCATGAGTTGGCGATCAGACCTGCAGGTTGGTCGTCGGTAAGCCAGTTGACGAAGTCCTGCATTTGATCGCCGTCGGGGAGGATCGCCGACAGGCATACGATGCGTCGGTTCGCGGCGTCGGGGCGGCGCAGCAGTCGCTGAACCTGAATCTCGTAGCGGACCTCGCGCTCGTTTTGCCCGATCATGTGGCCCTCGTCCAGTACGACGAGGCCTACGTCGTTGAGCAAGTCGGGGTCATTGCGCAGAGCGAAGTCGAGCTTCTCTGGAGTGGCGACGATGATGTTGCGCTCACCGAGAATATCTTGGTCCACTTCACTGAGGCCGGTCGTGCCGTAGAGCGATGACACAGTCTTTCCCAAAGGGACGAAAGTGCGCTCTAGGATCGCCTCGGTCTGAGCTGACAGCGCACGCAACGGGGTCACGACCACGATTCGCCTCCGCTCTGCCAGCGTCGCGAGGATACAAAGCTCAGCGATGCGTGTCTTGCCCGCGCTCGTAGGGAGCGACAAGACAAGGTTGTCGTGTGTATCGAGCACACGAGCCGCCGCTTCGAGCTGAGACGGCCAAAGTTCAATCTCCGATCGACGGCGTCGGAGCAGCGTGGCAATGAAGGTTGCGCGTAGCTCGTGCCAGTCCCCTTCGCCTCCTTCCCGCGGACCTATCGGAAGGACCGCGTGGAAGCTGGCCTGCCACAGACCGTCGAGTAGATGAATGGCAAGCCGGTGGCACCACCACTGGGGAACCAGATTCAATTCGCCAGCAGCATCAAGCCCAGTTCTCAATCTGTGCACGGCATCGTCGAGAAGCTCGGCATCACCTCGCTCGAAGGCGAGCATCGCAACGCTCATCGCAGCCATGAAAGCATCGGTAAGCGCCAGATCTATCACATCGATGACGTCAGGTGCATCTTCCTCCGCGAGGTCGTCAATACCGACTGCTGTGTAGGAGCGCTCGAGCACAGTCACAAGTTCAGCATCCGACGCCCTCGATTCGGCCCGCCACCCAAAGATCAGAGCGGAAAGATCGTCGAGGCTCCTGAGCATGAGCAGGACCAAACACTGTTCGCTTGCTGTGGTCTGCGCCGAGTTCCGAACCTTCGACAGGAGCGAGTAAGCGCGCGCAGAAAACCCTCCCAAGTGGTAAGCCGCAGCCGCAACCACGCGGTGGAATTCTCGATCATCTGTCTGGGGGCCTCGCGCAATCACGGACTCGATCGCCACCGCCGCATTCTCGAATGCGCGTCGGCTGAGCTCGCGAGATCCTTCCGCCTCGATAAGGCGCATCCCGCTTCCGAGCAACGCGTAACCGTAGGACAGCAGGTTGTAATCCAGCAGTGGCCCGAATTCCGGCGCGTTCTCTGGCAGTATCCCATCACGCCAGATCATCCCGCGCGCTTCGCCGCGGGCGAGGAGCCCTCCCCGGAAGCCTGGTGATATCGCCTCACGGATAGCTGCTTCGATAACCTCAGGGCTTTGAGGCATCAGACACCACCCTGGCGTAGACGGCAGCTATGAATGCCTGGTGCTCCGGAACCTGCAGACCGACCGCGTGACGGGTGACGGAGCCTCCGTAGGCTGTAGTGCTCTCCCGAAGGAGAGTGCGAGGGTCGTTGCCGGTGAAGGTGAACAGAAGCTGTAGTACCTGGCGCTGATCGATCCGCGTCGATAGCTGCGCGGCGTAGATTCGGTCAGCGAGATCGGCTTCGCCCAGGTCATCGAGCCGGTCTGCGAAAAACGCCAATGCATGCGCGGACGGGCGGCCGTTGTCGTTTTGCAACGCCTCGTCTGCCTCGCTCACTGTTCCTTTGCCAAGACGAGCGCGGCTCTTCGCCTCCCCCTTCAAGAACTCCATCCTCCCGGTCTGGCTCAACCGGACGCCGACGATGTCGTCCCCCCGCATCGGCATCTGACGGTGGTCCTTCCACCTCAACCGCGCGATCATTCGATAGCCCATCTCGCGCGCCGCGTACTGGAAGCCAAAGATCTCACCGAGCTCTCCCGAGCGTGTACGAGGCGATGTCGGCAGCTTGTCTTCCAGGTACTCCGCCGCAGCGGGCTTGTTCAGGCGTCGAAGGATTCTCGCGATCTTGGCGGATGCCGCGTACTGCCTTGGTATCGCAGCTGCAGCCCAGTCGATCCCCGCATCGGCGGTGTCGTCGGACGCGCTCATATACACAAGGCGGTGCGGTCCTAGCTGCTCGTGGACAGCTGGCGCCCAAGACTTGATTCCGGCCATAGCTCGATTCTCTCAGAGCCTGGCACACACTATCGAAGATCATTACGCAGCAACGGGTTCCGCGCGGCTGCGTTCTGTGAATCTTCCGAGTTGTCGTCGATGACATCCGACGCTGCCTCAGCGACAGTCCGGTCGGACCGCCGATATGGTCTCCAAGTAGGCAGCGACTGCGGACGCCGTTGAACACTGCGACAGGTCACCTGATTTAGTGGTGATTTCGTGGGGAAAATAAGTCAGGCCCGGTTCCGAAGATATCTTCGGAACCCGGCCTGACCTGCACATATTGTGGAGCTAAGGGGAATCGAACCCCTGACCTTCTCGATGCGAACGAGACGCGCTACCAACTGCGCTATAGCCCCGTGCGGCCCTGGTGAACCGCGCTGTGACACTGTATCAGGGGTTGCACCCGGATACCGAATCGGTACTCTGACCTGCTGATTTGCGTGGTTGCACCAGTTACTCGCCGACAGCTTGACCGAGGTCTTCGACCCGGTGGCGAAGCGCGCGAGAAGTGGCCGGATCGAAGATCTCGAGGAACTCGAACCTCGGGTCCTCGTCGTCGGTATCGAGCAGGGTCGAGCGGCGGCGCAGGGCCCGTGCGGTGTCGCGATCCATCGTGCGACGCGTAGTGGCCGCCTCGGGGGTCACCTCGGCGGCTTCCTGGCGCTTGCCGCGGGTGAGGCGGGCCGCGCGCCTGCGGCGGATCTCCTCCTCCACGTGGACCTGCTTGCGCAAGTAGGCGAGGTAGCCGGCGAGCACGGCGGCAGACAGCCCGCACGCCCACCAGAACATCGAGTTGAGCAGCAGCCCGAACGCGGCGAACAGGATCATGCCGATGATCAGGCCCATGACCGCGCGCTGACGGAAGCTGTAGCGGGCGGCGCGGGCGATGGCGTCGGCCTCGGGGTCGTAGCCGCCACGACCGCGCCGCGTCGGGGTGAAGTCGTCGTCGTCATCGAACTCGGCGTCTTCGGCTACGAGGTCGTCGAGGCGGGCCGGTGGCGCTGGGGGGATGCGCGCGGCGACGGGCGGGTCGTCCTCGGCTTCCGCCGAGAGTGACTGCGCCGCGTCATTTTCCGCCGCGTCATCGTCGAGTTCGGCTGTCGTGGTGGGCTCTGCGACTTCGTCGGGGTCCACCTCGCCGACACCTGCGTCGAGTTCCGCGGCGGGGGTCAGCTTTTCGTCGTCATCTTCGGTGACGGGCTCTTCGGTCGTCATCCGATCCTCCGAATCAGTACGGTGGGGGCGCTTGCTCAGCACGCGGGGTCGATAATCGGGGTCACTCTCGTGACCGCCTGCGGCCCCGATGCGGATCCGTCGTTCGGCCCCGCCACGGTGCAGTACGCGTGTGGCGAGCGCGGCATCGGTGGTGCGGCGGATCCGGGGATGCCGGTCTGCCAGGATCGGGAACAGGACGAAGACCCACAGGACTACCAGTCCGATCCACAGGATCGAGTTCGGCATCGCGGTCATCACCTCCCGTCCCCACCTACGTGTTGTCCATCTGTGGACGCACCACTGACGTCCGTAGGTTAATTCGGGCAAACGCGCCCGTGTCGCAGGCGCGCCGTGCACACCTGCCACATGAGTAACAGAAATTTCACGGCAGCGCCGCCCGACCCTCCCTGACCAGGCGCTCCACCACAGTGCCCATCACCTCTTCGACGGTCAATCCGACCAACAGGTGATCGCGCCACGCACCGTCGACGTCGAGGTAGCGGCGCAGCAAGCCCTCCTCGCGGAAGCCGACATTGCGCAGAACAGCCTGACTCGCAAGGTTTTCCGGCCGCACCGTCGCCTCGACGCGATGCAGGCCGACCGGGCCGAAGCAATGGTCGAGGCCGAGCGCCAGCGCCGCGGTCGCCACCCCTTGACCGCCCAGATCCTTGGCCACCCAGTACCCGATCCAGCCCGATCGCAGCGCGCCGCGCACGATGTTGCCGATCGTCAGCTGACCGCTGAACTGCCCGTCGACCTCGATGACCAGTGGGATCATCGCCCCACGCCGGGCCTCGGCCTTGAGACTGGTCCACAGCGAAGGCCAGTTCGACGCGTGATTACGCGCCTCCCAGCTACCGCGCCCGGTCGGTTCCCAAGGCTCGAGGTGATCGCGGTCGCGCAGCCGGATCCGGCTCCATGCGGCCGCATCGCGGAAACGCACCGGACGCAGCGTCACCCTGCCGCCCGCGACCATCACCGGACCGAGCCGGGCGGGCCATCCGGGATGCTGTCCTGCCCGGAATACGTTCATCGAGTCCACGTGTCAGCCGCGCTGCGCCAGGAACGCGACCTGCACTTCGTCACCGGTACGGAAATCGGTGTCGTCGGGTTCCACCACGATCAGACTGTTGGCCTCGGCCAAAGTGGCCAGCAGATGCGAGGAGCCGCCGTTGCCGTTGCCGAGCGGCTGCACGAGGTAGTCGCCGGTGGCCTCGTCGCGCAGCAGTTGCGCGCGCAGGTAGCCCTTGCGGCCGGGCATCGAGGTGATGGGAGTGATGGTGCGCGCGGTGACGATTCGGCGCATCGGCTGACGACGGCCGAGCGCGATCCGGATCAGCGGACGCACCATCACCTCGAAGACCACCAGCGCGCTCACCGGATTCGCGGGCAGCAGAAACGTGGGCACCTCGTCGCGGCCCAGCCGCCCGAAACCCTGCACGGAGCCGGGGTGCATCGCCACCCGGTCGACCTCGAGTTCGCCCAGCCCGTCGAGTGCCTCGCGTATCTGATCCGAGGCCCAGCCGCCGACCGCACCCGCGATCACCACGACCTCCGAGCGCACCAGTTGTCCTTCGACCACATCACGCAGGCGGCGCGGATCGGCGCTGACGATGCCGACCCGGTTCACATCGGCGCCCGCGTCGCGCGCGGCAGCGGCCAGCGCGTAGGAATTCACGTCGTAGACCTGACCCGGCCCCGGCGTGCGATCGATATCGATCAGCTCGCCGCCGATGGAGATCACCGACAGCCGCGGACGCGGATGCACCAGCACTTTGTCCTGACCCACCGCGGCCAGCAGGCCGACCTGGGCCGCGCCGATGATGGTGCCCGCGCGCACGGCCACATCACCGGGCTGCACGTCGTCACCGACCCGGCGCACGTAGTCGCCGGAGCGCACCGGCTCGAACACCTTGATCCTGGCCCGCCCACCGTCGGTGAACTCCACCGGCAGCACGGCGTCGGCCAGGGTCGGCAGCGGCGCGCCGGTATCGACCCGCACGGTCTGGCGCGGCTGCAGCCGGATGGGCTGGCGCGACCCGGCCACCACCTCGCCGACCACCGGCAGGGTGAGGTCGATCAGCTCGCCCTCCTCGTCGCGCACATCGGTGCCCGCGGCGCTGACGTCGACGCTGCGCACCGCGTACCCGTCGATCGCGGCCTGGTCGAAGCCCGGCAACGGCCGTTCGGTGACGACGTCTTCGGCGCACAGCAAACCCTGGGCTTCGGATATCGCCACCCGGACCGGCCGGGGCGCGACCGCAGCCGCGGTGACCTTGATCAGCTGATCCTCAACCGAGCGCATCGAGCTCCTGAATCTATGACGGCGGCGAACTTGGCCGCGCTGCGGCGGTGTACCCGGCCGCGTTTAGGCGACGGGCGACTGCGGATCCCATTCCTGGCTGAGCCGGAATTTCAGCCACTCGCGCAGTTGCGGGCCGTATTCCTCCCGCTCGAGGGCGAAATCCACAGCAGCTCGAAGATAACCGCCCGGGTTGCCCAAGTCGTGGCGCGACCCACGGTGGACCACCACGTGCACCGGGTGCCCCTCGGCGATCAGCAGGGCGATGGCGTCGGTGAGCTGCAGTTCCCCGCCCGCGCCCGGCTCGATCCGGCGCAGTGCGTCGAAGATCACCCGGTCGAGCAGGTAGCGGCCCGCGGCGGCCAGGGTCGACGGCGCGTCGGCGAGGTCGGGCTTTTCGACCATGCCCTTGACCCGCAGCACGTCGGTCTCGGCGCCGTCGGCGCATTCCTCGACGTCGAACACGCCGTAGGCGCTCACCTGGGACTTCGGCACGTCGATCGCGCACAGCACGGACCCGCCACGCTCGCGACGCACCCGGCTCATCGTCTCGAGCACGCCACACGGCAGCACCAGATCGTCGGGCAGCAGGACCGCGATCGCCAGTTCGTCGTCGTCGAGCACGGCTTCGGCCTGGGCTACCGCGTGGCCGAGGCCCAGCGGTTCCTCCTGTACGACCGAGGTCACGTCGAGCAGCGCCGGAGCTTTGCGGACCTTTTCCAGCAGCGCGAACTTCCCGCGCTCGGCCAGGGTGCTCTCCAGCACCAGATCTTCGACGAAGTGGGCGACCACGCCGTCCTTGCCGGGCGAGGTCACGATCACCAGCCGGTCGGCACCGGATTCGGCGGCCTCCGCGGCGACCAGTTCGATACCGGGGGTGTCGACCACCGGCAGCAACTCCTTGGGCACCGTCTTGGTAGCAGGCAGAAACCGCGTTCCGAGTCCGGCCGCGGGTACCACCGCAGTGCGGAAACCGGAAGTCTTGTCTGTCATGCGCATACCCTATCCATTCAGTGCCGTCCGATCGCCTCCTCGCGACGACCCGGCGTCGGCAAGAGCTTAAGCGTCTCTGTGCCGCCGCTGCGGTCGTGCGCGCAAGACGTCGGATCGCTGCACGCCTGTGCAGACTATGGTGGTCGCTGTGGCAATGCCCGGTGAGCGCACCAAATATGCGTGGCGCCGCGAGATTCTGGCCGTTCGCGCGCAGGCGGACCCCGCCGAACACGCTGTCGACGCCGCCGCCCTCGCGGCCGCCGCGGCCGACCTGGCCGGGGCCGATGATGTGGTGTGCGCCTACGTCCCGGTGCGTGGCGAACCCGGCGATCCGCGCATGCTCGACGCGCTCCGCGCCCGCGGCGCCACAGTGTTGCTGCCGGTGACCGGCGAGCCCGGACCGCTGAGCTGGGCGCGCTACGAGGGTGCGGATTCGCTGCGCAAGGCCCGCTACGGCCTGCTCGAACCGGCCACCGAGCCACTGCCGCCCGCCGTGGTGGCCGAGGCGGCGACGATCCTGGTTCCGGCGCTCGCGGTGGATCGGCGCGGGGTGCGGCTCGGGCGTGGTGCGGGGTACTACGACCGGACCCTCGGCGCGGCAGGCGCGAAGGTTCGAATCATCGCGGTCGTGCGCGACGACGAACTGGTCGACCGGCTGCCCGAGGAACCGCACGATCGGCGAATGGGCTGGGCGTTGACGCCGGGCGGCGGACTGGAAGAGCTGGGCCGCGACCTCACGGTTTCCCCGGAATGAAACCGCGATTCGCGACGTTGGCAGTGTCGGCGGTAGAGTGCTAGATCGACGAGAGACTTGCGGAGGATCCTGTGCCAACTTATTCATACGCGTGCACCGAGTGTGACAACCGCTTCGACATCGTTCAGTCCTTCTCCGACGACACACTGACGGAATGCCCGCAGTGCACGGGCAAGCTGCGCAAGCTGTTCAACTCGGTGGGCATCGTGTTCAAGGGCAGCGGTTTCTACCGCACCGACAGCCGTGGTGGCGCCTCCACCGCGAGCGAGCCGGCGAAGACCTCCGCCGACAGCGCGGGCAGCAGCAACGGATCGAGCGGCACCGGCGATTCGTCGTCGAGCGCGAGCACCAGCTCTGCTCCGGCCGCCGCCAGCTGACTTTTTTCGAGTTGTCCACAGCCCCGTAGTTATCCACAGGCGGGGCTTTCGGCGGCTTTCGCGCCCTGGCACGGCTCTACGCTTTCGCCATGACTCGCAGTCTCGCCGATCTGGGACGTGGCAGTTCCTTGCGTTTCGCCCTCGGCAACCGCCCCGCCTGGGCTGATGCGTTGCTCGCCAGGCGCATCGTCGCTGCCGCGCTGGCCGTCGCCGCGGTGGTGTTGTTCGTGCGCGGCGATCCCGGCGCGACGAAGGTCGCCGTGGTCGTCGCGGCCCGCGATCTGACGCCCGGCAGGCTGCTCACCGCCGAGGACCTGCGTATCGATCGACACGAATCCCGTGCGCTGCCAACAGGTTCTGTCGATACGACCGCTCCCCTGCTCGGCGCGACCCTGAGCGGCGCCATGCGCGCGGGTGAAACCTTCACCGATCTACGCGTCGTCGGTCCACGACTGGCCGCGGCGGCCGCGGGCAGTCCCGATGCGCGGATCGTGCCGATCCGCTTGGCCGATGCCGCGGTGGCTGATGTGTTGCGGGCGGGCGATCGCGTCGATGTCATCGGGGTCGAGGACTCGGGTGGGCCAGGGGCGACCGAACCAGCGCGCACACTGGCCACCGACGCGGCGGTCGTGCTCGTCACCGCGACGGGTGATCGGCGCGGAGCGGAACGGGTGGTCCTGCTCGCATTGGACACCGAATACGCCACCGCAGTCGCCGGTGCTTCGCTGCGGACGGCACTGACTGTCGTCTTCCACTGATCGACCCGTCGAGCGCCTGCGTCGACGTTCGCGAGAAATTTGCCCGAACTCTGGTTAGCATCTCAGACGAACCAAGCACCACCGTTTCGCATCATTCGATATGGAGCGCAGCGCCTCGGGCCGGCTCCTGCACGAGGGAGACATCGGCAATGCTCAAAGGTTTCAGAGACTTCCTACTCCGCGGCAATGTGGTCGACCTCGCGGTCGCCGTCGTCATCGGCACGGCGTTCGTCGCGATCGTCACCGCGTTCACCACCGGGATCATCAATCCGCTGCTCGCGGTGTTCGGTGGATCGAACGAGATGGGGCTCGGCTTCCAGCTCATCGCGGACAAACCGGCCACGTTCATCGAGATCGGTCCGATCATCACCGCGGCGATCAACTTCGTGCTGGTCGCGGCGATCCTCTACTTCGTCCTCGTGGTGCCCGCCACCATGACGAAGAAGCGGTTCTCCAAGGCCGACGAGGCACTCTCCGACAACGAGTTGCTCATCGAGATCCGAGACCTGCTCGCAGCACAGAACGGCCGCTCGAACGGTAGCGGCAGACACAGCGCGGTGGCAGAGCCACGGCCAGACATCGACGGTGAACCCGCGCTCTGAACAGACCTCTGTGGAAATCGAATCGGGGCCCGCTCCTGAGAGCGGGCCCCGATTCGCTTGCGCGAGAAGGTTATTCGATCAGCCCAAGCTGAACGGCGCGCCCCAGAGAGTTACCCAGCTCATCACGTTGTCGGTCTCCACCTCGACGCTCACGAAGGCGCGAGCCTGGGCGTAGCCGCCGCAGCCGGACAGGCCGATGGTTTCGTCGGCCCAGGTCACCGAGCCCGAGCCGCCCTTGAAGGCGTTGCGGGTCTTGTGGCTTTCGTTGCCGAAATCGTCGGCCATTTCCAGGTCGAGGACATAGAAGGACCTCGACTGGCCGGGGCCGAGGGAGAGCTCGCCGCCGGTGGACACCCCGGCAGACGGTTCACCGGCGTCGTCGACTGCGCCTTCAGCGCCGCCTGTCGTTCCGCCGCCGGCGATATTGACCTGGCAACCCACGGTGTAACCGGGGAAGATCTTGCCGCTGCCGCCGCCCGAGACCGACACCTGCGCGCTACCGGAGACCCAGGCATTGCGATGCGCGGGAGTGGCGCCCATGGACGGATTGATGTTGGCGGACTCACCCACCAGGCTGATGTCGACGACGGTGCCGTCGGACAGCGTCTTGGTGATGTGCCCACCCGGCAGCGGAACAACGGTGTCGGCGTTGGCCGCACCTGTCGAAAGCAAACCCAACGCCATGGTCGCCGCTGCCGTGAAACCGGCCGCGCGCACCATGCTCTGACGGTTGATCATCACAGTGACCCCTCGAGGGTGAATTCGTGTGAACGAGAAAGAGTTTCGGTTCGGAGGGCGCGATCAGCCGATGCTGAACGGCGCTCCGTACAGCGTGGTCTTCGAGTAGTGGTCACCGATGATCTCGACCACCGAGTAGGACCTGGCCTGGGCGTAGCCCGCGCAGCCCTGGATCTGGATCTCGGCATCCTGGTACTCGACCGAGTACACGCCGGGCTTCAAGATGTCCTTGGCGTCGATCTGCACGAAGGCGACCTGGCCGGGTCCGAGGTTCAGGCCGATCGAGCCGCCCGCATTCACCCCACCGGTCGAAACGCCGCCGGACAGACCAGCACTGACAGCATCGTCACCGATGCTCACCTGGCATCCGACGAGGTAACCCGTACTCAGGTTCGACGCGCCGTGCGTCGAGGAATTGTTGGAGCCGGGACGGTTCGACGGGCCGTTGTACGGACCGACCTCGCCCTCCGGCGTGACCTGCACATCGGCGCGCGCGTTACCGGATACCCACACGACGCGACCGGCGCCGTTGGCGGCCAGCGATGGGGAGACGACGGCATGCTCGCCGGTTCGGCTCAAAGTGACACCGGGGCCCTTCTTCTCGCCGTCCGGCAGCGGTACGAAGGTGTCCGCGTTGGCAGCACCCGCCGACAAAAGGCCGATCGTCACAGCCACGGCGGCGCTCGCGCTCCACGCGACGCGACGCCCGCGGTTGTTGCGGTTCTCGCTCATTCTTCCCCTCGAGGTATACGCAAAATCCGACCTCGACCATCGAGGTCGATATCTGTGATGCGCCCGGACCCAGCTGGGGTGTGTCACACGGACAGGCACCGCTGGCAACAGGACAGAGCGCCTGCCGGGAGGTGAATCGAGAAGCTAGGAATCGGATTCAACATAGTGAGACGGGACCGCAATGTCCAGCGCTACGACCTCGAACGCGCACAAAACGGGCCGGTC
>JACIXH010000010.1 GCA_014360565.1 Nocardia sp.
ACCATCGCCTACTGCCGCATCGGCGAGCGTTCCTCGCACACCTGGTTCGTGCTGCAGGAGCTGCTCGGCCACCAGAACGTCAAGAACTACGACGGCAGCTGGACCGAATACGGTTCGCTCGTCGGAGCGCCTATCGAGTTGGGAGCGTAATCAATATGTGTGCAGCACCTACCCAGGGACAGGCCATTCCGGCCGGCGTCGATGTGGAGAAGGAAACGGTCATCTCCGGCCGTGTCCTGAGCACCGACGGCCAGCCCATCGGTGGCGCGTTCGTGCGTCTGCTCGACGGCAACGGTGATTTCACCGCCGAGGTCGTGGCTTCGGGCACCGGTGACTTCCGTTTCTTCGCCGCGCCGGGTTCGTGGACCCTGCGCGCGCTGAGCTCGTCGGGCAACGGCTCGGCCGAGATCAGCCCCGAGGGCGCGGGCATCCACTCGGTCGACGTCGCGGTCGCCAAGTAAGAGAGCTCACAACGGCCCTGGTAGTCCCTGTGCGGGAACTACCAGGGCCGTTTTCGTATCTGCCGACAGGGGTAGCTAGACTCCGATTGTGGTCATCTTCTTCGAGGTACTCCTTGTCGCCGTGTCGATTCTCATCGGCTGGTTCGGCCTCTACGTCTTCTACCGGCTGTTCACCGAGTCATGAGCGGGCTCGCTGGCGAAGGTAACGAACCGGCCGAGCGAGCGAGCACAGAGCAGGGCGCTCCGGCCGAGCGTCGTAGTGGCGACGAGGCAGTGAACGTCGCCGCGGAACGGGCGAAAGAGACCGGCGCCCGCAACATTTCGGTCTTGCCTGGTCTTCCGCTGCCCGAAGACACGGCCAATCTGCGCCTCGGCCCGGATCTGAACCACGCCATGCTGGCCCTGCTGCCGATGGTCGGCGTGTGGCGCGGCGAGGGCGAGGGCCATCACCCCGCCGACGGTGACTACCGGTTCGGGCAGCAGATCATCGTCTCCCACGACGGCGGCGACTACCTGGCTTGGGAATCGCAGACCTGGAAACTCGACGCCGAAGGCAAGTACACCGGCCCCGACCTGCGTGAGAGCGGTTACTGGCGGGTCGGCGGCGAGGGCGCCGACGAGATGATCGAGCTCCTGCTCACCCACAGCAACGGCGTCATCGAGCTGTACTACGGCAAGGCCCGCAATCAGGCCTCCTGGGAGCTCGCGACCGACGTCTCCATCCGCAGCACCTCCGGCGCGGTGGTGGGCGGCGCCAAACGCCTCTACGGCATTGTCGACAACGGCGACCTCGCCTACGTCGAAGAACGGGTCGACCCCGACGGCGCGCTCATCCCCCGCCTGTCGGCGCGGCTGGTCCGCTACATCGGCTGAGATACTTCACGAAACGGCCCGTCCAGATCGCTCTGGGCGGGCCGTTCTCGTCCGGAAATGGAGCGACCCCCGAGCCGTTCCACCGCGTTCTGTGAACGCCGTGGTCCCGGTTGGATCGTCCGGGGGCTCGGGGGTCGGGTGACTGCCTGGGATTCGCTCAGCGCACCGCTGGGGAATCTCCCGCAGTGGAGCTGCTAGCGGGCAGCCACCTCACGCATCCGATGAACATACATTCTTCAGACCACCTCCTCTCTTGTGTACTGATGAATTTAGTGGTCCGCGCGGCGGTCGGCAATTGATTTAATTACTGTCCTGACCTGGGCGGATCCAAACTCGAATCCAGCGGGGTCCGCCGCTCGCGCGGTCTATCTCGGTGCGGCTCGAAGGTGGTCGACGTGGCAGGCGCCAGTGGCGTCGACGGTGACGATCGTGTCGGCCCGGTGGCCGACGGGCAGCTGGTGGGTGACGACGACAACGGTGCGATCGGGTGCGACGAGGCCGCTGGTCGCATCGAGGAGGCCGAGCAGGAGCTGGTCGCCTTCGGCGGCCGCCAGGTGTTCGGTCGGTTCATCGAGCAGCAGGGTGTGTGCGGGCGCGACAAGAGCCCGCGCGAGCAGGATGCGACGCCGCTGACCACCGGATACCGCGGCCGCGCCCGCGGTGAGCGAGGTGCGCACACCGTCCGGCAACGAATCCAGCCACGGCCCGAGACCGACTGCACGTAGGGCGCTTTCGGCCTCATCGATGGTGAGATCACCACGGGCCACGCGCAGATTCTCCAGGATCGAGGTGCCGAACAGATGCGCGTCTTCGGCGAAGAACGTGACCCCGTCCCGGGGCGTATCGAACAGGCCCGCCCACGCCATCAGCAACGTCGTCTTGCCTGCCCCACTCGGTCCGACAACGACAACCCGGCGTCCCGACGGCATCGGTACCTGCCTGGCCGTGTCCCTCGCCCCTGGACGGGCAGGCGCCGACCGCGGTTGCGCGAGTTCGCGAAGCGCGCCCGCCGAGATGCCGCGGAGCCGATGCAGGGCCGCACGGGAGGTGGTGAGGGCGGTCGCGGCGGCGGGCAGCGCGGCTACGGCTTCGAAGGCCGACAGCGGGACCAGCACGAGGATCGTCAAGGCCATCGGAGTCATGCCGCCGGGCAGCCCGCCGGTCGGTCCATAGGCGGCGATGCCGACCAGCAGGGCGCCGAACGCGCTGACCCCGATCGACAGCGGAGTAGCCGCGGCCGCCCACGCACTGCGCGAGGCCGCCGAATCTTCCGCGATCACTGCCCGGTGCGAAGCCTGGTCCGCCACCGCGAGTGCCGCGTCCAACCGCCCCGCGACACGAAGCTCAGCAGCGTGGTCGAGCACCGTGAGCCCCTCGGCGGTGAACTCGGCCCGGTCGGCCCGCACCGCTTGCTCCGCCTCCCGCGCGGCCATCGCCGACAGCCAAGGCGCGACAAGCCCCGAAACCCCCAGCGCAACAGCGAGAATCACGGCCGCCAAGGGCGAAATGACGGCGATCAGCCCCACCGCGGCCAGCGACAACACGACAGCGACCGCGACGGGCACCAACACCCGCACGACTACCGCACCGAGATCGTCGATATCGGCGCCGACTCGCACCAGCACGTCCCCGCGCCGCAACTCGCGCGCCGCATCGTTCGCACCGTTGCGCTCCACCGGCGCGCCGCTCGATACCTGACCGTCCCTGGTGCTCCGGTCTCGCCACCACCAGACATCCGACTGCGCCAGCGTGCGATACACCGACGTGCGAGCGGTCGTCATGGCCCGCAACGCCACATCGTGGGTGGCCAGTCGCTCCAGATACCGGCACAGACCTCGCGAGATGCCGAGTGCCCGCACCGCGACCACCACAACGCTCAGATCCAGCACCGGCGGCATCTGCCAGGCCCGCGCGATCAACCACGCGGCCAGCGCGGCCAACCCGAGCCCGCTGCCCAACGCCGCCACACCCCACGCGATCGCGACCGCGACCCGCGCGGGCGACAACGCGAGCAGTCGCCACATCTGGCGCAGATCGCCGATCATGAGATCTCCGTCCCATATCCACGACCGGCAGGATCACCAGAGGTGTCCGCCGCGACCACCTCGATCACCACATCGGCCGCTGCCAGCACAGTCGGGCGGTGGGCGACCACCACGACGGTCGCACCGGCGCAGGCGTACTCGCGCAGAGTGGTGAGCACGCGCTGCTCGCTCTCGGGGTCGAGGTGGGCAGTTGGCTCGTCGAGAAGCAGGATCGGGCGGTGCGCGGCGAGGACTCGGGTGAGAGCGAGGCGCTGGCGCTGACCGAGGGACAGGCCGGTGCCGTTCTGGCCGACAACGGTGTTCCAGCCGTCGGGGAGTTCGGCCAGCACGCTGTCGAACCCTGTGGCGGCGCTGACGGCTCGGAGATCATCGGCGGCCGGGTCCGGAACGGCCCCGAGCAGCTCGACGTTCTCGCGCAAGGTCCCGGGAACCAGCACCGGCCGCTGCGGCAACCAGGCGATCCGGCTCCACCAGCTGTCGGGGTCGAGTTCGCGAACATCGGTACCGTCAACGACGACCGCACCCGCATCGGGTTCGCGGAGCCCCAGAATCGCTTGCAGCGTAGTCGATTTCCCGCACCCGTTCGGACCGGTCAACACGGTCACCAGTCCGGGTTCGAGTACTGCCGAGAGCTGATCGGGCGCGGTGCCCGTCCTGGCGGCGACGGACAACCCACGCAGGGTTATTCGCGCCGGCCCCTTATCGGCACGTAGGCCCGCCGTGAGATCACCACCCGCCGGCCGGCGTCCCGGCTCCTCGCCGTCGATACTCCCCGTACCGGCACCGGACCCGTCGTCCCTTGTTCGCGCCGTCCGGTCGCCGGATGCGATGACCTCGCCCCAAGCGCCGCGCGCGGGCGCGGGTCCGGCCTGCCGGTGTGGTTCGAGCACCGCGAAAGCCCGGTCAGCGGCGGCCATTCCGTCTTGTGCCGCATGGAACTTCTCCCCTACCTGGCGCAGCGGCCAGTACACCTCGGGCGCGAGAATCAGCGCCACCAGTCCGCTGTACAACGCCATGTCCCCGAACACCAACCGGAGCCCGATCGCCACCGCGATCAACGCGACACTCAGCGTCGCGAGGCTTTCCAGCACCATCGACGAGAGGAAGGCCATGCGCAGCGCGCGCATGGTCCGCTGCCGCAGCGAATCGCCGAGGGCCTGAACCTGATCAGCCATCGAAGGTCCGTCGCGGCCCTCGCGCCCGAGGGCACGCAGCGTGGGCATTCCCGCGAAGAGGTCGAGGATCTGGTCCGACAATCGGGTGGTGGCAGCGAGCGTCGCTTCGGCACGTCCCTGGGTGAGCAGCCCGATCAGCACCATGAACACCGGAATCAACGGCACGGTGATCACCGCGATCAGCGCGGAAGTCCGATCGTGTAAAGCGATGACCACCAGCACAACCGGCGGCACCAGGCAGGCGAGCAAGAGTGCGGGCAGGTAGCCCGTGAACCACCCACGCAACCCGCTGAGACCGTTGCCGACAACCACAGCGATCTCGGTCCGTCGCACGTCGAGTTCTCGTGGCGGCAGTTCGGCGCCGGCGCGCAGCACGGCCGTCTCCAACTCCGCGACCACCGCGCTCCCGGCTCGGTGCGCCAATCGCGCTTGCCACCAACTCGCCAGCCCTCGCACCGCGACAGCGATCGCGAGCACAATCAGTTCCGTGGTCCACGAACCGAACTCGCGCTTGCCAGGATCAGTGATGACCCCGGCCAGCACCCGCCCGAGCACGACTGCCATCACCACGATCGTCGCCGTGATCACCAGCGCCAGCGCCACGGCGATCACCAGGTGCGGACGCGCCGACCGTGCGTACCGCCACAACCGTGGATCGACCGGCGGGCGACCGGACCGCTTCCGGACGCTCCCGGGCTGGGTCGCCCCCGCCGTCACATCGGGCGTCGACACGTCCCGCTCCGGTCCATCCTGCGACAAGCTTTCCGGCACCACCGCGTCCGACCTTTCGCGAGCACGCCGTTCCCGAGTCGAGGCCGAGGGCATCTGTCAGCCCTTACCGTTCAGCGGTAGACCCACCGGCGCGGGAATCTGTTCGACCCGAATCCGCTGCCGGAAGACCCAATAGGTCCACCCCTGATAAATCAGCACCACCGGCGTGGCGATCAACGCCGCCCAACTCATCACCTTCAACGTGTACGGCGTCGATGACGCGTTGTAGATGGTCAGGTCGAAGAGCGGGTCGATAGTCGAGGGCAGCACAGTCGGAAACATCGATCCGACGATCAATACCGTCGCGGAGACAACAGTCAGCGTCGTGCCGACAAAGGCCCATCCATCACGCCCCGCCGTATTCGCGACACCGGCCAGTACCAATCCGAGGACCGCGGTCGCCAGCACGATCCAGGTCCATCCGGCGCCGTGGGCGAGCTGAGTCCACAACCCGAAACCACCGACCACCAGTGCGGTCGGAATCAGCAGCGATCTGGCGATCCGCAAGGCATCGGTACGCACCTCACCAGCGGTCTTGAGCACCAGGAACACCGCGCCGTGCAGCGCGAACAGAATCGCGGTAGCCAATCCGCCGAGCAGCGCGTACGGGCTCAGCAGATCCAAGACCGACCCGGTGATCTGCTTGTCCGCGTTCAACGGCACCCCACGGACCATATTCGCGAACACCCATCCCCAAGCCAGCGCGGGAATCCACGACCCGATTCCGATCCCGGCGTCACACCAGGCCCGCCACTTCGGATCATTGATCTTGCCCCGGTATTCGATCGCGCACACCCGCAGAATCAATGCGACGAGCAGGAGCAGCAGCGCCAGATAGAAGCCGGAGAACAGGCTGGCGTACCACTCGGGAAACGCCGCGAACAGCGCACCGGCGGCGGTGATCAGCCACACCTCGTTGCCGTCCCAGACGGGCCCGATCGTATTGAGCACCACGCGCCTGCGCGTATCGGAACCCTTGCCGAGAATCGGCATCAGCATGCCGACGCCGAAGTCGAATCCTTCGAGCACGAAATATCCGGTGAACAGCACGCCGATCAAGATGAACCAGAACTCTTGCAGACCCATCGTCGGCTCCTAGTACGCGAAGGAAAGTTGGGGAGTATCGGGGGTGTCCGCGTCGGTGGCGTGCACCTTGGTGTCGGGCCCCTCGACGACATACCGCCTGATCAGGTAGAACCACACCACCGCGAGCGCGCCGTAGAGCAGCGTGAACACCGCCAGCGAGAACATCACCGTCGCGGCGGAGTGTTCGGAGACCGCCTGCTGCACCGTCATTCGAATATTCGGATCACCGGTCGGATTCGGCACCACCGCCCACGGTTGACGCCCCATCTCGGTGAAAACCCACCCTGCGGCATTGGCCAGGAAGGGCGTGGGGATCGCGAGCAGACTCAGCCAGGAGAACCAGCGCTGATCGGGCACCCTGCCACCGCGCGTCACCCAGAACCCGGCCAACAGCAGCAGCACCGACCCGCCTGCCAGCCCGATCATGGCGCGGAAGGACCAGTAGGTGACGAACAGGTTGGGCCGGTAGTCGCCAGGTCCGTACGCGACGTTGTAGGTCTGCTGCAGATCGACCACGCCCTCGAGCGTCACCCCACTGAACTCGCCTTCGGCGAGATAGGGCAGCACATAGGGCACCTCGAGCACGTGGATCACACCGTCGCAATTGTTGTGCGTTCCTACGGTGAGAATGGAGAAGTCAGGGTCGGTGGCGGTGTGGCACAACGATTCCGCCGATGCCATCTTCATCGGCTGCTGCTCGAACATCAGTTTGCCTTGAATATCACCGGTGAAGATCAACGCGGCGCCGGAGAGCGCGACCACTACGAGGGAGTACCGCCCCACCGGCCGCCACATTGTTCGTGCCTCTTCGAGTTTCGCCGGATCGCCACTGCGCGCGTTGCGCACCATCCACCAACCCGCGATGCCCGCCACGAAAGTCGCCGCGGTGAGAAAGGCGCCCGCCACCACATGCGGGAACGCCGCCAATGCGGTGTTGTTGGTCAGTAGCGCCCAAATGCTTTCCAGCTCAGCACGTCCGGTCTCCGGGTTGTATCGGGCGCCCACCGGGTGCTGCATGAACGAATTGGCCGCGACGATGAAGAAGGCCGAAGCATTCACTCCGATCGCGACGATCCAGATCGTCGCCAGATGCACCAGCCGAGGCAGCCGGGTCCAGCCGAAGATCCACAATCCGATGAACGTCGACTCCATGAAGAAGGCGATCAGCGCTTCCAGCGCCAATGGCGCACCGAAGACGTCGCCGATGAAGCGGGAGTATTCGCTCCAGTTCATCCCGAACTGGAATTCCTGCACGATGCCCGTAGCGACGCCGAGGGCGAAGTTGATCAGGAACAGCTTGCCGAAGAATTTGGTGAGCCGATACCAGCGTTCGTTGCCGGTGATCACCCAGGCGGTCTGCATCATCGCGATCAGCGGAGCGAGTCCGATGGTCAGCGGAACGAACAGAAAGTGGTAGACGGTCGTGATCCCGAACTGCCACCGGGAGACATCAAGGGTGTCCATCCGACCTCCACCGATCTACTACGACGACTTGTAGTAGATCGTACGCCCGGAATCACCCAGTCAACGCGTGACAACCGCCACGGCGTGTCAAAGCTCCTCCCGCAGGGGCACGCCCACCCGTGCCCCACACACGGATCACCAGTCTCCGATGGTCCCCGGCCGTTCGATACCGAGGTCGACCATGTCGATGATCTCCTGGGCGTTGTCGGGCGCCGACAAGCGAATGCCGTCGAGCTGGTTCACCCGCGCGGCGAGCGTGATGCTCGACAGCAGCCAGATACTGTCACAGTCGAAAAGGTCTGCGGTGAACAGAGTCTGGTACTTGCACTGCCACCCCGACTTCTCGGCCACATTGAACAGCGCGCGCTGCGTGACACCGGGCAGCACACCGCTCTTGGCCGGCACGGTGATGAGCTCCTTGCCGCGCGCGATCACCACCGAGGAGCGCGGGCCCTCCAGGACCTTGTGTTCGGTGCTGTGGAAGATCACGTCCTCGGCGCCCATCCGCCGCGCGAACCGCAGCGCCGCCATATTGGTCGCATACGACAGCGTCTTCGCGCCGAGCAGCTGCCACGGCGCCGCCTGCGCGAGGTCGACCGAGATGCCGCGTGCGAGCGACATCACCTTCACGCCTTCGGCACGTGCCGTCGCGACCCGCGCGGGCACCGGGGAGACGAGCACATACGCGGTGGGCGGCGGGTCCTCCGGCGCCAGTTCCGAGCGCGGTGCGTCGAATTCCGAGTCGCGACCGCGGGTGTAGATCAGCCGCAACATTCCTTCCTCGTCCGCGCCCCACTCCTTCACGGCCAGTTCCACCGCGGTGCGCCATCTCGACAGCCCCGGTTCCGGTAGTTCCAGCGCCTGCGCCGAACGGCGCAGCCGCGCCAGGTGGAATTCCAGCGCGGTAGCCGCGCCGCCGCGCACCAAAATCGTTTCGAATACTCCATCGCCGCGCAGTGCGCCGATGTCGTCGGCATAAAGCGACGGCACGTTCGCGTCAGCGACCGTCCCGTCGAGTGTCACAAGAACCCGTTCTCCCATGCGCCGAGCGTAGGCGTTATCGCTCTGTTATGCCTATGGCTGCCTCGAATCGAGCAGGCGACGCGCGCCCCGAAGTTCGACCACGTGCGGCGCATGTCGGCAGACGCGCCTACAGTGGGTGTCGTGTCACAGGTCGTCGTCCCCAGTCCTGTTCTCCATACGCCGGGTGCCGTCGCGGGTGCTCCCGACACTCCGGACGCCGCGGTCGCCTGGCATTACGGTGATCCCTTCGGCGAACAGAAGGCTGCCGCAGAGCGCGTAGCTGTCGTGGATCGCTCCCATCGCAGCATCGCGAAGATCACCGGCGCCGAGCGCCTGAGCTGGCTGCACACGATCACCAGCCAGCACATCGCCGCGCTACCCGACGCGCACAGCGCCGAGACGCTCGACCTCGATCTCAACGGCCGCGTGCTCAACCACTTCGTCCTCACCGACCTCGACGGCACCCTCTGGCTCGATACCGAAGCCGACCGTGGCGCCGATCTGCTGGCGTTCCTGCAGAAGATGGTCTTCTGGGCCGATGCCAAGCCCGTGGAGGCGCCCGATCACGCCGTGCTGAGCCTGCTGGGCCCCCGCGTGGACACCCTCCTCGCCGCGCTGGGCATCGATCGGCTGCCCGAGACCTACGCCGCGGTCGCGCTGCCTGCCGGCGGCTTCCTGCGCCGGATGCCGGGTGCCGATTCCTTCGACCTCGTCGTGCCGCGCACCGAGCTGTCGAACTGGTGGACCACACTCACCGCTGCCGGGGCCGAACCGGCGGGCATGTGGGCCTACGAGGCGCTGCGAGTAGCCGCGCTCAGGCCCCGGATCGGCATCGACACCGACGAACGCACGATCCCGCACGAGGCCCGCTGGATCGGCGGTATCGACGAGCACGGAGCCGTACACCTGGACAAGGGTTGCTATCGCGGACAGGAAACCGTCGCCCGCGTCCACAACCTCGGCAAACCCCCGCGCAATCTGGTGCTCCTGCACCTCGACGGATCGGCCGACGAACGCCCGGCCACCGGTGACGACGTCACAGCGGGCGGGCGCACAGTCGGCCGCCTCGGCACCGTCATCGACCACTACGAACTCGGCCCCATCGCGCTGGCCCTGGTCAAACGGTCGGTCCCGGCCGGTACCGAACTGGTGGCAGGCACCATGGCCGCCGCGATCGATCCGGACTCGATTCCCGCCGAAGACACGGTGCAGGCGGGCCGCGCGGCCGTCAACCGACTGCGCGGTCGATGACCCACCCGATCATGCGGGTCGGTGATACCGGTCGCGTCGAGGCCGTGTGCGTCGTCCACGCCGAGATCGCGGTGCGCACGCGGGTCGGCCGCACGGCCATCGACAAACGTCCGGTGTCCGGTCGCGTAGCCGTCGCCGCGACCGGTCTCGCCGGTGACCACGTCTGCGACACCGCCCATCACGGCGGCATCGATCAGGCCGTCTACGCCTACGCCGAGGAAGACGCCCGCCGCTGGGCGAGCGAACTCGATCGCGACCTGCCCGCAGGATGGTTCGGCGAGAACCTGCGCCTGACCGGCCTCCCGGTGAGCGACGCGGTGATCGGGGCGCGCTGGGCGATCGGGGACACACTGCTCGAGGTCAGCGCACCCCGCAACCCGTGCGCCGCCTTCGGACAGTGGTCCGGCGAAGCGCGCTGGGTGAAGCGCTTCGCCCTCCAGGCCGACACCGGCTCCTACTTCCGCGTGCTCACCGAGGGCACGATCGGCGCGGGTGACGAAGTTCGCGTAGTCCACGTGCCCGGCCACGGCATCACCGTTCGCGATCTGTTCACCGGCGCCGACCCCGCCCGCCTCGAACGTCTGCGCGCAGCGGAGCCGTCGCTGTCGGCCGACGTCCACATGCAGATCGATCGCCACACCAGAACCCGCACCGGCACAACCGTGACGGTCGGCGAGACCACGCGCCGGTCGGTGACCAGTGCGAGCACCGAGGCAAGTGGGATCAGAGGTCGGTCTCCGGACTCGGTTGCGCGGGCGAGCACGCAGGTGAACGCATGAGCGTCGAGCTGGTCGAAGTCGTCCGTTCCGGTTTCCGCGAGTGCGTGCACCGCGGCTCCGTCGTCGTACTCGACGCTTTCGGCACCCCCACCCTCGAACTCGGCGAGATCCACGGCCCGATCTTCCCGCGCTCCACCAACAAGCCGATGCAGGCGCTGGCCCTGCTCCGCAACGGCTTCGACCCCGTCGACGACGACGAACTCGCCATCGCCACCGCCTCCCATTTCGGCGAACCCGACCACATCGCCCTGGTCCGTCGCCTGCTCGACCGCTACGGCTTCACCGAGGCAGACCTCGCCTGCCCGCCCGACCTGCCGTTCGAGGAAAACGCCCGCGCCGCCGCGCTCACCGGCGAGGGCAAGAGCCCGCTCTACATGAACTGCTCGGGCAAACACGCCGCGATGCTGGCGACCTGCGTGATCAACGACTGGCCGCGCACCGGATATCTCGAGATCGAGCACCCCTTGCAGCAAGCGGTCCTGGCCACCATCGCCGACGTCACCGGCGAACCGGAGACCGATCTCGGCATCGACGGCTGCGGCCTGCCGATCGTGCCCGTCTCGCTGATCAACCTCGCGCGCGCCTTCGCCGGCTTCACCACGGCCGAGCCCGGCACCGCGCCGCGCCGGATCGCCGACGCCGTTCGGGCGAATCCACGAGTGATTTCCGGCACGAGCGGGCCGGATCTACTGGCCATGTCGGCGACGCCGGGACTGTTCTGCAAGATCGGCGCGGACGGCGTCCACGCGGGTGCGCTACCCGACGGAACGGCCTTCGCGTACAAGATCGACGACGGTCACGATCGGGCCCGGATGCCGCTGACGCTGGCGATTCTGCGCGAACTCGGCGTCGAGTGGACCGATCAGCACACCCAGCTCGCGGCCACCGCGGTGCTCGGCGGCGACGCCAGAGTCGGTGTGATCCGCGCGATTCCGGGAGTGATCTGAGACCGGCCGGACTGGGCGAAGAAGGGGCAAACCGGGGCGCTTCGACAGGTCTTCACCCACTCCTGGGAGCGCGACGCTCTGACACACGCTAAAGTGTCTGTCAGGAAGAGTATTAATTCGAACGGGGCCGCCAACAAACCCCAGGCCGCCCCGCAGTGACGCGAGGGGGTCAGCCATGGGCCGTGGCCGGGCTAAGGCAAAGCAGACCAAAGTCGCACGTGAGCTCAAGTACAGCTCCGCGCCGACCGACTTCGCGAGCCTTCAGCGCGAGCTGTCGGATAGCGATGCTCCGCCCTACTCCCAACCAAGGAGTAGTGCAGTGCTGTCCGATGAGCACGATGCGGACGAGTCGCCGTCCCGTTGGAACGACGAGGACGACGGCTACGACAGCTGGCGCCGCTGACCTGAGCAGCGACAAGGGGGAGGTCTGGTAGACCTCCCCCTTGTAGCAGTTCTCGGGTGAGTGACGACAGGCTCGCAGTAGTAGCAGTTACGGCGAATACCTGAATACACGACGAGCGTCCTGTGCCTGCACAGGACGCTCGTCGTGTTCGCCGTCTCGAGGCCCCGACCTCCCCGAGCCGACGGTATGAACCCTCCAGCTATCGGGTAGCCAGGTACCGGCGGGAACAAACCCCGAACGCACACGAGCCGGGTCGCGAACGCTCGCGACCCGGCTCAGTGGCTGTAGGGAGAACTAGAACCTGGGGTGGTCACCCAGCAGCACCGCGCGCGGCGCTTCGACGTCGGCAGCCTTCTTGACCTGACCCAGCGTCCAGCAGTCGATGTGGCGGGCGGTGAGCACCGCCAGCGCACGATCGGCATCCTCGGGCGCCACGATCGCGACCATGCCGACGCCCATGTTGAACGTCTTCTCCATCTCGATGCGCTCGACGCGTCCACGCTGGGCGATCATCTTGAACACCGGCGCCGGGTTCCAGGTGCCGCGATCCAGCTCGGCCACCAGGCCTGCGGGCAGCACGCGCGCCAGGTTGGCGGCCAGGCCGCCACCGGTGACGTGCGAGAACGTGCGCACATCGGTTTCGGCGATCAGCGCGAGGCAGTCCTTGGCGTAGATCCGGGTCGGCTCGAGCAGTTCCTCACCGAGGGTGCGGCCGAACTCCTCGACGTAACCGGTGAGCGACATCCGGTCGATGTCGAGCAGGACCTTGCGCGCCAGGCTGTAGCCGTTGGAGTGCAGGCCCGACGAGCCCATCGCGATGACGACATCGCCGGGACGCACCCGGTCGGGGCCCAGGACCGAATCGGCCTCGACAACGCCGACGCCGGTGGCCGACAGGTCGTAGTCGTCAGGGTCCATCAGGCCCGGGTGCTCGGCGGTCTCGCCACCGAGCAGCGCGCAACCGGCCTTGATGCAACCCTCGGCGATGCCGGAGACGAGCTCGGCGACCTTCTCCGGGATGACCTTGCCGATGGCGATGTAGTCCTGCAGGAACAGCGGCTCCGCGCCACACACCACCAGATCGTCGACGACCATGGCGACCAGGTCGAGCCCGACGGTGTCGTGCTTGTCGAGGGCCTGGGCGATGGCGATCTTGGTGCCGACGCCGTCGGTGGAGGCGGCGAGCAGCGGTTCCCGGTATCCGCCCTTGAGCGCGAACAGCCCGGCGAAACCGCCGATGCCGCCCTGCACCTCGGGTCGGCTGGCCTTCCTGGCCAATGGTCCGAACAATTCGACGGCGCGGTCACCGGCTTCGATGCTCACGCCCGCCGCAGCGTAGGAAGCGCCTGCACCGCTGGGAGTCTGTTCAGTCATTGTGGGGGAAAGCTCCAAACCGAATCGGCGGATAGATGCCTGGTAACTCTATGCGATCCGCCGGGTCAGCTGTCGTGCGGCTCCTCGGTCATTGTTCCGGCGATCTCGGCGCGGCGCCGCCGCTGTTCGACCGGATCGGGGACCGGAACCGCGGCGACGAGGCGACGGGTGTACTCGTGCTGGGGGTTACGCAGGATCTGCTCGTTGTCGCCTTCCTCGACGCAGGAACCCTCGCGCAGAACCATGATCCGGTCGGCGAGCTGGTCGACGACGGCGAGGTCGTGGCTGATGAACAGACACGCCCAGCCGCACCCGCGCTGCAGTTCGGCGAACAGCTCGAGCACCGCCGCCTGCACCGAGACGTCGAGGGCGCTGGTCGGCTCGTCGGCCACGAGCAGATCCGGGTCGAGCACGAGGGCTCGCGCCAGACTGGCGCGCTGGCGCTGACCGCCGGACAGCTCGTGTGGGTAGCGGTTCTCGCTGCCCGCGGCCAGCTGCACATCGTCGAGCATGTGCCTGACCCGCTCGCGAATGCTCGCCTTGTCGCCGATGCCGTGCACCACGAGCGGTTCGGCCACGCACTCACCGACGGTCAGGCGTGGATTGAGCGACCCCGCCGGGTCCTGGAACACGAACCCGAACCGCCGCCGGATCGGCCGCAGCTTGCGCTGGGACAGCTCCGCGATGTCCTGCCCGCGAATCAGCACGTGCCCCTCGGAGGGCCGTTGCAGCGCGGCCACACAGCGCCCGATGGTCGACTTGCCCGACCCCGACTCGCCGACCAGGCCCAGGGTCTCCCCCGGCCTGATCTGCAAGCTGACGCCGTCGACCGCGCGGAAAGCAGGCCGACCGAACGGCCCGGGGAAGGTGACGACCAGATCTTTGACATCGAGCACGGGCTCGACGGTCCGATCGATCGCGGGCCGCTGCGCGGTCGCCGCACCGAGATGCGGAACCGCAGCCAGCAGGGCCCTGGTGTAGTCGGCCTTCGGGCTGGCGAACAGCTCGTGCACGGGCGCCTGTTCGACCACCTCGCCCGCGCGCATCACCACCACCCGATCGGCCAGGTCGGCCACCACACCCATGTTGTGGGTGATCAGCACGATCGCACTGCCGAGCCGATCGCGCAGATCGCGCAGCAGTTCCAGGATCTCGGCCTGCACGGTGACGTCGAGCGCGGTGGTCGGCTCGTCGGCGATGATCACCTTCGGCTCACACGAGATGGCGATCGCGATCATCACGCGCTGCTTCTGCCCGCCGGAGAGCTGGTGCGGGTAGTAGTCGACGCGATGTTCGGGGTCGGGCAGCCCGACCGTGCGCAGCAATTCGATCGCCTTGGCCTTGGCCGCTTTTCGGCGCATGCCGCTGTGCGCGCGCAGCGCTTCACAGATCTGGAAGCCCACGGTGAACAGCGGGTCGAGCGCACGCGCGGGTTCTTGGAACACCATCGACACATCGCCGCCGCGCAGCGCGGTGAGCTGACGTTCGGTCATCGAGGTGACCGGCCGATCGCCGATGGTGACCAGTCCGCGCACCGAAGCCGAATGCGGCAGCAGCCCGATCGCGGTGCGTGAACTCACCGATTTGCCCGACCCGGACTCACCGACGATGGCCAGCACCTCACCGGGGAACACTTCGTAGGACACATCGCGCACCGCGTTCACGGCTCCGGCGTCGGTCGAAAAGGTGACCGACAGGCCCGAAACAGCCAGTGCGGCAGTCTTCTCACTCATCGACTGTTTCCTTGTCTGCCGAAGTGACCGCACGCCTGGTGCGCAGCAGCGGGTTCAGTGTTTCGTCGAGGCTCTCACCGACCAGCGTCATCCCGAGCACCACCAGCACGATCGCGGTACCGGGGAAGATCGAGGTCCACCAGATGCCGTTGGAGACATCGTTGAGCGCCTTGTTCAGGTCGTAGCCCCACTCGGCGGCCTGGGTCGGCTCGATGCCGAACCCGAGGAAGCCGAGCGCAGCGAGGGTGAGGATGGCGTCGGCGGCGTTGATCGTGACGATCACCGGCAGCGAACCGGTGACGTTGGACAGGATGTGGCGGAACATGATTCGCGCCGTCGACGCGCCGGTCACCCGGGCGGCGTCTACATACGGCTCGGTCTTCACCGCGACCGTCGCGTTGCGCACCACCCGGAAGTACTGCGGCACATAGACAACCGTGATCGCGATAGCGGCCGACAGCATGCCGCCGAGACTGCTCGACGTCCCGCCCGCCACGACGATCGACACCACGATGGCCAGCAGCAGCGACGGGAACGCATAGATGGCGTCCATGACCAGCACGAGAATCTTGTCGACCCAGCGCCCGACATATCCCGACAGCAGTCCCAACGGCACCCCGACCAGCAGCGACAGCGTCACCGAGATCGCGATCACCAGCAGCGCGGTGCGCGCACCGAACAGCACTCGCGAGAGCACGTCCTCGCTACGCACCGAGGTTCCGAACCAGTGCTCGGCCGATGGCCCCTGCTGCGGCACGAAAGCCACACCGTCAGCGGTGTTCTGGGCTAATCCGTAGGGTGCGAGCAGCGGCGCGAACACCGCCACCAGCACGAACCCCGCGACCAATACCAGTCCGGTGATCAACGTGACCCGTTGCAATCCCACGGCTTTCGACAACAAATCGGCGCCGGGCAGACGCCGCCGTTTCACAGCGGTAGTCATCTAGAACCTCACCCTCGGGTCGATCAGCGCGACGATGGCGTCGACGATGAAACTCATCACCGCGACGACCAGCGCGATGAACGCCACGATGCCCTGCACCGCGATGAAATCGCGCGCCCGCAGATACTCGGTGAGCTGATAGCCCAGGCCTTTCCATTCGAACGTGGTCTCGGTGAGCACCGCACCGCCGAGCATCATCGCGATGCACATACCCATCACCGTGATGATCGGGATCATCGCGTTGCGCACCGCGTGCCTGCCGGTGACCACCCGCGCCGACAACCCGCGCGCCCGCGCCGCCTCGACGAAATCGCTGCGCAAGGTCTGGATCAGATTCACCCGCACCAGCCGCAGGAAGATGCCGCCGGTGAGCAGTCCGAGGGCCAGCGCGGGCAGCACCGCGTGTTCGAGTACGTCGAGCACGTAGGACGGCTCGCCGTAGAGGATCGAGTCGACGATCAGGATGTTGGTCTTGGGCGAGACATGTTGCAGCGCAAGCTCAACGTCGGTGCTTGCTCGCCCGCCGACCGGGAACCAGCCCAGCCACACCGAGAAGATCAGTTTGAACAGCATGCCCACGAAGAACACGGGCGCGGCGTAGGCCAGCACCGCGGAGAACCGCAGGAACGCGTCCGCGGCCGTATCCCGGTGTGTCGCGGCGTATCTACCCAGCGGGACACCGACGGCGAACGCGACGAGCAGACCCCAGAAGACGAGTTCGAAGGTGGCGGCACCGTAGGTGATCACCACCTCGCTGATCGCCTGGTTGTCCTGGGTCCGCCCGAAGTCGCCGTGCAGGAAGCCGCTGATGTACTCCCAATATTGCGTCAGGACAGGGCGATTGAGCCCCGCGGCTTCCTTGCGCTCCTCGATCTGGTCCTGGGTCAGCCGACCGCCCATCGCCGCGCTGATCGGGTCGCCGATCACCCGCATCAGGAAGAACACCACTGTCACCAGCAACCATGCGGTCGGCAGAATCAGCAACAGCCGAATCAGCAGGTACCGCAGCAAAGCCACCTGGCGGGAACCCCCGCCGCGCATCCACCCGAAACGCCGCGCCCGGACCGGTGATCCGGGCGCGGCGGCAACGTCACTCACTTGCTCAGAACCGTGAACCGGAACTTGAAGGAGCCGTCGAGGGTTTGATCGACACCGTTGACGCCCGGCTTCGATACCGCAACCTGCTTACCCGAGAGCAGCGGCAGAGTCGGCAGGAAGTTCTGCGCCAGATCGGTCTGGACCTTCTTCAGCATCTCGGTGCGCTTCACCGGGTCGGACTCGGTGGCCTCGGCGGTCAGCTGTGCGTTGATGCCGGGGTTCTCGAAGTGCGACTGCAGGAAGTTGTTCGGGCCGAAGAACGGCGTCAGGTAGTTGTCGGCGTCCGGGAAGTCCGGGAACCAGCCGAACTGGTACATCGGGTAGCCGTCGGAAGCGCGCTCCCGCTGATAGGTCACCCACTCGGTGGACTGCAGGTTCACCTTGAACAGACCCGAGGCCTCGAGCTGTGACTTGACCGCCGCGTACTCCTCCGAGGAACTGGAGCCGTAGTGGTCGGGGTTGTACTGCAGGTTCAGCGTCACCGGGGCGGTGACGCCGGCGTCGGCGAGGAATTTCGCGGCCGCGGCCTTGTCGGGCTTGGCGCCGTAGAGCTCCTTGAGCGGCTCGGCCGAACCGGCCATGCCCTGCGGCACGTAGCCGAAGGCGGGCTGGTAGGTCCCCTTGTAGACGCCGGCGGCCAGCGCCTCACGGTCGATCGAGGACGCGAATGCCTTGCGCACGGCCAGCTTCTGCTCCGGGGTGTCGCCCGGCATGGTGTTCATGTTGAACACCACGTAGCGCAGCTCGCCGCCGGGGCCGTCGGTGACCTTCACCTTGGAATCGGCTCGCAGGGAGTCGATGTCGGTGGGGGTGAACGAGCGGTAGCCGACGTCGATGGCGCCGTTCTGCAGGTCCAGCTTCAGGTTGTCGGAGGTCGCGTAGTACTTGGTCGAGACCGTGGTGTTCTTCGGCGTGCCGAGGATGCCCTGATAGTCGGGGTTGGCCTGGTACTCGACGAGTTTGTTCTTGTCATAGCTCGAGATCGTGTACGGGCCGGAATAGCCCTTGGCCTTGACGACCTCGTCGTCGGTGGCCACCTTGTCGGCGGGCAGCGACAACTCGTCGACGATCGGACCGGCCTGGGTCGGCAGGATCGTCGGGAAGGTCTGATCATTGGCGACCTTGAGTGTGAACGCGACGGTGAGATCGTCGATCAGGTCGGTCTTTTCGAGGTTGCCGAGCAGCGAGGCAGGACCGTGCGGATCGTTGATCTTCACCATCCGGTCGAAGGAGAACTTCACGCTCTTGGCGGTCAGCGGGTTGCCATTGGCGAACTTCAGCCCGGACTTGATCTTGCAGGTATAGACAGTGGGAGTGGTGAATTCGCACTTTTCTGCCGCATCGGGCTTGGGCGTGGTATCGCCCGGAGCGAAGTTCAGCAGATACGAATAGATCTGGTTCTCCACCAGCAGCGAGCCGTTGTCATAGGCCGCGGCCGGGTCGAGCGAGAAGATCTTGTCGGTGGTGCCGACGACCAGGCCCGCACCGGAGCCCGCCTCATCGGTGCGGCCGGAGCCACAACCGGCCAGCGCGGCGGCAACGGCGGCGGCAATACCCACTGCGGCAATTCGTTTCGCGCGCATACTTCGTGCCTTGTTCAACATCAGGTCCCATTCTCGAACGCCGCGCAGCCGTCGCACCCGGATCACAGAGGCGACGACTACATGGTGAGCTAGCGATATATCGAGGGACCGTACAGGTGAACCATTACCGGCCAGTTTCAAATGGTCGGAAATATTGCCGCCATGTTATGAACTAATCTTACGAAATCAGCAGGTGCCGGAATTACTCTCGTACACAACACAAAAGGGGCCGACCAGGTTTATCCTGTCCGACCCCCTTGCGAGGCGTGCGCTTGCCGAGTGCACGGCACCCGAGCTATGGACGGCTGAGCGCGTCCACGTTGGCGTTCTCGCCGAGCAGCTTCGACTCGGCCTTGCCCGAGAGCATCCCCTCGAGCACGTTCTTGCCGATGGCGGCCTCCGGCGGCAGCTCGATCGGGTAGTCGCCGGTGAAGCAGGCGGTGCACAGTCGCGAGCGCGGCTGTTCGGTGGCGGCGATCATGCCCTCGGTGGAGACGTAGCCGAGAGTGTCGGCGCCGATCGAGCGGCGCACGTTCTCGATCATGTCGGCGTAGCTGTCGTCGGCGCCGGTGCCGTTGGCGATCAGCTCCGCGCGCGAGGCGAAGTCGATGCCGTAGAAGCACGGCCACTTCACCGGCGGCGACGCGATGCGCACGTGGATCTCGAGCGCACCCGACTCGCGCAGCATGCGGATCAGCGCACGTTGGGTGTTGCCGCGCACGATCGAGTCGTCGACGACGATGAGTCGTTTGCCACGGATCACTTCACGCAACGGGTTGAGCTTGAGCCGGATGCCGAGCTGACGGATCGTCTGGCTGGGCTGGATGAAGGTACGGCCCACATAGGCGTTCTTCATCAGGCCCTGGCCGTATGGAATGCCGGAGCCCTGGGCGTAACCGACCGCGGCGGGCGTGCCCGACTCGGGCACCGGGATCACCAGATCGGCATCGACCGGATGCTCCTTGGCCAGCTTGCGGCCGATCTCCACGCGAGTGGAGTGCACCGAACGTCCCGCGATCGTGGTGTCGGGGCGCGCCAGGTACACGTACTCGAAGACGCAGCCCTTGGGTTCGGGATTGGCGAAACGCATGGAGCGCACGCCTTCGGAGTCGATGGCCAGCAGCTCGCCCGGCTCGATCTCGCGAACGAACGCGGCGCCCACGATGTCGAGTGCGGCGGTTTCCGACGCGACGACCCAGCCACGGTCGAGCCTGCCGAGCACCAGTGGGCGCACGCCGTGCGGGTCGCGCGCGGCGTAGAGGGTGTGCTCGTCCATGAACGTGAGGCAGAACGCGCCACGCAACTGCGGCAGCAGTTCCATCGCGGCGGCCTCGATGCTGGAGTCGGCCGAGGCGTGCGCCAGCAGCGCGGTGACGATGTCGGAGTCGGAGGTGGCGCCGGTCATCTGCGGGCGGCCGTTGATCACGGACTCGCCGATCAGGCCGAGTTCGCGTGCGCGCCCGGCCAATTCGGCGGTGTTCACCAAATTGCCGTTGTGGCCGAGCGCCAAGCCGGAGCCGACGGAGGTGGTGCGGAATATCGGCTGCGCGTTCTCCCAGGTGACCCCACCGGTGGTGGAGTAGCGGCAGTGTCCGACGGCGATATGCCCCGGCATGGCCGCGAGGGTCTGCTCGTCGAAGACCTGGGAGACCAGGCCGAGATCTTTGAAGACCAGGATCTGTGACCCGTTGGAAACGGCGATTCCGGCCGCTTCCTGCCCGTGATGCTGCAGGGCGTACAGACCGTAGTAGGTGAGCTTGGCCACGTCTTCGTCAGGAGCCCAGACGCCGAAGACGCCACACTCCTCGCGAGGGTCGTGTTCGATCTCGTCGGGGGTCGTTGGCGTGGGGACGATCGTGGGTTCGGCGTCGGTCACCGTTTGCTCCCTGTTCGGGCGGGCTGGGGGCACTCATCAGTCTACGGGTCATCTCGGACAGGTAATACGCCCGCTCGCATCCGGAGGGCAATCACCTGCAATTTGTCGCTGATTCATTGCTGATCGCTGTTACCGTGCCGATTGTGACCAGGGACGAGGGTGCGAACGAACAGGCCGGTCGGACCGGTTCGGACAGTTCCAACGCCGAAACCGAGCCCGCGAATTCCGGTCGGGCGAGGGGCAGCACAGCGAGATCTGCCACACGTGAGCTCCGGCGCGCCGAGTTCGTGCGCATGATCGCGCGTCCGACGGTCGTGCTCGCGATCCTCACCGCCCTGCTCGGCGTCATGTACCTCGACTACGTGGCCGATCCCGAAGGCAATCTGCACGACTTCCCGATGGCGGTGGTCAACCTCGATGTCGGCGATGTCACCGCCGCGGGCGCGCGGGTCGACTTCGGCGCGCAGGTCACCGACGCGCTGGTCGAGGGCATCCCGAAGGACAAGGTCGACCTGCGCGTGATGGGCGTCACCGAATCCGAGCGGCAACTGCGCAACGGCGAGATCTACGGCGCGATCGTCATTCCCGGTGACTTCAGCAAACGGCTCGGCATCCTCGGCGCCGGTTCGGTCGTCGCGGGCGAGATGGAACGCCCGGTGATCACCTTGCAGACCAACCCGCGCCTGGGCGCGTACGGCACCCAGATCACCAGACGAATCGGTGACCAGGCACTCACCGAGGTCGACAAGCAGGTCGGCATCCAGCTCACCGACCAGGTGCGCGCGGCGTTGGCGGATCAGCCAGAGGGCGCCCCGCCGACCCAGGTCTCCGGCGCGGCGATGCTGACCCTGCAACACCCGGTCGACATCGTCGAGTCCGAGTTCCGCCCATTGCCCGGCGGCACCGGCGAAGGACTCACCGCCTTCTTCTACGCATTGCTGCTGCTGCTCGCGGGCATGATCGGCGCGATGGTCGTGCACACGATGACCGATGCCCACCTGGGTTTCGTGCCCAACGAATACGGGCCGTTCTATCTGCACCACGAGCCGGTGAAGATCTCCCGCCTGGGAACCCTGTTGGTCAAGTGGGGCGTGATGGTGGTGGTGTCGCTGGTTGTCGCGCTGGTCTATCTACTCGTCGCCGCAGTGTTGGACATGCCCGTCGGCAACGCCTTCGGCCTCTACCTGTTCTCGGTGCTGTGCCTGATCGCCTGCGGTTGGACCGGACTGACCATGCTCGCCGTCTTCGGCACGCCGGGTCTGCTGATCAACATGGTCCTGTTCGTCATCCTCGGGCTGCCTTCCTCTGGCGGCACCGTCCCCATCGAGGCCACGCCCAAGTACCTCACCTGGCTCGCCGAATTCGAGCCGATGCACCAGGTCTACCTGGGTGTTCGCTCGATCCTCTACTTCGACTCCAACTACGACGCAGGCCTGGGCCGCGGCACCTTCATGGCCTTGCTCGGCATCGCGATCGCCGTGGTCCTCGGCGTCGCCGTCACCAAGTTCTACGACAGCAAGGGCCTGCACCGCGAGAATCTGTTCTTGCGCGACGCACCCGAAACCACTCGTACCAGCTGACCGGCGCGGCCTTCCCGCTGCGCCGCCGCCTAGCCGCTCGACCCCGCGCCGGTCAGCGGCACGATCGGCAGCCATCCCGCGATCTCCCCAGCCCTGGTCCCCGACGCACTCACCACACCCGCCCGCACCGCCTCCTCGAACCCGAGCAGCCCGGTAGCCAGCAACAGCCAGGTCCGAGCATCCGTCTCGACAACATTCGGCGGATTCCCCCGAGTATGCCGAGGCCCCTCGATACATTGCACCGCCACGAACGGCGGCACCCGAACCTCCACCGAATGCCCCGGCGCACTCCCCGCCAACGCCCGCGCGGTCCCCTTCACCGCGGCCCCCAGCTCCCCCCGCCCCGGCACCGGCAACCCCGGATCCCGCAACCACTCCCCCACCCCCAACACAGCCGCCCGCACCTGGGCAGCATCAACCTTCTGTCGCGCCATTCCCCAGACGCTACCGAGCCCCACCGTCAAGCTGATGTTCGCCGCAGCTGAACCTTGCGCTCATGGCAAGGACTTCCGGCCACCGATCGAAAGCCCAGCGGCCCGGGCGGATGCTGCGCGTCGTACATTCGTCCTATGAGTTTCATCGATCCACTGGAGCCGACCACGCTGCGATTGCGCGGTGCCGATGGGCTCACGCTGGTTGCCGACAGTTTCGGGGCGGACGGTGGGCCGCTGGTGGTGATGCTGCACGGTGGTGGACAGACCCGGCATTCGTGGAAGCGGACGGGGCGCGCGCTGGCGGCGGCGGGGATGCGGGTTGTCACCGTTGACGCGCGCGGGCACGGCGACAGTGAGTGGTCGCCGACGGCGGATTACTCGAGGACCGCGATGATCGGCGACCTGCACGCCGTGCTCGCCCAGCTCGGTGCGACGCCGGCGGCCGGCGCGGTGGTGGTCGGGGCGAGCATGGGCGGGATCACCGGGCTGCTCGCTACCGCGACGCCGGATGGCAGCGCCATCCGTGCGCTCGTGCTGGTCGACATCGTGCCCCGCTCGGAATCGGCGGGCGTGGCGCGCGTGATGGATTTCCTCGGCAGGCATCGCGACGGCTTCGACACCCTCGATCAGGTGGCCGACGCGGTCGCCGCGTACATGCCGCACCGGCCGCGCCCCGACAACGCCGACGGCCTGCTGCGCAACCTGCGTCAGCGGGACGGGCGCTGGTACTGGCACTGGGACCCCGACCTGATCAGCGACGTCAACGACGACCCGGAAGCCCGCATCGTCGAGATGGAAGCTGCCGCCGAGGCCTTGACCATCCCGGTCCTGCTGATCCGCGGCGGCAAGTCCGATGTGGTCAGCGATGAGGGCGCCGCGGCATTCCTCGCGCTGGCGCCGCACGCCCGCCTGGCCGAGATCGGCGCGGCGGCCCACACCGCGGCGGGCGACGACAACGACGCCTTCACCGAGGCCGTGGCCGGTTTCGTCGCCACAGCCTGAGCCTGGTCGTCCGTGCGCAACGGATGGCTGTTGCCCGGAACCTGCGGCCGCGCCCGAAAGCCACCGCTAGCGCTCACGCGCGTCGACCCATCGGGCAGCGGCGGGCGCGAGCGCTCCCCCGGCATTGAGCGCCAAGTGCAGCAGCGCCGGTGCGGTCGCGCTGCCGGATCGACGGCGGAGCTCACCGAAAACGAGGCCGGCGACGGTGGTGGCAAGGACCGTCGGGAGTACCGGATCGCCGACGGCTGTTGCCGGTTGGATGTGCCAGAGGCCGAAGTCGGTAGCGCTGAGCGCCAGGGCCGGGGCGCCGATACTCTCGGCCAGCAATGGGTCGAGGGTGCCCCGGAAGATCGCTTCTTCGGCCAGGACCGTACCGACTGGGATATGTAGCGCGATCCATTCGAGCGTCGAGGTTTCCGGTGCGCGAACGGCGATTTCGAGCGGCAGGCGCCGAAGAGACGGAACCGCGAGCACGACGGCGTAACCGGCGAGCACGACCGCCGTGCTGGCGAGCCCCCACCGAAATCCACTGGGCGCCAACCAGTTCGGACTGCCGCGAAACACCTTCGTGTACCCCGCGGCGAAACCGATGTTCGCTGCGGTACGGCCGCGCAGCGGGAGGCCGAGGGAAGGTAGGACCCGGTTGTTCCAGAGGACCGGAAGGACCAGCGCCGCAACTGTTTCGAGTCGGCTCACTTCACCTCCCGCTCATAGTCTTCCGCTGATTCCACTGCGGCACGGATACTTTCGACGACGTCCTCGCTCACACCGGGTGGCGCCGCGACGGCCAACCACCCGTCCAGCACCAGGCTCCCGTACCGATGCCCGTGGCCGTCGGACACGCCCTGCGCATTGGTGAGATCGGCCGTGACCTGCCAGAACGTCACGAACGGCGCCCAGCGCATCTGCGTCGACACATCGGCGCCACGCGGCTCGCGCAACCAATCCGGGCGCGTGAGGATGAGATCGGCCGACCACCACACAATCGGGTCGGACGGGTGTTGCAGGTAGGCGATGCGAGGCGCGCGCCAAGGCTCGGGACGCTCGAGATCTGTTGCGTCGTCGGCGAATCGCACGACGAGCCCGTCCGCGTATATCGGCGCCACCGCGGGCGTCCCTGGATCGCGGCGTTCGACGAACTGCCGCCACAACCGATTCGAATTCGGCGGCCCCACCCACAGCGCGCCGTCGACCTCCTCGCGAAGATCACCCAGCCCGTCGAACGCCTCCTCCGACCCCTGCGAACCGAGACTCTCCCCGTAGACGAACAGCTTCGGCCGCTCGCCTGCCGGCTGAGCCGACCACCGCTCGTACACCGCGTCGAACAACTCCCGGCTGGCCGCGGCCGCCTTCTCCCGGTCCGACAGAAACGAGAGCACGCTGGGCAGATACGAGAACTGGGTCGCCACGATCGCCGTATCCCCGCCGTAGAGGTACTCCACGGCCCCGGCCGCCATCCCGTTGACCCACCCGGTCCCGGTCGTCGTCACCACCACCATCGCCTCGCGCTCGAACGCCTTGGTGCGCTCGAGTTCGGCGACAGCCAGCTGCGCCGCGGTCTGGTCGCGCGTGACCGACTCCAACCCCACATACGCCCGAACAGGTTCGCGCGCGGTCTTTCCCGTCACCTCGGTGATCGCCGCGGCACTGGGGCCGTTGGACACGAACCACCGGCCCTCGAACCCCAGCGTCTCCCACGGCGCGAGGGATCCGGGACTGCCCGAACGCTCCGGCGCGATCGGCTGCACCGCGTACGGAGTGGTCCGATCGTTGCGCACGCTGAACGCCGAGTTGGCCACCGCGAAGAACGCCCGCGTCGCGACACCGTTGAAAATCGTCACCGCGAGAACGACCAGCACCAGCAGACCGGCGGCAGGCGCCACCTCACGCGGCACGCGCACCCACCGGTTGAGCTGACGAGCCAGCCCCAGCACCATGACCCGCACCGTCCGGTAGGCCGCCACCACCGCCACCCCGACAGCCAGACTGAGCAGCCCCGTGCGCAGATAGGCGGGCGTGGTGGTGCCCGCCATTCCCATCAGCGAGGTGATCTCACGTTGCCACCGCGCCGACTGCACCAACATCACCGCGGCGACCAGCCCACACCCGGCGAGCACCGTCGCCTTGATCGCGTATCGGACCCGGTCCGAAGGTCCGCTGATCGGCAGATGAGGGCGCACCCACCGGTGGAACACCCACTCGAGCACACATCCGAGGCCGTACCCGATCGCCGCGTTGATCCCGCTGATCAGCCCCTGGAACAACCAGTCACGTGGCACCAGCGACGGCGTCACCGAAAGGCCGAAAAACAGCGTCGCCAGCACCAATCCGACATAATTCAGATCGACGATCTTCTCCACGCGCCGCACGACTACGCCGCCGCGCGCACGCAGCATCGCAGAAGTCGAAGCGCGCTCGGTCACCGCCCCAGTATGGCGGCCGACACCGACAATCACCGGATTTGCGACTGCCGAACTGCTCACAAACTACGTACCCCACTCGAGTAGTTGTACGCGCGATCGTGGCGACGCGGATCCGCACACTGAGGACCATGAGCACAAACACCAAGCCGAAGAACACCTCGGCCTACATGGCCCAGGCCGCGATCGCGTTCGCTGTCAGCCTGTTCGGGACCGGCGCCGGAATCGCCTATCTGCCGCTCGACGGTTGGCAGCGCGCGTTCCTGGCCATGTCGGGGCTGTTCCTGGTGACCAGCTGCTTCACCCTCGCCAAGGTCGTGCGCGACCAGCAGGAGACTCAGTCGCTGATCGGACGGATCGACGAGGCGCGGCTCGAACAGCTGATCGCCGAACACAATCCGTTCAAATCGGTGTCGTGAGACCGGACCGCGCGGCGCCGATCGAGGGGTTCTGCGCCGCGCGGTCCGTCACTTCAGCTGACGCTCGGTCGCCATGGATTCTTCGACGAACACCGCGATGCGGGCAGCGAGTTCCGGTGTGTAGTCCGGTGGTTGAGCCACGGCCGCCCACGCGTCGGGAACCAGGTTGCCGTAGTTGTGCCCATGCCCGTCCGACACCGTCTGTGCCCGAGGCAGATCCGCGGCGACCTGCCAGAACGTGACGATGGGAAACCACGACATCTCCGGAGAAACGTCGGGTCCACGCTTGTCGCGCAACCAATCCGGGCGCGCGAACAGCAGATCCGGCGACCACCACACCACCGGGTCGGAGGCGTGCTGCAAGTAGACGATGCGAGGGTTGTTCCAGATCGGCGACGGCACAGCCAGCTGATCAGGGTTGGCGGCGAACCGCACCGACATTCCGTCGGCGTAGATCGGGGTGATCTCGTCGGTACCGGGATCGCGTCTGGCCACGAATTCCGACCACAGCCGGTTGGAGTTGGGCGGGCCGACCCAGAGCACGCCGTCGGCGCGGTTACGGATATCGGCCAGCCCGGAGAACGCCCCCTCCGACCCTTGCGATCCGAGGCTCTCGCCGTACACCAGCAGTTTCGGCCGTGCGTTTTCCGGCAGCGTCGACCAGCGGTCGTAGACCTTGTCGAACAGCGTGCGTCCCATGGTCATCGACTTGTCCCGGTCGGACAGGAACGACAGCGCACTGGGCAGATACGAGTACTGCGTCGCCACCAGCGCGGTGTCGCCGCCGAACATCAACTCGATCGTCTGCGCGCTGATCGTATCGACCCACCCGGTGCCGGTGGTGCTGATCACCACGAGCACCTTGCGTTCGAAGGCCTTGGTGCGTTCGAGTTCGGCGATGGCCACGTCGGTCTGCGCTTCGACGCCGTCGGCCGATTCCAAACCCGCGTAGACCCGAATCGGTTCGCGCGCGGGTTTTCCGGTGACCTGACCGATAGCGAGCGCGGTCGGCGCGTTCGCCACGAACCACCGGCCTTCCGATCCGAGCGTGTCCCACTCGGCCAAAGAGCCAGGGCTACCGGATCGTTCGGGCAAGGTCGGCTGGACCGCGTTCGCCGAGGTGTGACTGTTGCGCGCGCTGAACGCCGAATTGGCCACGGCGAAGAAGCTTTTGGCCAGCACACCGTTGAACAGCATCGCCGCCGCCACCACGACCACGATCACCCCGAGCGGCCGAGCGAACGCGGCCGGAATCCGCACCCATTGATTCAGCGCCCTGGCGACAGCGCGCACCAGCCGAACCACCAGACGCGAGATCCAGATCAGCAGACCCACGACCACCGCGCCGATCAGCACGGTGCGCGGATACCCCGCGTCGGACACCGGCGCCATGCCCATGAGATCGGTGATCTGGCGCTGCCACGTCGAGGACTTGATGCTCATTCCCACGGCGAACACCAGGCACGCCAGCACGATCGCGCCCCGACCCGCCACCAGCACCCAGCCGGGCCGCCGAATCCAGGCCGACGCCACCTGGTCGGGCCAGGTGATGCGCGGCGCGATCCACTTGCGCCAGGCCCAGGCCAGCGCACAGCCGAGCCCGTACCCGATCGTCGCGTTGATCCCGCTGATCAGCCCCTGGAAGAACCAGTCGCGTGGCAGCAGCGAGGGGGTCAGCGACAGCCCGAAGAACATAGTGGCCACGATCAAGCCGACGTAATTGGGATGAAAAAACCTCTCCACCAGGTGAATTCCCCGGACGAAGAGGTTGTTGTGCGCGCGGTTCTCGCGCACCGCGGACAGAGAAGTCGAGCCCGTACCCTCAGTGGTCAAGCTCGACTCCTCATCCGATCAGCTCACGCGGTATGCGCTCCGAACAGCTTAGGCAGCGTGGCTTCGAACGCCTCGCGCAATTCGGCGAGTGTCACCGAGAACTGCCCCTGCACCTCGACCGAATCCGAACCCTGGTCGACCACGCCGATGCGCACCCACGGCAGCTGCCGCGCATCGCACATCTTGGTGAAGCGGGTCTCCTCCGAGCGCGGCACCGCGACGAGCACGCGTCCGGCCGATTCGGAGAACAGCTGGACGAACGGGTCCGAACCCTCGGGCAGCACGATGCGGCAACCGGTCTCGCCTGCCAGCGCAGCCTCGATGACGGTCTGTGCCAGACCGCCCTCGGACAGGTCGTGCGCGGCCGAGATCATGCCGTCGCGCGAACCCGAGGTGAGCACCTCCGAGAGCAACTGCTCGCGAGCGAAGTCGACCTTGGGCGGCACGCCACCGAGGTGGTCGTGGGTGACCTGCGACCAGATCGAGCCGTCCAGCTCGTCGTGGGTCTCGCCGAGCAGAATCAGCGACTCGCCCGGCTCGAGGCCGAGACCGGTCGGGATGCGGCGGTGCACATCGTCGATCACGCCGAGCACGCCGACCACCGGGGTGGGCAGAATGGCGTCCTTGCCGGTCTGGTTGTAGAAGCTCACATTGCCGCCGGTGACCGGAATGCCGAGGGCCGCACACCCGTCGGCGAGACCGCGCACGGCCTGCTGGAACTGCCACATCACGCCGGGATCCTCGGGCGAACCGAAGTTGAGGCAGTTGGTGACGGCCTTGGGGGTGGCGCCCGTGGTGGCGACGTTGCGGAAGGCCTCGGCCAGCGCCAGCTGCGCGCCGGTGTACGGGTCGAGCATGGTGTAGCGGCCCGACGCGTCGGTGGCCAGCGCGATGCCGCGGCCCGAGGACTCGTCGATGCGGACGACGCCCGCGTCGGCGTGCTCGGCCAGCACGGTGTTGCCGCGCACGTAGCGGTCGTACTGCTCGGTGATCCACTTGCGGCTGCACAGCTGCGGGCTGGCGATCATCGTGAGCAGGGTCTCGCGCAGCTCGTCGCCGGTCTTGGGCCGGGTCAGGGTGGCGGTGGTGTCGGCGATCAGCGCGTCCTGGGTGTCGGGACGCTGCACGGGACGCTCGTAGACCGGGCCCTCGTGGGCGACGGTGCGCGGCGGCACGTCCACCACGGTCTCGCCGTGCCAGGTGATCACGAGGTGGTCGCCGTCGGTGACCTCACCGATGTCGGTGGCCAGCACGTCCCACTTCTTGCAGACGGCCATGAACGCTTCCACGTTCTCCGGCGTGACGACCGCGCACATGCGCTCCTGCGATTCGCTCGACAGGATCTCGGCGGGCGTCATGTGCGCAGCGCGCAGCGGGACCTTGGTCAGGTCGATGTGCATGCCGCCGTCGCCCGCCGCGGCGAGTTCGGAGGTGGCGCAGGACAGACCGGCGCCGCCGAGGTCCTGGATGCCGACGACCAAGCCGGCCGCGTACAGGTCGAGACAGCACTCGATGAGCACCTTCTCGGTGAACGGGTCGCCCACCTGCACGGCGGGCAGCTTCTTGCGGCCGGCGCCGGATTCGTCGCCGGAGAAGGAGTCCGAGGCGAGCACGGACACGCCGCCGATGCCGTCGAGGCCGGTGCGCGCGCCGAACAGGATGATGCGGTTGCCGTTGCCCGAGGCGAAGGCCAGGTGCAGGTCTTCCACACGCATCGCGCCCGCGCAGAGCGCGTTCACGAGGGGGTTGCCCTGGTAGGAAGCGTCGAAGACGGTCTCGCCGCCGACATTGGGCAGGCCGAGCGAGTTGCCGTAACCGCCGACGCCGCGCACCACACCGTCGACCACGCGACGGGTGTCGGGGGCGTCGGCCGCGCCGAAGCGCAGCTGGTCCATCACCGCGATCGGGCGTGCGCCCATGGCCATGATGTCGCGCACGATGCCGCCGACGCCGGTGGCCGCGCCCTGGTACGGCTCCACGTAGGAGGGGTGATTGTGGCTTTCCACCTTGAAGGTGACGGCCCAGCCGTCGCCGATGTCGACCACGCCGGCGTTCTCGCCGATCCCGGCCAGCATGGAGGCCTTCATCTCGTCGGTGGTGGTTTCACCGAAGTAGCGAAGGTGCACCTTGGAGGACTTGTAGGAGCAGTGTTCGCTCCACATCACCGAGTACATCGCCAGCTCGGCATCGGTGGGCCGACGGCCCAGAATCTCCTTGATGCGGGCGTACTCGTCGTCTTTGAGACCGAGTTCCTTGTACGGCTGCGGAGCATCCGGGGTGGCTGCGGCGGTAGCGACGGTGTCGACCTGCAGTGTCACGGGAGACCAGGGTCCTTTCGGCCGGGGGGAACTTGATCTGCAGAGTCTAATGGTTGCGAGGTAGCCGCCTGCCGCCCGTACTGCCCTCACGCTGGGGAGGTGGCCGGATTCGGTCTGGTCACACTTGCGGCTGGGGCATTGGAGTACCCATTACTCTGGCGCTGTGAACGAAAGTCCGGGGGTTACCGAGCAGGTCGAGCCGCCTGTTCCCGCGCAGAGCACGGAACCGAGCTCCATCTCTTTCGAACAAGGTTCCGGCCACGAGCGCCGCCGGCTGACCGTCGCCATCGGTTTGTTCGTCGTCTCCGCTGCCGTCGCGCTCCTCGCGCACTGGTGGCACGGATTCATCGACTTGCAGGTCTACCGCAACGGCGCGCGGGTATGGCTCGACGGCGGCGATCTGTACGGCCCGATGCCGCCGGTGTACGGGCTGGGCCTGCCGTTCACCTATCCCCCGCTGGCCGCGATGTTCTTCGTGCCGCTGGCCTTGATGCCGCTGGTGGTGGCCGAGGTCGTGGTGCTGTTGACCTCGCTGGCGAGCCTGGGAATCGTGTTGTGGCTGGTACTGATTCGCGTGCGTCCCGAGCTCGACCGGATCTCGGTGCTCACCGTGCTGATCGCCGGGCTCGGCCTGGCCCAGTTTCTCGAACCGGTCCGCCAGACCTTCAACTTCGGTCAGATCAACCTGATCCTGATGGCCGCGGTCGCCATCGACATTCTCGTGCGCAAGCCGTTCTGGCCCCGCGGAATACTGATCGGCATCGCGGTGTCGATCAAGCTGATCCCGGCCGGGTACCTGCTGTACTTCCTGGTGCGCCGGGACTGGAAAGCCGCGGCCACCATGGTCGCCGCGGCAGCGGGCGCGGTGGGCGTCGGGTTCCTGCTGTTCCCCAAGGACTCGATCGAATACTGGTTCCACACCGTTTCCGACACCGGCCGAATCGGCACGCCCTACTTCGCGGGCAACCAGTCGATCAAGGGCACCCTGTTCCGGTTCGGCATGGACGAATCGCTGGCGACCGGCCTGTGGATCGGGCTGTCGGCGCTGACGATCGCGCTGGCCGCAGTGTGGATGCACCGGCTGATCGGCGCGGGCAACGACGTCGGCGCGCTGCTGGTGAACGCGGCCGCGGTGTTGTTGGTCTCGCCGGTGTCGTGGTCGCATCACTGGGTCTGGGCGGCTCCCGCACTGGTCGTCGCCGTCAGCCTGGCCGACCGTCGCCGCTCCCGCGTCTTCACCGTCCTCGTCGCTGTGTTCACGGTGATGTTCGTCGTCGGTCCGCAGTGGGTCCTGCCACATTCGGGCGACAAGGAACTCGCCTGGGCTTGGTGGCAGCAGATCATCGGCAGCAGCTACGTGTGGGCCACGTTCGCCGTGATCGTCTACGCGGTGATCAGCTACCGCCCTGCCGCGAAGAACACGGCCGCACCCGAACTCGCGACCACCTGAGCCGCTGCACCGACGACGATCGTGGCACGGGAGCGATTCCGTACGAGGCCGCGATCTGCGACCCGCTTCTGAGCGGGGCTGCCCACGGCCCAACGGCTCGGTCGACTCGGGTCAGTCCGTCACTTCCGGTGTCAAAAAGGCTGCCAGCGCCGAAGCGTAAGCGGGGACGTCGGCGGCGCCCATGAGTTCGCGGCAGGAGTGCATGGCCAGCTGCGGAGCGCCGACGTCGACGGTCGACATCCCGGTGCGGGCCGCTGTCATCGGGCCGATGGTCGAGCCGCACGGCAGGTCGGCACGGTGGACGTAGCGTTGCAGCGGCACCTCAGCCTGTGCGCACGCCAGCGCGAATGCCCCGGCACCCGCCGCGTCGGTGGCGTAGCGCAGGTTCTGATTCACCTTGAGGACCGGCCCACCGCCGACTTCGATGCGATGCGCGGGCTCGTGCCGGTCCGGGTAGTTCGGATGCGTCGCGTGCGCCATGTCACCGGAGGCCACCACCGATCCCGCCAGCGCGGCAAGGTAATCCGCGCGACCGCCGCCGCGAGCCAGCACGATCCGCTCCAGCACCGCGGGCAGCAGATCCGATTGGGCCCCACGATCGGACTGGCTCCCGACCTCCTCGTGGTCGAACATCACCAGCACCGCCGTCGCCGCCCCCGGTTCGTCGGCGGCCGCGAGAAACGCCTGCAATCCGGCGTAGCAGGTGCCCTGGTTGTCCAAACGCGGCGCGCTCACCAGATCGAGATCGCGACCAACGATGGTGCTGGACGCGAGGTCGTGGGTCATCAGTTCCCAGCCGAGCACATCGCGACCATCGACCCCGGCGCGCTCGGCGACGAAGTCCAGGAACGAGGCAGGCGCGTCGCCGATCCCCCAGATCGCGTTCACGTGCCGCTGCGGATCGAGCGTCACTCCGCGCCGGTCCTCGGACAGGTGGATCGCCAACTGCGGCACCCGCAGGATCGGCTCGTCGATGCGCACCAGCACATCGCGCATCCGCGCGCCTTCGCGCACGCTGAGCCGCCCTGACAGGCCGAGCTCGCGGTCGAGCCAGGAGTTCAGCCAGGCCCCGCCGTACGGCTCGAGGCCCACCAGCTGCCACCCGGCCCCCGCCAGATCAGGATGCTGCTTCACGCGCAGGTTGGGGCTGTCGGTGTGCGCGCCGACCACCCGGAACGGCGCAGCGGGCACCGCGTCGTAATCGGCCCACGCGATCAGCGAACCACCGCGCACCACATAGTGTTTGCCGCCCGCGTCGTCCCACGCCGACGCCTCGGTCAACGGCGTGAACCCGTTGCCGTCCAGTTCGGCCGCCACCGTCGCGCACACATGGAACGGCGAGGGTGAGGCATCGATGAAGGCACACAATCCACTGGCCGTGGCCGCTGTCAGAGAAACCGGCATCCTGCGATCCTAGGCACGGCGCCGAGTCCCGGCACCCCGCCCCGGAATACCGGTGCTGTGGATCAGTCGTCGCGTTCGGCGATCACCGCGAGCGCGGCGAGTAATTCGCCGTAGCGGCGGATCCCGAGCCGGGACCGAAGTTCTTCCTCGGCGAGCTTTTCCTGCGCGCGGATTCTGGCAGCCAGCTTGGACCCCAGGCTGCTCAGCCCGATCAGAATGCGACGGCGATCGTCGGTGGCGGCGACCCGGAAGATCAGCCCGCGCTCGGCCAGGTTGTCCGCGTGCCGGGTGGCCGACGACGGCGCAAGCCGAGCCTGGGCGGCCAGTTCCGACATGGTCATCCCCTCGCCCGAGGACAACTGCGACAGAATCGCCCAGTGGTCGGCTGTGAGGTTGTCAGCCGACAGCGCCGATTCGAGTCGGCCGATCCAGTTGCGCTCCGCGGAGCGCAAGGCGCCGTGCAGCGTGGAATACCCACTAATGATGGACACCGATTGCATTCCCACCTGCCGAGAAATTCATTCGAACAATCCTGTTCGCGCTAGGCGATAGAGTACAGAATGCCCAATTTCGCCCGGAGCCGGGATGAAACGATCGAGATTCTATCGATCGTCCCCACCCAGGGCCCCGGTGGTATCTTCGCGCCATCGTGCACTGCGGCAATTGACCTCGCGGTAGACGAAATCAATAGCGGCACAGGAATTCTCGGCCGCGAAATACAGCTCACCACCATCGACGGCGGTCGTGAACCGTACGAGGTAGCCGCCGAAGTAGAGGCCTTTCTGGCCACCGGAATGGTGGGCGCGATCACCGGCTGGCACACCTCGGCAGTGCGCCGGGCAGTTGCCGAGGCCGTCGACGCCCGCGTCCCCTATCTCTACGCCACCGACCACGAGGGCCTTGCCGACGAACGCCCAGGCGTGCTGCTGGTCGGCGAACACCCCGACCACCAAACGGTCCCCGCCGCCGCGTGGATGGCCCGCGAACTCGGCGTGCGCCGCTGGGCCGTCATCGGCAACGACTACATCTGGCCCCACCGGACCGCGCACGCGCTACGCCGCTCGCTGCCGAACCCCGCCGACATCATCGTCGAGCAGTACGTCCCGCTGGGCACCACAGATTTCGGCGATTTCCTGGCCGACCCGGCGCTGCTGCTGGCCGACGCGGTCCTGATCCTGATGGTCGGCGCCGACACCGCCCGCTTCAATCGCCAGTTCACGGCCGCGGGACTGCCCACCGTCATGCCTCGGCTCAGCCCCGCGGTCGACGAAAACGTCCTGCTCAGCGCAGGCCCCTCCGCGAATGCCAACCTCTACGTCGCCTCGAGCTTCTTCATCGACAACCGCACCAGCGAAGGCCGATCCCGCCACGCCCGCTACCGCCGCCACCAGGGCCAATTCGCCCCCGCCCTGACAACGTTCAGCAATTCCACCTACGAAGCGCTCCACCTGCTGAACACCCTGGCCGACGCCACCGGCACCCTCGACGTGGATTCCATCACCGCCACAGTGGGATCCGGCCTGGCGCTGGACGGCCCCGCCACCCGCCGAGGCTTCCTCGGCAATCAAGCAGTCGGCCCCGCCCACCTGGCAATGGCGAACGGGGTCGACTTCGACATCATCGACACTCTCTAGTGCCGATCGGGTCTGTCAGGCCTTGACGAAACTGTCGATCACCGAGAAGAACATGCCGAGACCGTCATCACTGGGCCCGGTCAATGCCTCGGTGGCGTGCTCGGGATGCGGCATCAATCCGACGACCCGGCCGTTGGCCGAGGAGATCCCAGCAATCCCACGCTGCGACCCGTTCGGGTTGTCACTCGAGTACCGGAACACCACACGGCCTTCGCCTTCGAGCTCGTCGAGCACCTTGTCCGAAGCCTGGAACCGCCCCTCACCCGACTTCAACGGAACAAGGATCTGCGCGCCCGACTCGTACCGCGAACTCCACGCGGTATCGGTCGCCTCGACCGTCAACCACTCGTCCCGGCAGATGAAGTGCAGCCCCTCGTTACGAGTCAGCGCGCCCGGCAGCAGCCCGGCCTCACACAGCACCTGGAAACCGTTGCAGATGCCGAGCACCGGCAGACCCTGCCCGGCCGCGCGAACGACCTCGCCCATCACCGGCGCGAACCGCGCGATAGCGCCACACCGCAGGTAGTCCCCGTAGGAGAACCCACCGGGCACGATCACCGCGTCGACACCCTTGATATCGGCATCGGCATGCCACAGGCTCACAGCCTCGGCGCCGGCCAACCGAACGGCCCGGGCGGCGTCGACATCGTCGAGCGTCCCCGGAAAAGTAATGACGCCAATGCGAGCGCTCATGCCTGCGCCTCGCTGGCGCTCGGCTCCGGCATGACCGCGTGGGCGGCTGTGCTTATTGTGAGCTCGCTACGCTCCCTCATGAGACCCGAACGACCTTCCAGTCCTCGATCACCGTGTTCGCCAGCAGCGCCTCGGCGATCTGCTCGAGCTGGGTGTCCGACACACTGTCGTCCACCTCGAGCTCGAATCGCTTGCCCTGCCGCACATCCGAGATTCCGGCGAATCCCAGACGCGGGAGCGCGCCGACCACGGCCTGTCCCTGGGGGTCCAGAATCTCGGCCTTCGGCATGACCTCGACCACGACTCGTGCCACGCGTTGCTCCTCAAGTGGTGTGGGGGTTACGCCAGAAATCCTAGTTGACCGGGCAGTCGTGCCCGCCTTCCGGGGTCGCGGCGGCTTAGCATCGGGTATGCGCATCGCCCACTTCGGTCATTCCTGCATCCTCGTGGAACTGCACGGCGTGAAAGTGCTGTTCGACCCAGGCACCTTCGCGCACGGTTTCGAGGGCATCACCGGCTTGGACGCGATCGCGGTGACCCACCAGCACCCCGACCACATCGATCCCAACCGGATCGGTGACCTCATCGAGAACAATCCCACCGCCCGCCTGCTGTCCGACCCGCAGACAGCGCAGCAGCGCAGCGAGGGCTGGGAGCCGGTATCGGCTGGTCAGGTGCTCGATATCGGCGACTTACAAATCACCGGTGGCGGTGGCAGGCACGCGGTCATCCACCCGGAGATCCCGGTGATCGACAACACCGTCTTCCAGCTCGGCACCGACGCCGATCCGGCCCAGCTGGTCCACCCCGGCGACTCGCTGTGGGTGCCGCCGGTTCCGGTCGGCGTGCTCGCCATCCCGGCCGTGGCCCCGTGGATGCGCATCTGGGACACCGTCGACTACCTACGCGCGGTCAATCCACGCACCGCCGTGCCCATCCACCACGGCATCATCGACCGGTCGGCGCACGGCATCTACTTCGGCAGGCTGACCGAAATGGCCCCGGCCGGGACCGAGTTCCGCGTGCTCGAACCCGAGGACCAGGGCCAGTTCTGACTCAGCGGTAGCTGGTCAGGAACAACGCTTCGGCCAATGCCATGTGCTCGATCTCGCTCGGGTCGACACTCTCGTTGGGCGCGTGGATCAGACATTTCGGCTCTTCGACACCGATCAGCATGATCTCGGCGTCCGGGTAGGTGTCGGCGAACACATTGCACAGCGGGATCGAACCGCCCTGTCCCTCGGTGGTCACCTCGCGGCCGTAGGAAGTGGCCATCGCCTTTTCCATCGCCGAGCGGGCAGGCCCCTGCGTGGACGCCACGAACGGTTCGCCGATCGCTTCGACCTCGATGTCGAGTTCGGCGTTCCACGGCACGTGCGCGCGCAGATGCTTCTCCAGCAGGTCACAGGCCTGCTGGGGCGCGGTGCCCGGCGGGATGCGCAGGTTGAGCCTGGCTCTGGTGCTCGGCTGGATCGCCGCCGACGACCCGACGACCGCGGGCACGTCCATGCCGAGCACCGTCAGCGCCGGCCGCGCCCACAGCATGTCGGACACGGTGCCGTCGCCGAGCAGCTCGACGCCGTCGAGCACGCCCGCGTCGGCGCGGAAGTCAGCGACCGGATACTGCGCGCCGGTCCACTTCTGGTCGTCGGTGAGACCGTCGATGGTGGTGTTGCCGTCGGCGTCGCGCAGCGTCGACAACAGCTGGATCATCGCGGCCAGCGCATCCGGCGCCGGTCCGCCGAACATGCCCGAATGCATCGACCCTTCCAGGGTTCTCACCGTGAGCACGACGTTCACCATGCCGCGCAGGGTCTGGGTGAACGTGGGCACCCCGACGGCGAAGTTGCCGCAGTCGGCGACCAGGATCGCATCCGATCGCAGCAGCGCGGGTTCGGCGACGACCAGCTTCTCCAACCCACCGGTGCCCTGTTCCTCCGAGCCCTCCGCCACCACTTTGATCCCGATCGGGAAGTCGGGTCCGATCGCGCGCAGGGCCGTCAGATGCGTGACGATATTGCCCTTGCAGTCGGCTGCCCCGCGCCCGTACCAGCGCCCGTCCTTGTCGGTCAGCGTCCAGACCGGGGTCTTCCACGCCGCATCGTCGAGCGGAGGCTGGACGTCGTAGTGGCAGTACAGCAACACTGTCGGCGTGCCGGGCGGGCCCGGCTTCGAGGCGATGACGGCCTTGCTACCGTCCGGCGTCTCGTGCAGGCCGACCTCGGTCAGCCCGGCCGCGGCGAACGCGTCGGCCACCCACTGCGCGGCCTGCTCACATCCTCGCGGCGGGAACTGGCGCGGGTCGGCGACGGATTCGAACGAAACGAGCTGGGCCAGATCCTTTTTCGCCTGGCCCATCAGTGCCGATACCTTGCCGCGCAGCGCCGTCACATCGTGGGTCATCGGTTCGCGCCTCACTTCGTCGTGTCGTCGAGCTTCAGGGTGTCCAGATGAGAAAGGTAGTCCGGCAAGCGATCCGGGCAGTAGGTCGCGATCGTGAGCGCCACCGCGTCGGTGAGGTCGCGTGGGCCGATCACCGGGCGCTGACCCGGCCCGGCCGCACCGTTGGTGATCGAGGCCTGATATTTCGCCTTGATCATCGGCGAACCCGGATCGTGGCAGACCGAACCGCCGTCATCACCGAGCGCGTTGGCGATCACGCTCACATCCGGCGCGGGCAGACCCGCGGCGACCAGCTCGCCGCGCAGCTGTTCGGCCTTCGCGGTGGCTCGGGTGTTGTCCCTGATCGCGGTGAAGGTGAACAGCCCGGTCAGCGCGAACACCACCAGCAGCACACCTGTTGTGAGATAGATCCAGCGTCGCTTGCGTTCGGGGGCGTCTCCGGTCGTCATGCCTGCTGCCCTTCCGGTACGGCGAGCTTCCAGCTGTCTCTGCGGTTTCGGTAGAACAGATACGGAATCAGCAGGCCGACGATGCCCATACCGCCGCCCACGATGAGCACGTACACCCACGGGCTGCCCGCACCGAACTGCGACGGCGGCACGAAGCCGATCGTGAACGCGGCGATCGAGGAGGCGGCGCCGAGCCCGCACAGTGCCATCAGCGCGGGCGCCCGGAAGCCGCGCGGGTGATCCGGATCGTCTCGGCGCAGCTTGGCGGCCGCGGCGAACATCAGCACGTACATGATCAGATACACCTGCGTGGTGATCACCGACAGAATCCAGTACGCGCTGGAGACATTGGGGATGAAGGCGTAGAGCAGCGCGATCACTGTGGTGAACGCGCCCTGGGCCACCAGCATGTTCTGCTGCACGCCGTGTTTGTTGAGCCGGGTCAGGATCGGCGGCAGATATCCCTCGCTGCGCCCGATCAGCAGCAGACCTTTGGACGGTCCGGCCAGCCAGGTGAGCATGCCGCCGAGCGCGGCGGCCACCAGCGCGATGCCGACGATCGGAGTGAGGAAGCTGATCCCGAAGTGGCCGAAGAAGGCGTCGAAGGCCTGCATCACACCCGCGGTGAGACTCAGGCCTGCCGAAGGAACGACCCAGCTGATCGCCAACGCGGGCAGGATGAAGATCACCAGCACCAGCGCCATCGCGAGGAACATCGCCTTCGGGAATTCCTTGGCCGGGTTCTTCAACGACGACACGTGCACCGCGTTCATCTCCATGCCCGCGTAGGACAGGAAGTTGTTCACGATCAGCACCAGGCTCGCCAACCCGGCCCAGGCGGGCAGCAGGTGCGACGAATCCATCGGAGCCGCGGAGGCATTGCCCTGCGAGAGGAACACCAAGCCCAGGATTACCAGCAATGTGCCGGGGATCAGGGTGCCGATGACCAGGCCCATGCTCGACAGCCCGGCCACCGTTTTGGTGCCCTGCGAGGATACGTACACCCCCGCCCAATAAACGGTGATGATCACGATCGCCACATACAGGCCGTTGGATGCCAGCGACGGATGAATGATGTACGCGAAAGTACTTGCCACATAAGCGAGAAGGCTCGGATAGTAAAAGATCGTCATGGCGAACTGACACCAGACGGCAAGGAATCCGAGCGGCTTGCTCAATCCCTCACTGACCCATTGATACACCCCGCCCGGCCACCCCGAGGCGAGTTCCGCAGCGACCAGCGAGGTCGGCATCAGAAAGAGAATCGCGGGAATGACGTAGAGGAATACACAGGCCAATCCGTATACGGCCATGGTGGGCGCTGATCGCAGACTGGCCACCGAGCTCGTGGTCATCAGCGCTAATGTCACCCAGGACAGATATTTCGTCGTTGTCGCGACTTTCGTCGCGGTACCCGTCATCAGCGCTGCCTCCTGCTGTGCTCACACAACTAGCGGAAACCACTCGATCAACTGATGAATGGTAAATCCAGCAGGCAGGTATTCAGGCCACCGCCGCGCGCTCATCGCCGGTACGCGCGCGGCGGCAGCCCCCGGTCAGGCAGCTCTGGCGGCGGTGTGCGATTCCCAGCGGTACACGTCGCTGCGAGCACCGTGATACAGCGCGAGGTCGACCGCGTCGAGCATCGCCTGGCGCGGACCCGACCGCTGCAACTGCGCCGCCGACACCGCCAATCGCAGCACCCCGCCGCGCCGTGCGGTACGCGCGGCGCCCATCACCAGCGCCCGGCACCACCACGGCTCAGCGCGGAACCCCTCGCCGATCCCGTACACCCGAGCACGCTGGGCCACATCACGTTCCAGGTCGAGCATGCTGGTGAGGCCGAACGCCATCCGGAACCCCACCCCGGGCAACGCGGCCAGCGCACCGGCCGAGGCGTCCCAGCGCGGCGCGGCGAACAGCCGAGTGCGCAGTTGCACCCGTTCCAGCACCCGATCGGCAGCCTCGAGCCGCAAGGCCGCCTCGTGCCGTGGCAGGTCAGCGAACTCCGCGCGCCGAGTCTTGGTAGCCGCCTGGTCGTACCCGTGCAGCACGATCGCATCGCCCTCGAGCCGCCGCCCCCGCAGCCACGACTGGGTAGCCGGATCGTCGACCAGCCGGTACTTGCCCTTCAAGCGCGGCGCCACCAGCAACGACAACCGCACCCCCCGCGCGTCCATCTCCCCGGCGAACTCGATCGCGGCATCGCGAGTCGTATCCCGGATCCCCGACACCGAAACGATCAACTCAGCGTTCATGCACCAACGATGACAGCCCGAGGTGACGCCGACGTGCTACCCCGATGACGCCCGAACGAATTCCGGCGCACTCCTTACGTGGCGATCACCGGCCCGAACGGGCTCCGGCCTCACGGGCCGGAGTCCGTCGCGGCGATGATCACGCGTCGGCGAGGCCGACCCGGTCCAGGACCCAGGCGTACTCGAAGCCGACTTCCTTCCACTTCTCATAGCGCCCACTCACACCGCCGTGACCTGCGGTCATCTCGGTCTTGAGCAGTACCTCGTTGTCGCCGGTCTTGGTGGCGCGCAGTTTGGCGACCCACTTGGCCGGTTCCACATAGAGGACGCGGGTGTCGTTGAGGCTGGTGATCGCGAGGATAGCGGGGTAGTTCTTGGCCTCGACGTTCTCGTAGGGCGAGTACGACTTCATGTACTCGTAGACGTCCTTGTCGGCCAAGGGATTTCCCCACTCGTCCCATTCGATCACCGTCAGCGGGAGCGACGGATCCAGGATGGAGGTGAGCGGGTCGACGAACGGCACATTGGCGAGGATGCCGTTGAACAGCTCCGGCGCCAGGTTGGCGACCGCGCCCATCAGCAGACCGCCCGCGCTGCCGCCGTCGGCGATCAGGCGATCCGGTGCGGTGGCACCGGTGTCGATGAGATGCGTTGCGCAGGAGACGAAGTCGGTGAAGGTGTTCTTCTTCAGCAGCGTCTTGCCGTGCTCGTACCAGAGCCTGCCCATCTCGCCGCCGCCGCGCACATGCGCCACCGCGAACACCATTCCGCGATCGAGCAGCGACAGCCGCGACACCGAGAACGACGGATCGATGCTGGCCTCGTAGGAGCCATACCCGTAGAGCAGCGTCGGCTTGGGTCCCTCGGGCAGCCCACTGCGCTTGATGATCGAGATCGGAATCCGGGTGCCGTCGGCGGCGACGGCCCAATCACGGTGCTGCTCGTAGTCGTTCGCGTCGTAGCCGCCGAGCACCGGCTGCTCCTTGCGCAGCAGCAGCTCCCCGGTGGCAGGCACATAGTCGAACACCTGCATCGGCGTGATGAACGAGGTGACTCCCACTCGCAGCGTCGGCTGCTCCCACTCCGGGCTCGAACCCGCACCGGCGGAGAACAGCTCGAGACCGAAGTCGAGCTCGGTGAGCTCACCGAAGCCCTCCGAGGTGAGCGGCCACACCGACAGCCGCGGCAGCGCGTCGCGTCGGTAGCCGAGTACGAGGTGGTTGGCGAAGGCGTCGATGTCCTCCAGTCGCACGTCCGCGCGATGCCCGATCAGCATCGTCATATCCGACGGGTCGGCCGCGGGCGCGATGGCGAGGACGAAATTCTCCGCCTTCACGCCGTCGACCACATCGTTGTGCAGGATCAGGAACTTGTCCTCGCCCGCGATCACCGCGTGCTCGGCCGAGTACTCCACGCCTTCGCGACGCGGCAGCAGCACCCGGAACTCGCCCTCGGGGTTGTCCGATTCCAGGACCCAGCCCTCGGTGGTGATCTTGGAACCGAGCCAGACCATCAGGTACTTCTCGGAGCGGGTCGCGCCGACGCTCACCCAGTAGCGCTCGTCGGGCTCGTGGAACACCGTCACATCGGCGTCGGAACCGGTGCCGACGCGGTGCCGCCACACGGTGTCGGGGCGCCACGACTCGTCGACGGTCTGATAGAAGATGTGCGTGCCGTCCAGCGACCAGGTTGCCCCCGGTGCCGCGCCCACGACCTCGTCGGGCAGCAGTTCACCGGTGCGCAGATCCTTGATCCGCAGCGTGTAGCGCTCATCGCCGGTGCTGTCGACGGAGTAGGCGAGCAGATTGCCGTCGTGACTCAGCGAGAAAGCGCCGAGCGCGAAGAAGTCGAGTCCCTCGGCGAGGATATTGCTGTCGAGCAGTACCTGCTCGCCGTCGATCGCGGCGTCGAATCGCGAGGTTGCCGAGGGCCCCGCGGTGCCCACCTCCAGTTGGGGAGGCGTCCACGCGTCGATGCCCTCAGCGTTGGCGTCGACGGGACAGCGGCAGTGCACGCCGTACTGTTTGCCCTCGAAGCTGCGCGAGTAGTACCAGTAATCGCCGAGCCGCGTCGGCACCGAGAGATCGGTTTCCTGCGTCCTGGCCTTGATCTCGTCGAAGATCTTGTCCCGCAGTGGCTGCAACTGGTCGGTCTGCGCCGCCGTGAACGCGTTCTCCGCCTCCAGATACGCGATGACCTCAGGGTCTTCCTTGTCCCGCAGCCACTCGTAGTCGTCGACGAACGTGTCACCGTGGTGGACCCGCTCGAAGGGCGCCTTCTTCGCGATCGGCGCCGACACAGTCTCATTCTCGCCAGCCATCCGTCCACCGTAGCCGCCCCACTCCAACCGGGCCCGCCAACTCGGCCGTCGACAGCTCAGCACGCGTAGCTGACCGTCGCCTCAGCGAACCTCGCCCGCCGACACCCACGGGCAAAACGGCCGTCGCGCTGATGCGGACCAGGTAATTCTGCTCAACCGGAAGACCCGGCAGTTGCGTAGCCTGACCGCATGGGGATGCGGTACGCGATTCGCTCGGCGGTCGTGACAGTCGGGGTGATGCTGGCGGCGGGATCGGGGGCGGTGATGCCGGCGACCGCGTGTGCGTGCGGCGGCGTGGTCAGCGCAGACGGCTCGGCGCGAGTGGACAGCGAGGCGGCGATCCTCGGCTGGGACGGCACGCGCGAGACCGTGCTGATGCGATTGGGCATGCAGTTCGAGGGCGCCGACGCGGCCCTGATCGTGCCGACGCCGACCCCGGCGACCGTCTCGGCCGGGAATTCGGAGTCGTTCAGAGAGCTCACGCGCATCACCGCACCCGAGCGGGTCACCGAATACGACTGGTTCGGCTCACAGCGCGGCGACGCGTCCGGCGCCGCTCCTGGTTCCGGCCCTGATGTACTCGGCCGGGTGCAGTTGGGCCCGCTGGAGGCAACCACCTTGCGCGGCGGCGATCTCGCCGGCGTCCGCGAGTGGCTGGACACCAACGGCTATCAGCTCCGGCCCGAGGTGAGCGCGACCCTCGACCCCTACCTGCGTGAGGGCTGGTCCTTCGTCGCCATGCGCCTCACCAGTGCCGAGACGCTCTCCGGTGCGCTCGACCCGGTCCGTCTCACCTTCGACTCCGACCGCCTCGTGTACCCGATGCGCATGTCGTCCGCCGCCACCGCACCGCAGTCGGTCCACCTCTTCGTCTTCAGTGACCACCGGGTGACACGCATCGACCCCGACGCGTCGCATCACCGCATCACCACCGAATTCGCCTCGGCTGTCACCGAACCACAGGACCCGGATCTGAAAGCGCTCGCCGCGGGCAACGACTACCTCACCGAACTCTCGATCTCCATTCCCGAACCCGCCGCGATCACCAGCGATTTCCGCTTCGGCCCAGCCGACGAGGACGTCGACGTCCGAGACCGGGTGGTGCGCAAGGAATACGTCGAAATCCTCGGCCTGCCCGCTGGTTACGTCCTGATCGTCGCCGGGCTCTCGCTGGTCGGCGTGATCGCGGGCGCGGCCGTGCGCCGCCGCTCGGCGAAGTAGTCACCATCGAATCGGCACCCGGATCCCTGTCGGCGTTCCGCGTCGGAATACACCGCGACCCGGTTCGACGGCCGCAGAATCCGTCGAACCGGGTCGAGTGCCCGAGCCTGCGTCAGGCTCCGAGTGCGGGGCCGATCACCGGCCACGAGGCATGCAGGGCGTCCTGCCAGTAGGACCAGGAGTGGGTGCCGACCGGGTGGTAGTCGATCCTGGCGCCGATGCCCGCGGCGCGCAGGCGCTGGTCGAAGGCCACCATGCAGGTGTTGACGCCGAGTTCGATGGGCCCGCCGAGGAAGATGTTCTCGGCCAACGTCGGCTTGAGTTCGGCCTCGTGGGGGCCGGGGATGCCGGTGCCGGTGGACATGTACAGCGCCTTGCCGCGCAACCCGTCGATCATCAGGGCGGGATCGTGCGCGGCCCACTCGGGGCTGCCGGGCGCGCCCCACATATTGACCGGGTTGCCGCCCCGGTTGACGATCGAGAACATCATCGCGCCCGCCGCCATCGCGATGTCGGGGCAGGCGCTGTAGCCGGCGACGGCGCGGTAGAGACCGGGGTGGCGGGCCGCCAGGATGTAGGCCGCGTTGCCGCCCATCGACAGCCCGCCGATGCCGTTCACGCCGTTGCCGTCGAAGTGGCCGTCGATCAGGCCGGGCAGTTCCTGGGTCAGGAAGGTTTCCCACTTGTAGCGGCCGAAACGCGGATCGTCGGCGATCCAGTCGGTGTAGTAGCTGGCCTGGCCGCCCATCGGCAGCACCACGTTGACGTTCTTGCCCCGGAAGAAGGCTTCGGCGTCGGTGGCATTGGTCCAGGTGCTCTGGCCGATGCCCGGGTCGAGCCCGTCGAGCAGGTAGTAGGTGCCGCGCGAGCCGCCGCCCGCCGGATGCAGGACCTGTAGGTCGACATTGCGGCCCATCGCGGGCGAGGTGACGGTGATCGCCGTCCGGTGCGGAGTCAGTTCGTTGACGCCGATGATCTGTGCGGCGGACGCCGTCGCGGGGTGAACCACCGCCGGTCCGATCACACCAAGAGCAAGAGCCAGCACTGCAGCAGCAACACCTGTACGACGCACGATCTACCCTCCATAACCGCATGCCAATGACAGTCCAAAGTAACCCAGAGGTGAACGAACTGGAAGCATTCGGCGTTTCGGGCGTTTCTTCAGCAAACTCTCCGGTTTGCAATGACCGCTTCGCCCGGAAATTCAGCGGTTGAGCGAGCCCCGGATCGAACCGGCCAGGTAATCCAGGTCCGCCCGCGCGGGCGAAGTCGGCCGCGCGCGCAGACCGAAGCCGTCGCCTGGCGTGCGCGGGATCACGTGCAGATGCACATGGAAAACCTCTTGTCCGGCCGTAACCCCGTCAGCGAGAAAGAAATTGACCCCGTGAGCCGCCACTTCACTGCTGCGAAGCGCGGCCGCGATCCGCTGCCCGACCTGAAAGAGCTTGCCGCCCAACGCGGGATCGAGATCGGCGAGGCTCGGGGCGGCCACCTTGGGCACCACGAGGACATGGCCCGGCGTCACAGGACGAATGTCCATGAAGGCGAGGACGTCGTCGTCCTCGTAAACCTTCGAGGACGGGGCGGCCCCGGCGATGATGTCGGCGAAGATCGTGTACGGATTCACCCGAACACGGTATCGACCTCGACGCGCGAAAGCCCGCCACCGGCGCCGAAAAGGCGGTAGCGGCGGGCTGGTTCGCACGGGCCTACAGAATCGGCGACGGCGTGTAGCGCGCGGCTTCCGGATTCGCCTCGACCAGCTTCTGCACCTGGGCGACGACCTCGCCCACCTGGTCCGATGCCGCGCCGATGAACGCCGCCTTGTCGGCCAGCGCCGCGTCCAGGCCCGCGCGGTCCAGCGGCATCCGCGCATCGGCGGCGAGCCGATCGAGCAGGTCGGGTTCGCGACCCTGCTCACGCATGGCCAGCGCCACGGCCACCGCGTGCTCCTTGATGACCTCGTGCGCGGTCTCGCGACCCACGCCCGCGCGCACCGCCGCCATCAGGATGCGGGTCGTCGCCAGGAACGGCAGGTACCGGTCGAGCTCACGCGAGACCACCGCCGGGTAGGCGCCGAACTCGGCGAGCACGGTCAGGAAGGTCTCCATCTGGCCGTCGATGGCGAAGAACGCGTCCGGCAGCGCGACGCGGCGCACCACCGAGCAGAACACGTCGCCCTCGTTCCACTGCGCACCCGCCAGCTCGGCCGCCATCGAGCCGTAGCCGCGCAGGATCACCTGCAAGCCGTTCACCCGCTCGCACGAGCGCGTGTTCATCTTGTGCGGCATCGCCGATGACCCGACCTGGCCCGGCTGGAAACCCTCGGTGACCAGCTCATGACCGGCCATCAGCCGAATCGTGTGCGCGAACGACGACGGCCCGGCGCCCAGCTGCACCAGCGCGGACAACACATCGTGATCCAGCGAGCGCGGATACACCTGGCCCACGCTGGTGAACACGTTCGCGAAGCCGAGGTGGGTGGCCACCTGCTGCTCGAGCGCGGCGAGTTTGTTCGCGTCACCGTCGAGCAGGTCGAGCATGTCCTGCGCGGTGCCCATCGGGCCCTTGATCCCGCGCAGCGGGTAGCGCTCGATCAGCTCACGCACGCGCGCCAGGCCGACCAGCATCTCGTCGGCGGCGGAGGCGAAGCGCTTACCCAGCGTGGTGGCCTGCGCGGCGACATTGTGCGAGCGCCCGGCCATCACCAGGGTCTGGTACTCGGCGGCCCGCTCGGCCAGCCGCGCCGCGATGGCGATGCCGTGCTTGTAGACGTGCTCCAGCGAGAGCCGGATCTGCAGCTGCTCGACGTTCTCGGTGAGGTCGCGGCTGGTCATGCCCTTGTGCACGTGCTCGTGCCCGGCGAGGGCGTTGAATTCCTCGATGCGCGCCTTCACGTCGTGGCGGGTGACCCGCTCACGCTCGGCGATCGAGGCCAGGTTCACCTGGTCGATGACGCGTTCGTAGTCGTCGACAACCCCTGCGGGGACATCGATTCCGAGTTCGGCCTGCGCGCGCAGCACCTCCAGCCACAGCCGGCGCTCGAGCACGATCTTGTTCTCGGGCGACCAGAGCGCGACGAGCTCCGGGCTGGCGTATCGGGTGGCGAGGACATTCGGGACGAGGCTCACGAGACTTCAGTCTAATTGCCGCACCCGTTCGGCCTGGGAGGGCATCATGTTCGGGACCACGGGCGGGGCGACGATGTCGATCATTTCGAGCAGACCGGCCCTGGCCGGTCGACGTGGTTCGGGATGGCCTTCGATCAGCGCCGCGACCACGGCGCCGTCGACGACGGCCACCAGCCTGCGTAACTGTTCGGGGCGCACCACTCGGTCGGAGCGGCGCAGCACGTCGGCGAGCAGTTCTTCGAGCTGGGTGCGTAGTCGGAGCTGGACCTCACGTAACTCGGGATGGCGGGCCGACGCCACGGAACGCTCGTAGCGGGCGATGAGCTGGCCGCGGGCGTCGAGGTCGCCGTCGTCGGGGCCGACGAGCACGTCGAGTACCAGTTCGACGGTCGCCTCGGTGCCGCGCCTGCGATGGCTGACCTCACCGACCCGCCGGCGCATCGCGTCGAGTTCGATCGCGCCGCTGAACTCGACGGCGCGGGCGATCAGATCTTCCAATGATTCGAAATAGTAGGTGGTCGAGGCGAGCGGAAGATCGGCACGCGACGCCACCGAACGATGTCGTACGGCGTCGAATCCGCCCTCGAGCAACAGCTCGGCCGCCGCCGCCACCAGAGCCTGACGACGTCGTTCGCCTTTCGGAGTCGTTGCGGTGGTCACCGTGCAGGAGTGCCAGTCATCATCAGTTCAACCGTGCGCAATCGTCATCGGGGAAACACTGGGAATTCGGGATAACTGAGTTTTACCGCATCCCGGCACAGATGTGTTCGTACTAGGCAAAGTTGTTGTCGCACATCACTGTTGACACGACACCGGATTACCCCTTCGTGAACCGTCCCAGACGCTCCAGAGCTGCGGCGATGTCGTCGGTGGCGCCCGCGAACGAAAAACGGACCGTGTGGTTTCCATTAGTGGTGTCGAAATCCAGTCCGGGGGCCAACGCGACACCGGTTTCGGCGAGTACCTCCGCGCACCAGACGCGGGAATTGTCGGTCAAATGACCAATATCGGCGTAGGCGTAGAACGCGCCGTCGGCGGGCGCGAGATCGGTGATTCCGATCGCGGGCAAACCTTCCAGCAGCAGCGACCGATTGCGCGCGTATCGGCGGACGTGCCCGTCCAGCTCTTCCTTGGCTTCCGGCCCGAACGCGTGCACGGCCGCGTACTGGGAGATCGCGGGCGGGCACACGGTCATGTTCGACGCCAGTCGTTGCAGCGCAGGTCGCAGGTCGGCGGGCGCCAGCATCCAGCCCAGCCGCCAACCGGTCATCGAGAAGTACTTCGAGACCGAGCCGATCACCACCGATTCGCGAGAGAACTCCCAGGCCGAGGAGGTCGGCGTGCTCGCGCCCGCATAGGTGATGCCGTGGTAGATCTCGTCGGAGATCAGCAGCGTGCCGTGTTGTTCGCACCAGCGAGCCAGCGCGGCGAGTTCGGTGGGGTCGATCATCGTGCCGGTCGGATTGGCCGGGCTGGCCACTACCAGGCCCGCGGGCGGCTCCGGCATGGCTTCGAGCATCGCCACGGTCGGCTGGAATCTGGTCTGCGGACCGCAGTCCAGTTCGACCACCTCGCACCCGAGAGCGCTGAGCGTATTGCGGTAGGCGGGATAGCCGGGGCGCGCCACCACCACGGTGTCACCCGCGTCGAAGGCGGCCAGGAAGATCAGCGTGAACGCACCCGACGAACCGGTGGTCACCACCACCTCGTCCGGGTGCACGTCGTAGCCGTAGGTCCGGCTGTGATGCCCCGCGATCGCCTCGCGCAGCGGCAGAATGCCGAATGTCTCGGTATAGCCGAGCAATTCGTGATCGATGGCAGCCCTGGTCGCCCGCAGCACCGGCGCCGGCGCCTGGGTGGACGGCTGCCCCGCCGCCAGCACCAGCACATCGCCGTGCGATCGGGCGCGTTCAGCCGCCGCTTTCCACACATCCATGACGTAGAAAGGGGCGATGGCCGACCGGCGCGATTCTCGGGACACCCGAACGACGGTAGAGCACCCGATTGCGAGCGTTCACAGATATGGTCGGCACAATGGCTCCGACAGCGAATACGCAGCCGCCGACGCGACCCCTGTGGGTGCGTCGGGGCAGGGGCGCGGGGGCGGGATGAAGCGGACAAGAACGGACGTGGGCGCCGATATCCCCGCGTCCGACGTGGCATCGACGGCGGTGGACGAGTCCACGACGAACACCACGTCCGGCATCGCATCGACAGCCGTAGACAAGCCCGCAGCGACCAGCGCATCCGACATCGCATCGACAACCGTAGACAAGCCCGCTACGTCCGATTTGGCATCGACAGCGGTAGACAAGTCCGCAGCAACCAGCGGGTCCTACATCGCATCAACAGCAGCAGACAAGTCCGCGACGAGCACCTCGGCCGACATCGCATCGGCAGCAGTCGACGAGTCCGCGTCCGAAGAAGGCGAAGCGGCGGCGGGTGTATCAGCGGCACGATCCAGCGCCGGGGCGGGCGGGCGTGCGAGCAGCCGGGCCGTGAGCGTCAACGGCCGTATCTTGCAGGCGAATTGGCGTGAGCAGTTGCCGTCGAAGGTCGCGACCCGCGATCGGATGACGGAGTGGGCGTCGCGGTATCCGATGGTCGGGGAGATCGCGGGCGAGTTGCGTAGCGGTGAGGTGCGCAAGGTCTTCTGGCGGCGCCCCAAGGCGCAGGTGGAGGGGCTGTGGGCGCGACGGCCGAGTCACGAGCGCGTGCGTCAGGTGCTGGTCGAGCGGCGCGTACTGATCGCGGGCGTGCTCGCGGTCTCGGTGTTCGTCGCCGCCGACGGACAGTTCGGCGGGGTCGTCGACGGCCCCCCGCTCGCGCCGGGCGAAGCGCTGCACGTGGCCATCGCCTATCCCCCGCAACTGCTGCCCAACCCCCAATCGGCGACCCGCATGCTCAATGCCATCGACGCCGGTGAGAAGCGCCGGGAAGCGCACGTGGTCGCCGCGGCGGCCCGGGCCACGCTCGAACGCGCGAAGGCCGAGGCGGCGGCCGCGGCGTCGGGTGAATGGCAGGACTGGATGGGACAGCGCGCCCCGGTGGTACCCGGCGCCATGGTGCCGGGGTCGACCCCGTCCATCGGCGGTTTCAGTCTGCCCGCGAAGGGCGCGTTCACCTCCGGATTCGGCTCCCGCTGGGGCACCCTGCACCGCGGCATCGACATCGCCGGCCCGATCGGCAGCCCCATCTACGCGGTAGCGGACGGCACCGTGGTGGAGGCGGGACCGGCGCAGGGTTTCGGCCTGTGGGTCCGCATCCGCCACGACGACGGCACCATCAGCATCTACGGCCACATGTACGACTTCGTCGTCTCCCAGGGCGAGCGCGTGCCCGCCGGAATGCAGATCGCCCGCATCGGCAATCGCGGCGATTCCACCGGCCCGCATCTGCACTTCGAAATCGTGCAGAACGGCCAGCACGTGGACCCGCAGGCCTGGCTCGCGATGCACGGACTACGTCTGAATTGACCTGACGCGATCAGCGGTCGTTCACCGCTGATCGCCGATCGCGCGAATTACCCCGCGACGCTGGTACGTTCCGGCACAACAACTTCGGTCGCGCCGATATCGGTCCGGAAATGACTGCCTGCGAGTTTGATCTCCGCGAGCCGCGCGTAAGCCCGCTCGCGCGCCTGCGCGAGATCGGCACCCACACCGACCACATTCAGCACCCGGCCGCCCGCCGACACCAGCGCCTTGTCCTCGCGCTGCCCCGTACCGGCGTGCAGCACAAGGGTTTCACCTTCGAGCGCGTTGTCGTCGGCGCCGGTGATCACATCGCCGGTACGCGGACGTGCCGGATAGTTCTCGGCGGCCAGCACAACGGTGACCGCCGAGCCGTCCTTCCAGCGCGGCGCGTCCACCTCGGCGAGCCGTCCGGTGGCGGTGGCGTGAAGGAGTTCGGCGAAGGGGCTGTCGAGCAGCGCCAGCACCGCCTGGGTCTCGGGATCGCCGAAGCGGCAATTGAATTCGACGACAGCCGGACCGTCGGCGCCGATCGCCAGACCCGCGTACAGCAGGCCGGAGAACGAACTGCCCCGCGCGACCAGCTCGGCGGCAACCGGTTTCACGACGTCGTCGACGATCTCGGTGAGCGTTTCCGCCGGCAGCCACGGCAGCGGCGTGTAGGCGCCCATGCCGCCGGTGTTCGGGCCCGCATCGCCGTCGCCCACGCGCTTGTGGTCCTGCGCGGGCAGCAGCGGGATCACGGTTTCGCCGTCGACCAGGCAGAACAGCGATACCTCCGGCCCGTCGAGGAACGACTCCAGCAGGACCGGGTGACCCTGCTCGAGCAGTTCGGCGCCGTGGTCGCGCGCCGCGCGCCGGTCGGTGGTCACCACCACACCCTTGCCCGCCGCGAGCCCGTCGTCCTTGACCACCCAGGTCGGGCCGAAACGGTCCAGCGCGGCGTCCAGCTCGGCCGGGCTGTCGACGATCTCGCTGCGGGCGGTCCGCACCCCGGCCACCGCCATCACATCTTTGGCGAAGGCCTTGGAACCCTCGATTCGCGCCGCGTCGGCCGACGGGCCGAACACCGGGAAACCGGCCGCGCGCACGGCGTCGGCGATGCCGAGCACCAGCGGCACCTCGGGCCCGATCACCACCAGGTCGGCGGCCACCTCGGCGGCCAGCGCGGGCACATCTTCGGCGGAGCAGGGATCGACCGGACGTAGCTCGGCGTGCTGGCCGATGCCGGGGTTGCCCGGGGCGGCGATCACCGCCGTCACGGACGGATCCCGGCGCAGCGCCAGGACGAGGGCATGTTCACGGGCTCCGGAACCGATGACGAGTACGCGCACGGATGCAAGGTTAGTCGCGCACTTCGAGCGCCCTGCGCACGCCCCTGACCGTGCACTTCGCACCCAGGAAACCGGCATACGGTGGCGCGGCCGAGTTGCGGCCTGCTCGTATCGGAACTCGATCGGCGTTCAGCCGTAGCCCTCGCGACTCGGGTTCACTTGCGCCACAATGGAACGCAGGTATGGCGCGAGCGCCGCCACCGAATCGGGGAGCACACCATGGGCCTGCTCGACGGGATGATGGGCAATGCCGGCCGCATAGATCCGGCCGCCGCCCAGCAGGAGTACGCGAAACTGTTCGGTCAGGGCGAGCAGGTGTATGCCGCGTTCATCCTGGTCCGCGACGCGATGCTGTTCACCAATCGCCGCCTGATCATGATCGACAAGCAGGGCGTCACCGGCCGCAAGGTGAGCTACCACAGCATCCCCTACCGCTCGATCAGCCACTTCGCCGTCGAAACCGCGGGCACCTTCGACCTCGACGCCGAGCTCTACATCTGGATCGGCAGCGACAACGAGCCGATCAAGCAACGTTTCAACCGCCAGGTCGACATCTACGAGGTGCAGGGCATCCTGTCGCATTTCGTCTCGATCTAGCTAGGCTCGCCGGTATGGCATCCGTTTTCAGCGCGATCATCGCAGGTCAGATCCCCGGCCGCTTCGTATGGGAAGACGACGAGTTCGTCGCTTTCCTGACCATCGCCCCCGTCACCCAGGGCCACACCCTCATCGTTCCCCGCGCCGAGATCGACCAGTGGCAAGACGTGGACCCTGCCGTGATGGCCACGATGACGGGCCTCGCCCAGAAGATCGGCCAGGCCGTGCGCATCGCCTTCGACGCACCCCGCGCGGGCCTGCTCATCGCCGGCCTCGAGGTCCCCCACCTGCACACCCACGTCTTCCCCGCCTACACAATGGGCGACTTCGACATCTCCGGCGCCAACACCGACCCCACCCCCGAATCCCTCGACGAAGCCCAAACCAAGATCAAAGCGGCCCTGCGCGAACTCGGCCACGGAGCGAACGTCCCCGCCTGATCCGCCACTACTGGGACCGAAGCGACCGGTCGCGCGTGTGAATCATCGAGTGATTGCGACCGGTTGGCTCAGCCGCCGGAGTACGGGCAGCGGGGCTCGGGTGCGACCTCAATCGATCCGAATGTCGCGCTGACGCAACGCAGGTAACACGCGGGCAACAGTTGAGAAGTCATCGTCGGCATGTAGAACGGTCAGATCGTGGTGAACGGCGGTAGCGCAGACGACCAGGTCGCCCCCGCTGAACCGCGCTACCCGCGCTGAGCCAATTTTTATTGAGCCGGCCCCCTCATTCACCCCGACGATCGAGTCGGGCGGCGACTACCGGGATCACGATCGCGGCGGCGACTAAGTGGGTGAGCATCAGGGTGAGCTTGGTGTCGACGGCGGCGTTCACCACGACATCGGGGACGAGTGACAAGGCGGTCAGGGCGACCGTGGTTCGGACGAAGACCGTGCGGGGATTTCCTGCCCACTTGCGCAGGGCGGCGGCCGAGACGATGCCGATCCCAGCGAAGATCAGGGTGAGCTGGGCGAATCCGGCGAGTGGGATCTGCTGGCCTTCGATGGCGAGGGAAACGCCCGCTGCATGGGCGATCGCGGCCACGGCGGTAGCCGCTGCTGCGGCTACGACGGCTGCCGCTGCTGCGGGACGCCAGAATGCGGAACTGCTACAAAGGGTGGACGCGGTGTAAGCGGTAGTGGTCATGTCGAACTCCTGTGTGCGTGGCGGCCCGTTGCCGCCTCTCACCACTTCCACGAACAGGACCGACCGAATACGACAGGTCCCGACAAAGTTCTTTCGACTCCGCGTCAGACACACCTTCGGTGCCGGTGTCGGCGATCTCCCTTGTTCTTTCGCCCAGGAAACGATGTACTGAGCTCCGGTTCGTTCCTATCGGAAGGTTTCGCACATGCGTTTGACCGTCGGACTCACCACCATCATCGCGCTCTCGCTACTCGGCGCCGGAACAGCGTCGGCGGAAGTGCGCGAGGCGAGAGTTCAGTGCCTCGGTTCGAACGCGAACTTCCACCTGTACCCGTTCTACCTGTCCCTGGTGGCGACCTCCTCGGACGACCGCCCGGGCACCATCTCGATCCAGCCGCGCGCGGAGTCGATGTTCGGCCCGTTCGGCTACCACGCCACCATCAACTGGACCAATCTCGACACCGGCGAATCCGGTGTCGCCGCCCAGGACGGCACCGTCGGCGGCAATATGCCCAGCTTCGACGTGCACACCGGCTGGGGCACGGTCCGCCTCACCGGCTCGGTGGGCACCGCGGGCCTCTCCGCCGGCAACACCATGCAGTGCTCCGGCTCAGACCTCTTCGTGCCGTAGAACAAGGCTCGATTCTCTCCTCCGCCGGGTCGAATCGCGGCAGCTCTTACACGAGGTGATCGCGCCGCCTGGTCAAATACGCCTGTTCGGCGGGGTTCTGGGTGGCGGCGATCGCGGCGTCGTAGGCCGACCTCGCCTCGGCGGAGCGCCCCACCCGGCGGAGCAGCTCGGCACGTGCGGCGTGCCAGGCGTGATAGCCGTCCAGTGGAAGTGCATCGATCTGTGCCAGAGCCACATTGGGGCCGTCGAGTTCTGCGATGGCGACCGCTCGGTTGAGAGCGACGATCGGAGTAGGCGTCACGGCGTAGAGCTGGTCGTAGAGAGCGGCGATCTGGCTCCAGTCGGTGTCGCGGTAGTCGGCCGCGTCGGTGTGGACGGCATTGATCGCCGCCATGAGCTGATAGCGACCGGGTCGAGGGCCGCCTGCCGCCACCCGGCTCAGGCATTCGCGCACGAGGGCGTGCCCTTCGGCGATGAGGTCGTGGTCCCAACCGCCACGGTCCTGCTCGTCGAGTGTCACCAGCTCACCGCCCGCGAACCGCGCCGCACTGCGCGCGTCGATGAGCAACATCAGCGCGAGCAACCCGGCAACCTCGCCGTCATCGGGCAGCAGGTCACCCATGATGCGACCGAGCCGGATCGCCTCGGCCATCAGGTCGGCCCGAATCGATTGCGCGCCGGCCAGATAGCCCTCGTTGAAGACCAGATAGACGACCTCGAGCACTCCGCCGAGCCGATCGGTGACGTCATCGCGATCGGGCACGCGGAACGGAATATGCGCGGCTTTGATCTTGGCTTTGGCGCGGGTGATCCGTTGCGCCATAGTCGTTTCGGCAACAAGGTACGCACTGGCGATCTCGCCGACCGTGAGCCCGCCGAGCAGGCGTAAGGTCAGCGCGACTCGCGCCTCCGGCGCCAATGCCGGATGGCAACAAGTGAATACGAGCCGGAGACGATCGTCGTTGACCGGTCCGGTCGCTTCGTGCGGTGTGTGATCTTCGATGATCATGGCTGCCTGGTGTTTCTTGTCGCGCAGTGATTCCCGGCGAATCCGGTCGATGGCGCGGTTGCCCGCGGTTTTCGTCAGCCAGCCGCCCGGGTTGGGCGGAATGCCGTCGACCGGCCACCTCTCGATGGCGGTGAGCAGGGCCTCGCCCGCCGCGTCCTCGGCGATGTCGAGATCGCCGAAACGGCGTGCGAGCGAGGCGACCACCCGGCCGTACTCCTCGCGATAGATCCGATCGATCCGCGCGCGAGTGTCCTGGCTCATGCGCCGTCGAACGTCCTGATCTCGATCTTGGCCTCGCAGACCTTCGAGGCCCGCGCGGCGATCTTCAGCGCGGCATCGAGGTCGGGCGCCGCCACGATCCAGAATCCGCCGAGGCATTCCTTGGTCTCGGCGTACGGCCCGTCCTTGACGACCACATCAGCGCCGGTGTTGTCGACCGTGGTCGCCTCGTCGATCCGCCCGAGCCCACCGGCGAACACCCACGCGCCTTCGGCCTTGAGCTCGTCGTTGAACCGCTCGGTGGCGTCGTACTGCGGCTGCGCCTCCTCCTGCGTCATGTCGTAGACGCTCGGGTCGACAACTACGGAAAGCAGGTACTGAGTCATGGTGGTTTCCCTTCCTCGTGGCCGCCGGTCGGCTGCCTCTACCAACACCACGAACGCCCGAGCACGAATACGACATCTTCGACGAAATTTCTCGACCGCGCTGTCACTGCGCGGTGTAGCCACCATCTATCAGCTGGTAGCTACCGGTGATGAATACGGACGCGTCGCTGACCAGGAACAGCACCAGACTCGCGACTTCCTCCGGGGTGCCGAGGCGCCCGATCGGGTGCTTGTCGGCGAGAAACTGCATGGTCTCGGCGTCGCCCGCCAGCAGCGGGGTGCGAATGAAGCCCGGGCCCACCGCGTTGACTCGCACGCCCTGTGTCGCGTATTCGAGCGCGCCGTTCTGCGTGAGGCCGACCACCGCGTGCTTCGCCGCGACATAGGCCGCCGACCCGGAGAAACCGACGCTTCCCAGAATCGAGGCCATGTTCACGATCGAACCACCACCGGCAGCGACCATCTCCGGCAGCTGCGCGCGCATCCCGTAGAACACCGAATCCAGATTCACCGACATCACCTTGCGCCAGCTCTCCGTCGAGTACTCCCCGATCGGATTCGATTCACCGCTGATGCCTGCGTTGTTCACGGCGATCCGCAGCGGTCCCAGGTCGCGAGCGGCGGCAACACTGCGCTCCACGGTGTCGGGATCAGCGGCGTCTCCGCTGAAGGCGAGCGCGATGCCCCCTGCACCGACGATCTCGTCGGCGACCCGCTTCGCGGCGGCGCCGTCCAGATCGAACACCAGCACAGAAGCGCCGTTGGCCCCCAACTCGAGCGCCACCGCCCGTCCGATTCCCGACCCCGCCCCACTGACAATCGCCGATCGGCCACCCACGTCGTAAACAGCCATGCGCCATTCTCCTATCTCAACGTTTTCGCGGACAGAACAGAACGAGCTTCACTGCTCAGAGCGCTACCGCCAGGCCGGTTCCCGGGTCGCGTAGTGGTCGAATGCGTGGCACAGACCGCCGCACACCTGGGCCGTTGTCTCGAACAACGCTTGCGCCTTCGGATCGGAGACGGTGCCGATGTCGGTGCGAGCCAGCTTGATCACCTCGGTCAGCAGCGACCGCAAGTGCGCGGATTGTTCTGCGGGCGACCACTCATTTTGTTCGCTCAACGTCGTTCCCTTCGATCGGATTCGATGGGTGCTCGGTATGGCAGAAGACTGTGCCAGCATATGCCGCGCAGCCAAGCTCAGGGCGAAACCACGACCCGTGACATGGCGGTGAGCAGAGACAAAAATGGTCTCCTACCTGCTAATACGCAGGTAGGAGACCAGATATCGGAGCCCCCTGTCAGGATTGAACTGACGACCTTTCGCTTACAAGGCGAGTGCTCTACCACTGAGCTAAGGAGGCGGGTGGTGCGGCGACTATCTTAGCCGCGCACGCCAACCGCGTGACACCGGATGGGTGTCACGCGGTGGCGAAGGAGATCAGGACTGGGCGCGGGCTGCGTCGTCGGCGGCCATCGCGTCACGCAGGCTCTTGGGCCGCATGTCGGTCCAGTTCTTCTCGACGTACTCGACGCACGCTGCCCGGCTCTCTTCGCCGAACACGACACGCCAGCCCGCCGGGACCTCCGCGAACGCGGGCCACAGGGAGTGCTGCTCTTCATCGTTGACCAGAACGAAGAAGCGGCCGTCCTCGTCGTCGAAGGGGTTGGTGCTCATTTCACCTCACTGGATACTGGCGCTGTGTACGGGATCACTGCGCGGCCGCTAAGCCACGAGCGTTGTGTCGACCCTAGCAAGGCATACGTTACTGGTAGGCACTTACCCGATGCTGCCTCGCCTGGTCGCTCACGCCGCGAAGAAGTCGAGCAGGATCTTGTTGACCGTCTCGGGGCGCTCCAGGTAGCCGTAATGGCCGGTATCGGGGACCTCCTGGTAGCGGGCGCCGGGAATGGCCTCGGCCACCTCGCGGGAGAGGTACGGCGGAATCATCCGATCGTCGGCGAATCCAATTGCCAAGCAGGGCACCGTGATCGAGCGATACGCGGCGACGCGGTCGAATTCGTGGTCCATCGCCCGCTGGGCCCGGATGCCCGGCGAGGGGGTCCCGACGGTGAACTCGAACAGGTCGAGCCAGTCGCGCGCGGCGTTGGTGTCGGCCATCGTCGCCGGCGACAGGTTCATCACCGCCGCCAGCGCCGCCTCGAACTTCGGCGGCAGCTTCGCGGCCGAGGAATCGAGCTCCTGCTCACCGACCGAGAGCGTCTTCTGGAACTGGTCGAGCCTGCCGTGACCGGCCATGAACACGGCCTTGCGCACCAGATCGGGCCGGGCCAGCGCCAGCTCCTGCGCCACCCGCGCACCCATCGAGGTCCCCGCGATCAACGCGGGACCTTCGTCGAGGAACTCGATCAGCGCGGCGGTATCGGCGACCAACTCCTCGATCCGCATCCCGCCCGCGGCCTCGAACGACGGCGCGATCCCGCGATTGTCGAACACGCACACCCGATACCCCGCGGCGACCAGCGCGGGGACCTGGTGCAGCTCCCACACCCGCCCGGGCGAGCCGGTCCCCATGATCAACACCACCAGCGGACCGCCGCCCTTGACGTCGGTGCCCTTGGTACGGTCGCCCTTGACCTGATAGTTCAGTGCGATGCCGTTCACCGTGGCCAGTGGCATGAAACAAACCTCTCTGCGGGGGTCGATCGTGTGCGACCTACACGGTAACGGGACCGCCACGACACGACACCGGGGTGGGGTGTTACGCGTCGCTAGTTCATCGGCGGCGCACCGGCGCCCGATAGTATTGACCACTCGCAGGTAGAGCGCAGGGAAACCGGGAGGACGAACCCATTATGGCCGCGAAGAGCACCGCAAACGACATCGCCGACGACGAACTCGAGCCGCTTGCCGACGAGACCGCCCGCCAGGCACAGAAGGTTGTCGCGGCACACGCCGAAGACGCCGACGAATGCCGCATGCTGCTGTCGATGCTCGGCATCGCACCCGCCTGACACAGCGCACCCCTGCGACGCATAAGGATGCGTGAGTGGACCAAATGATCGATCAACCGTCCAATGACCGTCCGTCCGAAGAAACCCTCACACCGAGCGGATCGGGTTCGGGTTTTGTCGTCGTCGCCAACCGGCTCCCGGTCGACCTCGAGCGCCTGCCCGACGGCACCACCAGGTGGAAGCGCAGCCCCGGTGGGCTCGTGACAGCACTGGAACCGGTGCTGCGCAGCAACAAGGGCGCCTGGGTGGGCTGGGCCGGAGTTCC
>JACIXH010000100.1 GCA_014360565.1 Nocardia sp.
GACCCCACATGTTCATGGTGTCGCCGCCGCCCCAGGTCTCGACCGTGACCTTGACGAACTCCGAACCGACCGGATCGGAGGTCTGCGCGCACCCGCTGTAGGCCGCGGCCGCCTTGTACAGGCCGGGCTTGGCGATCGGCAGCGCGAGCACGGTGGTGCCCGAGGTGGACAGACCGGCGATGGCGTTCACGCCGTTGGTGCCCAGCGCGCCGTCGACCAGCGGGGGCAGCTCCTCGGTGAAGAAGGTCTTCCACTTGTTGCGGCCGAGGACGGGGTCGTCGGCGATCCAATCGGTGTAGTAGCTCCAGGAGCCACCGATCGGCTGGATGACGTTGACGTTCTTGTCGCTGAGGAATTCGAGCGCATCGGTCTTGGCGACCCACGATGCCGAATCCTCGCCGCCGCCCGCGCCATTGAGCAGGTACAGGGTGGGGCGCGGGACCGAGGCGTCGGCGGGGCGCTGCACGTCGACGATGATGTTCTGGTCCATGGCCGCGGAGTACACGTGCAGCCGCAAGCTGCGCTCGTCCTTCACTTCGGCCTTGACGATCTTGGAGCCGTTGTCGGAGACGGGGTTGGCGAGCAAGCTCTTGGAATCGATGATCGGGTCAGCGGATGCCGGGCTGGAGGCGATGCCGGACATCAGTCCCGCCGCCACTGCTGTTGCCGCGATCATCGCCGCGGCCCGGGAGCCACGACGCCGGGTATGCCGACGCATCAATTTCGCACCTTCGCTTCGTCTCGAATTCCGACTCGGTCCGTGCTCCCCAACAGGGCACGAAGTTGCAACAGGCCAGACCCTACGGGTTATCCGGTAGTTACAACAGGGGTAATCGTTACAACAGCGCGGTCACATCATGCCTCACTGGCATCGCTGATGTCATCGCGCCCCGGCGTTTTTCGTCACCTCGCCCCGGCCGCCCGGTCACCGGCGTCGAGCAATTCCGCCAGGCGTGGCCCGATCTCGGCCAGCGCCTGCGGCGAGGTCATCTGATCATGCACCACCGCGACCGGTCGATCACGCACCGCGCCGTCGACATACGGGGCCCAATTCGCCGCCGCCGCCTCATGACCGAGCGCGCTGAAGTACTCGAGCCTGCCGCGGAACACCGCGGGCCGGTGTTCGGCGATCAGCTCCGCCGAGCGCACGGCGCTGCGATAGATCCGGCGGACCCGCTCGGGGGTGAGCACGGCCATGTTGGCCGGGATGATCGCGTGCAGCGCCGCCAGTGCGTCTTCGCTGAGTTCGCGCACCCCCGCGGCGGGCAGCGCCGCGCTGATATCGACGCCGAGTTCGGCGAGCGCGTCGCGGACCGCGGTATGGAAATCGGGGACGTCGATATCGGGATGCGAATCCAGCATCGCCAGCAGCGACACCTGCTCCCCCGCCGCCTGCAGTTCGGTGGCGACGGCATGGGCGAGCACGCCGCCCAGCGACCAGCCCATCAGCCGGTACGGCCCGTGCGGCTGCTGGGTCCTGATCTCGGCGGCGTAGCGGCGCGCCATCTCGGCGAGCGTGCCGGGCAGGTAGCCCGCCTCGCTCAGCGCGGGCGACTGTAGGCCGAAGATCGGCCGGCGCGCCGGAATGTACTGCGCCAGACCGGCATAGCACCAGGACAGTCCGTACATCGGGTGGATGCAGAACAGCGCGCCGCCCGCCTCGGTGCCGTGCGGGACCCGGTTGCGGATGGCGAGCAGCACGCCGAGGGCGTCGTCGGACTCGAGATCGGAAGTGAGGTCGTAGCCGCCCGCGGCGGACTGGGTGGCATCGATCCGGTCGGCCAGCGCGGCGACCGTGGCGTCGGTGAAGAACCACTGCACCCGCACCTCGGCGCCGACCCTGGTGCGCAGTCGGCTGATCGCCTTGGTCGCGACCAGCGAATTGCCGCCGAGTTCGAAGAAGTCGTCGTCGAGGCCGACCTTGCCCGCGCCGAGCACTTCGGCGTAGACCTCGGCGACGGCGCGCTGCAACGGTGTGGTCGGCGGCCGGTAGGCGCGCGTGGTGAAGGCGGGGACGGGCAGGGCCGAGCGGTCGAGCTTGCCACTGGCGTTGAGCGGTAGGGACTTCAGCGTCACCAGGGTCGCCGGCACCATGTACGACGGGAGCGCCGCCCGCGCGTGGGCGAGCAATGCCTGCTGATCGAAACCAGCCGTGGCGGCGCCGCTTTCGATCGAGTATCCGGCCGGGCGGGTGGCCGCTCGAACGTCCTCGTCCGGCACATCGGCCGCCACCACATAGCCGACCAGACGATCACCCGTCGGGCCGTGGACGAGCGAGACGGCTGCGTGGCGCACGGTGTGGTGGTCGCGCAGGACGGCCTCGACCTCACCCAGCTCGATGCGCTGACCGCGCAGCTTCACCTGGAAGTCACTGCGGCCCAGGTATTCCAGGCTGTCGCCAGCGTTGCAGCGCACGACGTCGCCGGTGCGATAGAGCCGGCCGCCGCCCGCATGGGCGACGAAGCGTTCCGCCGTGAGGCCGGCCGCGCCGAGATAGCCGCGCGCCAACTGCACGCCTTCCACGTACAACTCCCCCGCGGTGCCGGGCGGGACCGGGCGCAGTTGACGGTCGAGCACGTGGACACGCATGTTGGCGACCGGCGTGCCGATCGGGATGCCGACGGCCGCCCCGGCTTCGACGTCTTCGGCCGTCACCACGGTGGCTTCCGCCGGCCCGTACCAGTTGGCCAGCGCCGCCGCGGGCACCACCTGAGCGAACCGGCGAGCGGTCGAGGACGACAGCGCCTCGCCCGCGGCGAAGACCCTGCGCAGTGCGGGGAACTCACCGGCATTGCGCTCGGCGAGGAAGGCGTCCAGCATCGACGGCACGAAATGCGCGGTGGTGACGGCACGCTCGGTGATCACTTCAGCCAGGTAGGCCGGGTCACGATGCCCGTCGGGCGCGGCGATCACCACGGTGGCGCCGGTGTGCAACGGCCACAACAACTCCCAGGTCGAGATGTCGAAGGTGACCGGGGTCTTGTGCAGGACCACGTCGCCGGGGCCGTGCGGGTAGGTGCGCTGAGCCCAGCGGAACTGGCTGACCAACTGACGGTGGGTCAGCATGACGCCCTTGGGCTTTCCGGTGGACCCGGAGGTGTGGATGACGTAGGCCAGATTGTCGGCATTGGGCATCTCGAAGTCCGCGGCTTCACCACTGAGAGCGGCCAGTTCGACGACGGGGATGCCGGAGGCGGTGGTGAAGCCGTCGGCGGCGAGAACACAGATCGGGGCGGCCGCGGTCAGCACCCGCTCGGTGCGCTCGGCCGGATGGTCCGGGTCGACCGGTACGTAGGCCGCACCGGTCCGCAGCACCGCGTAGATCGCGGTCACCAGGTCGATGCCGCGCCGCATCGCCACCGCGACGAGCGTCTCCGGCCCGGCGCCCCGCGCACGGAGCGCGGCGGCGGCTTGACGTGCGCGCTCGTCGAATTCCGCGTAGGTGTAGGTGGCGTCACCGTCGATGAGTGCGGTCGCGTGCGGTGTGCGCTGGACCTGGGCGTCGAACAGCGACAGCAGGGTCGCCTCGGCGAGCAGTTCGGGCGCGTCGGTGGCATTGATCGTCGCCAGCGCGGCGCGCTCGTGCGAGAGCAACACGTCGATCTCGGCGATCCTGGCTCGCGGGCTCGCGGTGAACCGCGCCAGCAGCATCGAAAAACGTTGCGCGATGGCGTGTACGGTGCATTCGCTGAAAACGTCGCGAAGGTATTTCACCGATACCCGCAGCTGCCCGTCGGCGACCACCTGGACGGTCAGCGGGTAGTGCGTGCCGTTGGCGGCGTCCATCCCGGTGACAGCGGCCGATCCGGAGGCGGCCTGGGCCAGTCCCTCTCGATCGACGGGGAACGACTCGAACACGACGAGCGAATCGAACAGCGCGTCGATGCCCGCGATCTCCTGGATCTCGCCCAGACCGAGGTAGTGATGGTCGAGCAGGGCGGCTTGATCGTCCTGCAGCGTGCGCAGCAGCTCGGCGACGGTGTCGCCGGGATGCAACCGCACCCGGACGGGAATCGCGTTGAGGAACAGGCCAACCATCCGCTCCACACCGTCGAGCTCGGCGGGCCTACCGGAGACGGTGGCGCCGAACACCACGTCGTCGCGATCGACCAGGCGCGCGATCAGCAGACCCCATGCCGCCTGGACCACGGTGTTCACGGTGACGCCCAGACTCGCGGCGAGCTCACTGAGCGCGGTGGTGTCGGCGGCGCTGAGCGCGAACGCGGTTTCGCCTGTGCCCGTGGAGATCTCCCGGCCCTGGTCGACAGGCGCGAGCGGCGTCGGCTCGGCCAAGCCGGTGAGCGCGGTCCGCCAAGCCGTCCTGGCGGCTTCGAGATCCTGGTCGACGAGCCAGGCCAGGTAGTCGCGGTAGGGCGCGACCTTGGGCAGGCGCCTGCTGCGACCGCCTGCCACATAGGCGGTGAGCAGTTCTTGCAGCAGCAGCGGTGTCGACCAGCCGTCGATCAGGATGTGGTGGCTGGTGACCAGCAGATGCGCGGTCGCCGCCGTGCGCACCAGGGTGAACCGCAGCAACGGCGCGGTGGCCATGTCGAAGTGCGCGGCCAGGTCGGCGGCGCGAATACGCTGGTAGGCGTCGTCGTCGGCGTCGATGACCTGCCAGGGCACATCGATGTCGTCGAGCACCACCTGCAGCGGGGTACCCGCGGCGTCGGTTGCGAAGGCGACGCGCAGGTTGTCGTGCCGGTCGAGGACGGCCTGCGCCGCCTCGTGCAGTCGTTGGTCGTCCACCGCCTGATCGAGATCGAGAACGAACTGGGTGACATACGGGTCGACCGAGTTCTCCGCGAGCAGGGCATGGAACAACATGCCCGATTGCAGTGGCGTCACCGGCCACACGTCGCTGAGCAGCGGGTAGCGGCGGGCCAAGCGCGTCAGTTCGGTCTGGCCCAGCCGCACGAGCGGGAAGTCCGACGGCGTGAATCCGCCCGCACCGGGCCGCAATCCGTGTTCGGCGAGGCCGCCCAGCGCGCGGATCCAGTGTTCGGCGAAGGTTTTGACGGCGTCCGCGGTGAGCACGGCGGTGGCGTAGTCGAATCGAGCGACCAGCCCGTCGTCGGTGGCGTCGACGGTGAGGACCAGTGCCAGGTCGTCGGCCGCGACGTCGGTGTGCACGCGCGCCGGGCGCAGATCGCGCAGGCGCACCGCGAACCGGCCGCGATCCAGGGTGCGGACACTGTCGGAGGTTTCGGTGTCGAGGTAGCGGAGCAGGCCGAAACCGGCGCCGTGGGCGGGAACCGCGCGCCGCAGTTCCTTGATCTGAGCCAGCGCCACCCCGGCAGCCGGACCGCCGACCAGCGCGTCAGCGACGTCGATCCCGTCCAGTCGCAGGGCGAGCGGGTAGTCGGTGGTGAACCCGCCGACAACATTCTCGGCGTCGGGTCGGCCGAGCAGACGCTGGTCGGCACGCAGTCGCACCACCGTGCCGAGCACTCGGGCCGCGGCGGAATCGGCCGCGGTGTGCAGGGCGAGCGCCGCGGCGGTGAGCAGCACCTCGTCGACCGTGGCGCGGTAGGCGTCGGCGACCGTGCGCACCGCGGTGGTGCCCTCGCCGGTGATACTCAGCGAAACCCGGTTGCGCTGGTGCAGGTCAACGGATTCGCCTGCCCTGGAGCGAATCGCGCGGTGCCAGTACTCACGTTCGGCGCGGGCGGCGGCGGTGGCCGGGTAGTCGGCGAGCCTGCGGACCAGCTCGCCGAGCCCGGCGTCCGGGGCGGCGGGAGCGGCGTGCCGGCCGCGACTCCATGCCGAGGTCAGCTGGTCGACGATCGATCGCCAGGAACTCTCGTCCAGCACAAGGGCATTGGCGACAACGACGAGGGTCGACGGGCTTTCGGCGTCGCCGGTGAGGATGAAGTGGATGTTGCGACCCTCGTCCGGGTCGAGCGCGGCGGCGGCCGCGGCGACGATGTCGTCGACGGGCAGCGAGGATTCACCGTCTTCGGTGTCGAGCCTGCGGAAGGCGCTGCCGGTGCGTTCGCCGGGCGGCGGGACGCGCAGTACCGGGGTGTCGCCGGTGCGGTCGAGCAGCGCCCACAGCATCGGATGCTGGTTCATCACCGCGGCCGAGGCGGTCGCGACCGCCTCGTCGGGACAGTCGGTAGGCACCTCGAGCAGCACCGCGCGTGGTTCGACCGCGCTGTCCCCGGCTTCGATGAGCTGGGCTGCGGTCGCGGTGAGCGGCAGTGAGCTGGACGGGCCGCTCGGCTCGACCGTCACTTCGGCGCGCGCGGCGAGCGCGGCGACGGTGCGCGCGTCGAACAGATCGCGCGGTCGCAGGACCACGCCCGCGGACGCCGCCCGCGACACCACCTGGATGGCGGTGATGCTGTCGCCGCCCAGGGCGAAGAAGTCGTCGTCGAGGCCGACCCGATCGTGGCCGACGACCTCGGCGATCACGCGCGCGATGGTCTTTTCGGCGGCGGTCTGCGGCGGACGGTATTCACCGCGCGCCGCGAGCGGGTCCGGCAGCGCGCGGCGGTCCAGCTTGCCGACCGGGGTCAGCGGGATCTCGTCGAGGACCACGATCGCGGCGGGCACCATGTAGCCGGGCAGCACCTGCGCGGCCAGCGCGGTGAGTTCGGCGGTGTCGAGATCGCTGCCCGGATCCGCCGTCACATAGGCCACCAGCATCGTCGAGCCGGTGCCGCTGTCGCGGCCGAGCGTGGTGACCCAGGCGACGCCGGGTGCGGCGGCCAGGACGGCATCGATCTCGCCGAGTTCGATCCGCAGACCGCGAATCTTGACCTGGAAGTCGTTGCGGCCCAAGAACTCCAGCACATCGCCGCGCCGCCGAACGAGATCACCGGTGCGGTAGAGGCGGGCTCCCGCGCTGCTGTGCGCCGTCGTCGACCGAGAGTGGCGACCCGTGGCCGAGCGCGAGGGCACCGCGCCGTCGGAACGCGCCTCGGCGCCGGAACCGGCCGTACCGCCGGAGACGGCCACCGAATTCGCCGCATCGCTCGCCGCCGAGGCGGTTCGGCCGGTGGACAGTGCGGCGGGAGCGGGTTGGTCGGCGACGAAGGGGTCGGCGACGAAGCGCGCTGCGGTGAGGGCGGGGCGCCGGTGGTAGCCGCGGGCGAGTTGGATGCCTCCGAGATAGAGCTCGCCGGTGACGCCTTCGGGGACGGGGCGTAGGCGTTCGTCGAGGACCAGCGCGCGGATGCCGCGGATCGGGCCACCCATGTGCACGGGTTCGCCGGGTTGCAGCGGGTCGCTGATGGCGGTCATGACGGTGGTCTCGGTGGGACCGTAGCCATTGTGGAAGTGCCGCTGGGGCAACCGGTTCCAGCGAGCGGCCAGGTCGGCGGGTACATGCTCGCCGCCGACGATCAGGGCGCGCAGACCGGGCACACCGTCGGGATCCAGGGTGGCGAGCACCGAGGGGGTGAGGAAGGTGTGGGTGACGCCCTCGGTGCGGATCAGCTCGGCGAGTTCGGTGCCGCCGACGACCCCGGCGGGCGCCACGACGAGGGTGCCCGCGCCACCGACGGCCAGCAGCAGTTCCAGCATGGACGCGTCGAACGACGGCGAGGCGAAAGCCAGTGCGCGTGTGGTGGAGTCGAGGTGGTAGCGCTGTTTCTGCTCGGCGCAGAAGTTGGCGAGTCCGGCGTGGGTGACGATGACGCCCTTGGGCAGACCGGTCGAGCCGGAGGTGTAGATCATGTACGCGCCGTTGCCGGTGTTCGGCGGTGCCAGCAGTTCTATCTCGCGCAGGCCGACCGTCGCGTACGCGGCGATTTCGGTGGTGAACGCCCGATCGTCGAGTGTCACCCAGCCGACGTCACCGGACAGCGCCGGCAAACCGGCGAGTTCGGCGGCGAGCGTGATACCGAAGACGGCGCCCGAGTCGGCGACCATGTGACTGATCCGCTCGGCGGGGTAGGCCGGGTCGATCGGCACGATGATCGCGCCGGTGCGGGCGATCGCCCAGACCGCGAGGACCGATTCGACCGAGCGCCGGATTGCCACGGCGACCGCCGCTTCCGGTCCCGCGCCACGAGCGATGAGGCCGCGGGCCAGCTGGTTGGCAGCCGCGTCGAGGTCGGTGTAGGTGAATCCACGACCGTCGCCGCGCAGGGCGATGCCGGTCGGATCGGCGCGCACCGCATCGTCCATCAATTGGGCGAGGGTGCGTTCCGGCTCGGCCGCCGGACCGGCGAACGTGGTGTTGGCGAGGAACTCGGCCGGGTCGAGCAGGTCGATGTCACCGACGGCGAGACCGGGGTCGGCGACCACGGCGGCGAGCAGACGGGTGAACCGCTCGCCGAAGCTGTGTACCGTCTTCGCGTCGAACAGGTCGGTGGCATAGGTGAATTCGGCCTGCATGCCGCCGTTGTCCTGTTGCTCACGCACGGTGAGCAACAGGTCGAACTTGGCCTCGTCGGTGCGGGCGTCCAGCGCGCCCACCGTGATCCCGGGAAGTTCGAAGGCGACCGGGGCGAGGTTCTCGAACGACAGCGCTACCTGGAACAGCGGATGTCGGCCTGCCGAGCGCGCGGGCTGGATCGCGTCGACAACCCGCTCGAACGGGACGTCGGCGTGGGCGAAGGCGCGCAGATCCGTCTCACGGGTCTGCGTGAGCAGGTCGGTGAACGGCGCGCTCTCGGTGATCCGGCTGCGCAGCACCAGGGTATTGACGAACATGCCGATCAGATCGTCGAGCTCACGGGCACCGCGGCCCGCGATCGGGGTGCCGATCGCAATGTCGTCGGTGCCGCTGAGCCTGGCGAGCAGCACCGCGAGCGCGGCCTGGACGACCATGAAGACCGTGACGCCTTGGGCGCGGGCAAGTCCGGCGAGCTCGGCATGCAGTGCCGCATCGATCGCGAAGGAGCTGGTGGCGCCTGCGAACGACTGCACCGCCGGGCGCGGGCGGTCGGCGGGCAGCGCGATTTCCTCGGGCAGACCGGCCAGCTCGTCGTGCCAGTAGGCGAGCTGGCCGGCAGCCGTGGAGGTGGGGTCCGCTTCGTCGCCGAGCGAGTCCCGTTGCCATACCGCGTAATCGGCGTATTGCAGCGGCAGCGGCGACCAGGCGGGTGACGCGCCCGCGGTGCGCGCGGTGTAGGCCAGGACGAGGTCGCGGGTGAGCGGGCCCATCGAGAACCCGTCGGCGCTGATGTGATGCGCGACGAACACCAGGACGTGGTCGTCCGGGCCCAGACGCAGCAGGCGCAGTCGGACCGGCGGTTCGCCGGTGACGTCGAATCCGGTGGCGACGGTCCGGCGCACCTCGTCGGCGAGATCACCGATGAGAACAGGCACCGGCGTCAGATCGACCTGCATCGCATCGGGCGCGAGCACATCCTGGAACGGCACATCCACCCGGGCGTCGCGGCCGACGGGACCGGCAGGACGGTGCTGTGCGGCGTCGGCACCGTCGGACACCGGGTAGCGGGTACGCAACACCTCGTGGCGGGCGAACAGGTCGGCCACCGCGAGGCCGAGGGCAGACAGGTCCAGGGCGCCGGTGAGGCGGATCGCGGCGGGGATGTTGTAGACGGTCGCGTCGGGGTCGAGGCGGTTGAGCAGCCACATGCGCTGCTGGGCCAGCGACAACGGCACCCGCTGCGGGCGCGGCCCGGCGAGCAGCGGCGGCGCTGAGGCTTCGTCCGATCGCTGCACGCGCACGGCGAGCTCGGCGACCGTGGGCGCCTCGAACAGCAGACGAACCCCGACGGTCCGATCGAGCGCCGACCCGATCCGGGCGGCGGCCCTGGTGGCGAGGAGCGAGTTGCCACCGAGCGCGAAGAAGTCGTCATCGGCGCCGACCGAGCCTGCACCGAGGATCTCGCTGTAGACCTCCGCGACCAGTTGCTCGGTGGGCGACGCGGGAGCGCGGAACGTCGCGGTCTCGAATACCGGCGCAGGCAATGCTTTTCGGTCCAGCTTGCCGTTGACCGTGTACGGCAGATCGTCGAGCACCACGAAAGCATCGGGCACCAGATAGGTGGGCAGCTTGTCCTGGAGCACCGACTTCAGCTGCGGCACATCGAGTTCGGCCCCGACGACGTAGGCGACCAGCCGATCACCGAAGTGCGGGTCGGTGCGCGCAAGCACCGCCGCCTTGTCGACGGCGGGCAGCCCGAGCAGGACCGCTTCCACCTCGCCGGGCTCGACGCGGAAACCACGCACCTTCACCTGGAAGTCGCTGCGGCCCAGATAAACCAGCTCGCCGACTGGTCCCGGTGTACGAGCGACGAGGTCGCCCGTGCGATACATGCGTGCACCGGATTCGAAAGGATCGGCGATGAACCGTTCGGCGGTCAGGGCCGCCCTGCGTAGATAGCCGCGAGCCAGCTGAACGCCGCCGAGGTAGAGCTCTCCTCTGATGCCAGGGGCGACCGGACGCAGCCGTTCGTCGAGGACGTAGACGCGGCTGTTCCATTCGGGGGCGCCGATCGGAACACTCAGCACATCGGCGGTGGTCACGCGGTGATCGGTGATCGAGACAGCCGCCTCGGTGGGACCGTACAGGTTGTCGATCCTGGTCCCGGGCAGCGCCTTCAGCAGACGCTGGGCCAGTGCGGCGGGCAGCGCTTCGCCGATCGCCAGGATGCGGGTCAGCGGGCGGCCGGGCCGTGCACCGACGAGGTCGGCGTGCCTCGGCTCACGCGCCGTCGCGAACTCGCCGCCGGTGCTCGAGCCACCAGGTGTTCGGGTTTCCCAGTGGACCGCCAGCGCGTCGAGCAGCGACGGCACTGCGGTCAGCGTGGTCACGCCGGCGTCCGCGATGAGGTGGTCCAGGTAGGCCGGATCGCGGTGGCCGTCGGGCGCGGCGATCACCAGGCGGCCACCGCAGACGGCCGCCGACCAGAACTCCCATACCGACAGGTCGAAGGTGGCGGGGGTCTTCAACAGGAAGACATCGGCCGCATCGGTGCCGAATTCACCACGCAGCCATTGCAACTGGTTGATCACCGCCGCGTGCGGCACCGCCACGCCCTTCGGCCGACCGGTGGAGCCGGAGGTGAAGATGACGTAGGCAGTGTTGTCCGGGTGCAGCGGCGCGCGGCGGTCGGCGTCGGTGATCGGGCGGGGATCGGCGGCGGCGATCACCGGATGGTCGACCCGGACGACCGGCGCGGCATCGGTGCGGAAACCGTTGCTGAGCACACAGATCGGAGCCGCGGTGTGCAGGATGTAGTCGGTGCGATCGGCGGGCTGGTCGGGGTCGATGGGCACGTAGGCGCCACCGGACCTGGTCACCGCGTACATGGCGATCACCAGATCGATCGATCGCGGCAGGGCGAGCGCCACCAGCGATTCCGGCCCGACGCCGATCGAGATCAGGTGTCGCGCGAGCCTGTTCACCCGTGCGTCGAACTCCGCATAGGTGAGCTCGAGCCGTCCCTCGGGCAGATCCGCCACGAGCGCCACGGACTCGGGGCGGGCAACCAGCGGCAGGTCGGCGAGCGTTCCCCCTGGCACAGCGAGATCCGCTGCACCGCTGACGATTTCGGACGCCCGTTCGGCGTCGGTACGCAGCTCGACATCGCCGACCGGCACGGCTGGCTCGCGGACAACGGCGTCGAGCAACAGACCGAGCCGCTCGGCGAATGCGGTCACCGTCGCGGCGTCGAAGAGATCGGTCGCGTAGGTGAAGAAGCCTTCGATACCGGTGGGCACGCCGTCGGCGTCGTAGCCGTCGCCGACGATCAGGTGCAGATCGAATTGCGACACAGCCAGTTCCGCGGACACCGGCGCGATCCGCAGGCCCGGCAGTTCTAATTCGGCACGGTCCACGTTCTGGAACGAGAGACCGACCTGGAACAGCGGATGACGTGCGGTCGAACGCGGCGGATCGAGTACCTCGACGAGGCGCTCGAACGGAATATCGGCGGCCGCGAACGCGGCCAGGTCGCTGGTGCGCTGCGCCGCGAGCAGCTCGGCGAACGTGGCGGCGCCGTCATAGCGCGTGCGCAGCACGACAGTGTTGACAAACATGCCGATCAGGTCGTCGAGTTCACGCTCCCCGCGCCCGGCGACCGGGGTGCCCACCGCCACGTCGGCCGTGCCGGAGAGCCTGGCCAGCAGCACGGCGAAGGCGGTGTGCAACACCATGAACACGGTCGCGCCGCTCTCGCGCGCGAGCCGGGCGAGCGCCGCGTGCGTATCGGCGTCGATGCGCACCGGTACCCGCCCACCCGCGAGGGTGGCCACGGCGGGTCGCGGGTAGTCGGTGGGCAGTTCGAGCAGATCCGGCAGGTCGGCGAGTTCGGAGCGCCAGAACGCAAGCTGCTGGGCGGCGGCCGAATCCGGCTCGTCCTCGGACCCGAGGCGGTCCAGCTGCCACAGCGCATAGTCGGCGTACTGCACCGGCAGCGCGGGCCGATCCGGGGCGTGTCCGGCAGTCCGTGCGAGATAGGCGGTGGTCACATCGCGCACGAGCGGCACCATCGAGGAGGCATCGGCGGCGATGTGGTGCACCACCACGGCGAGCACGTGTTCGGCGGGCGCGTCCGGACCGCTCCCGGTGACGTCGAACAGCCGGACCCGCAGCGGGACCTCGGTGGTCACATCGAACGCGGTCGAGGCGAGCGCGGCCACCTGCTCGATCAGTCCGGTCCCGTCGGCCGATGCCCCGTCGTGTGCCGTCACCGGCAGCAGGTCGAGCTCGACCTGGTCGGGCGGGAGAATCTGCTGGATCGGCCCGTCGGCGGTGTCGGGATAGATCGTGCGCAGCACCTCGTGGCGGGCCAGCACGTCCCGCAGGGCGGTGGCGAGGGCGGCGACATCGAGGGTGCCGGTCAGCCGGAGGGCGAAGGGGAGGTTGTAGGCGGCGGCTCCGTCCTCGGCGCCCTGGTCGAAGCGGTTGAGGAACCACATGCGGCGCTGGGCGGGCGAGAGCGGTAGCTCCGCGGGGCGGGCCACCGTCCCGAGGCCGGAGCCGGTTTCGACCACCGCGTCGGGGTCGAGGGCAGCGGCCAGCCCTGCGACAGTGGGGGTTTCGAAGAGCGTACGCACGGCGACACGACCGCCGGTCGCGGCTCCGAGGCGAGCCGCGAGGCGGGTGGCGATCAGGGAATTGCCGCCGAGGGCGAAGAAGTCGTCGTCGGCGCCGATGTCGTCGCGGCCGAGCACCTCCCCGAACAGACCGGCGACGAGCCGCTCCTGCGCGGTGGCGGGAGCGCGGAAGGCCCGCGCGGTAAAGCTCGGCGCCGGCAGCGCTTTGCGGTCGAGCTTGCCGCTGGGGTTGAGCGGCAGCTCGTCGAGCACGGTGATCGACGCCGGGACCATATAGGCGGGCAGAGTTTTCGACACCGTCGCTCGCAGCCGATCGGGCTGTGCGCTGTGGCCGGGCGTCGACACCACATAGGCGACCAACTGGTCGCCCAGCTCGGTGGCAGCGACCAAGGCCACTGCCTGGCTGACGGTTTCGTGGGTCAGCAATGCGGTCTCGATCTCGCCGAGCTCGATCCGCTGCCCGCGGAACTTCACCTGGAAATCGCTGCGCCCCAGGTAGTCCAATCGGTGCGGGGCGTTCGAGCTGGGCCGGCGCCATACGACCAGGTCGCCGATGCGGTACATACGAGCACCCACCGCGACGCCGCCCGATCGAGAAAGCGCGCCCCCACCGTCTGCCGACCCGCCCGACACCGAACCTGGAGCCGCTGTGGCGAAGGGGTCGGCGACGAAGCGGTCGGCGGTCAGCCCGGGCCGCGCGACGTACCCACGGGCGAGCTGGTCCCCCGCGAGATAGAGCTCACCCGCGATACCGGGCGGCACCGGTCGCAGGCGTTCGTCGAGGACGTACACGCGAGAATTCCACTGCGGCAAGCCGATCGGCACCGAACGCGCGCCAGGGCGAGCGGGCCAGTACGTCACCGAAACGGCGGCCTCGGTGGGCCCGTACAGATTGTGCAACCTGGCCGGGCTGACCGCGGCCATGGCGTCGACGGTCTCGGCGGGCAGTGCCTCCCCGATCACGAAGATCTCGCGCAACGACTCCAGACCGGCGTGCTGACCGGCAGCCGGAGACGAGGAGCCCGTACGCGAGGCGGCAATCGACACGGGCAGCGAACTCACAGTGTCGCCGCCGTCGGCCGCTGCCTGTGCGGCGAACATCGTGAGCATCGACGGAACGAAGTCGGTGACGGTGACCTTGTGCCGCGCGATCAGATCGATCAGGTAGGCGGGGTCGCGGTGCCCGTCGGCAGTGGCCAGCACCAGTTTCGCACCGACGCGCAGCGGCATGAAATAGCCCCACAGCGACACATCGAAGGTGGTCGCGGTCTTCTGTAGGTAGACATCGCCCAGTGCGAGCGGGTATTTCGCCAGCATCCACACCAGCTGGTTGCCGATGGCGGCGTGCGAGATCGCGACGCCCTTGGGCTTGCCGGTGGAACCGGAGGTGAAGATGACGTAGGCGGGGTTGCCGGGGTGCAGCGGTGCGCGCAACTCCGAGAGATGAACCGGATCACCCGGTACGCCGGTGAGGTCGAGCTCGTCGAGCAGCAGCAACGAGATGCCGTGCGGGACCGGCACAGCGTCCGCGCCGGTGCTCAGCACGCAGGCGGGCCGCGCGGTCTCGAGGATGTAGGCGATGCGCTCGGCCGGATGATCCGGGTCCAGCGGCACGTAGGCGCCACCGGCGGTGAGCACCGCGTACATGCCGATCACCAATTCCGGTGAGCGCCGCACCGCCAGTCCGACCAGGCTTTCCGGCCCGACACCCTGCTCGATCAATACCCGCGCGAGCGTGTTCACCCGCACGTCGAACTGCCGATAGGTCAGCTCCGTGTCCTCGTAGACCAGCGCGGTGGCGTCCGGATGCATCTGCACCGCACGGCGATACGCCTCGAGCATCGGCTCGGGCGGCACCGGGTGACCGGTGTCGTTCCAGCTCACCAGGGTCTGCGCGCGCTCGGCGTCGGTGAGCAGGTCGATCTCGGCGATCGCGAGATCGGCGTCGGTGGCCACCGTATCGAGCAGACGGGTGAACCGGGCCGCGAGTGTCTCGATGGTGTCGGGATCGAACAGGTCGGTGGCGTAGTTGAACGCCGCGGCCATCGGTTCACCCGGGTCGGCGCCGGGAACGATCGTGAGCTGTAAATCGAAACGCGCTACCGCGCCGCCGAATTCGACCGGGGCGGCATCCAGACCCGGCAGGCGCAGGCCCGGCAGGTCGAGGTTCTGGAAGAACAGGGCCACCTGGAAGAGCGGATGATGCGCCTGCGAACGCACCGGGTCGAGCAGCTCGACCAGTCGCTCGAACGGCAGGTCGGCATGGGCGAAGGCAGCGAGGTCGGCGCGTTTGGTCGCGCGCAGCAGTTCGGCGAAGCTCGCGCGCGGGTCGAGCTGCGAGCGCAGGACCAGCGTGTTGACGAACATGCCGATCAGATCGTCGAGTTCGCGCGCACCGCGACCTGCCACGGGAGTGCCGATGGCGATGTCGTCGGTGTGCGCGACCCGCCCGAGCAGCACCGCGAAAGCCGCGTGCACCACCATGAATTCGGAGGTGCCACTGCGCTGGGCCAGCGAGGCCAGCGCGGTGTGCACCGAGGCCGGAATCTGGAACCCGAATTCGGCTCCGCGGCCGGTGAATACAGGCGGGCGAGGGCGATCGGTGGGCAGGTCGAGCCGGTCAGGCAGCCCGGCCAGCGCCGCGCGCCAGTACGAAATCTGGGTGGCGGCCACCGAATCCGGGTCGTCCTCGGAACCGAGCAGCTCGCGATGCCACAGCGTGTAGTCGGCGTACTGCACCGGCAGCGGCTGCCACCGGGGCCGGGAACGATTACGGCGAGCCAGGTAGGCACCGAGCAGGTCGCGCAGCAGCGGCGCCACCGAAGCGCCGTCGGCGGTGATGTGGTGCAGGGCCACGGCGAGCACATGATCGTGGTGCCCGAGCTCGGCCAAGGCCACCCGAAACGGCACGCCTGCGGCCACATCGAACCCGGTGCCCGCGAATTTCGCCAGCCACAGCGGCAATTCGTCCTCGGTGAGCGAGTCGACGAGCACCTCCGGCACCGCCTCCGCCATCAGCAGGACCACCTGATGCCCGACGCCGTCGACCACGACATCGTGGTCGTCGCCGCCCGCCGCGACATCACCCAGCGCGCCTACGCCGTCGCCCGCAGTGTGACGCGCCCTGGCGTGTGCATCGGCGTCGAACACCGGATACCAGGTGCGAAGGGATTCGTGCCTGGCAACCAGGTCAGACAAGGCCGCGTGCAGAGCGCGCGCGTCGAACGGGCCGGACAGGCGCAGCGCGAACGGGATCGTCTCGGCCGTGGAACTCGGATCGAACTGGTTGAGGAACCACATCCGCTGCTGCGCGGGCGAGAGCAGGATCAGTTCGGGGCGCGCGCGCGGCGTGAGCGGCGCGTGTCCGCCCGCGCCCTTCAGCGGTTCGAGCAGCGCGGCAAGCCCTGCGACGGTGGGGCTTTCGAACAGATGACCAGCGGGCACCCGCGCCGAGAGCTCGGCCCCCAGGCGGGCCGCCGCTTGGGTAGCGAGCAGCGAATTGCCGCCGAGCGCGAAGAAATCGTCGTTAGCGCCGACAGGTCCCTCCGGGGTGAGCAGCTCGGCGAAGATGTGCGCTACCAGCTCTTCCATCGCCCCGGTCGGCGCACGGAATTCCTCCGCGCGCAGCGTCGGGGCGGGCAGCGCGGCCCGGTCGAGCTTGCCGACGGGAGTCAACGGGATGGTGTCGAGCACGGTCAGCGCGGTGGGCACCATGTGCGCGGGCAGGCCCACTTCGGCGTGCGCGAACAGCGCGTCGGTGTCGATCCGCGCACCGGGCGCCGCGTGCACGTAGGCCGCGAGAATCGTGGTGCCGTTGTCGAGTTCATGGCCGAGGGTGACCGCGAAATCGACGGTGTCGTGCGCGGTGAGCACGGTGTCGATCTCGCCGAGCTCGATCCGGAACCCGCGCACCTTCACCTGGAAGTCGTTGCGCCCCACGAACTCGATCGCACCGTCGACCCGGCGGCGCACCAGGTCACCGGTGCGATACATCCGCCCGTCGGCGCCTGCGAAGGGATCGACCACGAAGCGCGAGGCGGTCAAACCCGGCTGACGGTGATACCCACGCGCCAGTCCGTTGCCCGCGATGTACAGCTCGCCGATCATCCCGTCGGGCACCCGCACCAGACGCTCGTCGAGCACATACTCGCTCACCCCACGCAGGGGTGCGCCGATGTTCATCGAGTCGCCTGCCACCAGCGGTGCGCTGATGTTGGTCACGATGGTGGTCTCGGTCGGCCCGTAGCAGTCGTGGAACCGGCGTGAATCCGTGGCCCAGCGCCGGATCAGATCCGGCGGGCACGCCTCGCCACCGGTGGTGACCACGGCCAGCGCGTCGAGGCCGACCGGATCGAGCGAGGCCAGCGCGGCCGTGGTGATGAACATGTGGGTGACGGCTTCGCGGCGCAGCACATCGGCCAGCTCCACGCCGCCGAGAATGCCCGCGGGCACCAGCACCATCGCGGCCCCGGCCCCCACCGCCATCAACAGTTCGAGGACCGCGCCGTCGAAGGAAGGAGACGCGAAATGCAGTGTGCGCGAGGATGCTTCGATTCCATAGTGCGCGCGCTGCTCGGCGCAGTATCCAGCCAGCCCGGTGTGGGTCACCACAACGCCCTTGGGCAGGCCGGTGGAACCGGAGGTGTAAACCACATAGGCCGGATGCTGCAGCCGCAGCGGGCGCACCCGGTCGGCGAACGTCACCGGATCGCCGGACTGATCATCGCAGGCGCGACGCACGCTCTCGTCGTCGATGCACAACCAGTCGAGCGTGCCGGGTAGCCGATCCACCGCCGCGCCGACCGCGACCCCGAGCACCGCACCGGAGTCGGCCAGCATGTGGTTCACCCGGGCCGGCGGATAATTCGGGTCGACCGGCAGGAACGCCGCGCCGGTCTTGGTCACCGCCCACATCGCCAGCACCGATTCCGGCGAACGCGCGATCCCGAGGGCCACCACGTCCTCGGGGCCGACACCGCGGGCGATCAGCAGCCTGGCCAGCCGGTTGGACCGTTCATCGAGTTCGGCGTAGGTCCACCGCACGGGGTCGGACACACCGTCATCCCACGAGAGTGCGAGGCCGCCGGGATTGGACTCCACGGCCACCGACAGCAATTGCGGCAGCGACTTCCCGCGCTGCCGGGCACGGGCGCCGGATGCCCGGTTCGCCCGAGTCACGACAGGTCCGTCCGATCGACGGAGTCGACTTGCCGTTGCCCGGTCATGCACACCTCGTACCGATCTCGACGCGCACCGGCACGTCGCGCACCGCGCGGACCAGCCAGTGTTCGTTCCACCTATCCATCCATCCCGACCACCGTGCGCCGTTGGTGCGGCTGCCCGGCGTTGCCGATCATCTCACTGAGCGCGACAATCCTCGCACCTGTCCCGTCGCCCGGTTCGGCCACGGCCACCGCCGACTCGGTGAACACATGGCTCACCTCGTCCGCACTCCCCTGGTCGGCCCCCATCACCAGCGTCGCGCCCGCGATCGCGGCCGAGACGATCTCGAGCACGCCCGCCACCGAATCCGGTCGGCCCGCTGCTCGCGTGCGCGATTCGAAGGTGAGCCCGGTGCGCTGGGCGACCTGTTCGGCCGCGGTCGCCAACTCGTCGTAGCTCAGCGTGCGGCCACCGCCGACGAAGGCCACGTCGTCGCCGCGCAGGGCGCGGGTGCGGTGGGCGTAGCCGATCGGACGCGGCGATTCCGCGGCCAATTCGGCGCGCAACGCGGGATCGTCCAGGTCGTACCAGTCCAAGCCGTCGGGCGCGTCGAGGATGTCGATGGTCAGGCCGAGTTTCACCTCGAGGTTGTTGCCCGGCAGCCCGGCGTCCATCGTCATCAGCGGCACCACCGCGGCACCGGCCTTGAGCACCGCCCAGGTCGCGAGCGCCGCGTCGACTCCGCGGTCGAGCCGAACCGCGACTCCCGTGCCGGGACCGGCCCCGCGGGCGATCAGGGACCGCGCCAGCTGCGAGGAGCGAGCGTCGAATTCGGCGTAGGTGAGCTCGGCTTCGCCCAGGTCGAGCGCGGGCGCGTCCGGGTCGTCCTCCACCGTGGAGGCCAGTTCCTGAGCCAGCGCCGCGCCGTTGGCCGACGGCGCGGGGGCATACGCGGCCGCGGTCAGCGCACGTTCGCGTTCGCCTGCGTCGCGCAGGTCGATATCGCCGATGCGCGCCGTGGGATCGGCGACGACCGCGGTAACGATCTCGGTGAGCCCGCGCGCGAAGGCCGCGACGGTGTGCTCGTCGAAAAGGTCGGTGGCGTAGGTGAACACAACACCGATCTCGTCGGGTTCACCGGTAGCGGACACCCGCGGTTCGACATTGACCTGCAGGTCGAACTTGGCCGGCCGGGCCGCGAGATCCATCGCCTCGATGGTGAGGCCGGGCAGGCGAAGCACGGGTGCTTCGTTGTTGTGGAACGAGAGCACCACCTGGAACAGCGGGTTGTGCGAGACCGTACCGGTCGGCGCCATCTCCTCGGCCACCCGCTCGAACGGCAGATCGGCGTTGGCGAAGGCAGCCAGGCCCACTTCACGTGCGGCGCTGACCAATTCGTCGAAGCCGCGGCGCGGGTCTACCTCGGTACGCAGTGTCAGGGTGTTGACGAACATGCCGACCAGATCGTCGAGTTCTGGCTCGCCGCGACCCGCGATCGGCGTGCCGATCGCGATATCGGTGCTGCCCGAGATCCGGGCGAGCAGTGCGGCCAGTGCCGCGTGCACGACCATGAACAGCGACGCGTTGTGCCTGCGGGCGAGCTCGGCGAGACCCGCGTGCACGTCAGCGGGCAGCGTGGTGCTCACATCGGCCCCACGCAAGGAGGCGTGCGAGGGACGCGGATGATCGTGCGGCAGCTCGACAGTGCCGGAATGCCCGGCCAGCGTGTGCCGCCAGAACGCCAGTTGCCTTGCGGCGGTGGAGCTCTCGTCGGACTCCGCACCGAGCACCGCGCGCTGCCACAGCGCATAGTCGGCGTATTGCACCGGCAGCGGCGCCCAGGCGGGTGAGCGGCCTTCCACGCGCGCCCGGTAGGCGATCACGAGGTCGCGGGCGAGCGGAGCGAGCGAGGCGCCGTCGGCGATGATGTGCTGCACGACGACGGCCAGCACATGCTCTTCCTCGTCGAGCGGGTCGTCGCCGGGGACCGTGAACAGTCCGGCGCGCAAGGGAACTCGTTCGGCGACGTCGAAACCACCCGCGAGCAAGCGCATCACCCGATCACGCGGATCGTCGCACTCCTCCATCGGCAGACCGTTCGGCAGCACCGCGCTGACGGGCAGAATCTCCTGGTACGGAACAGCGTCGACGCCATCGGCCGGGAAGCGGGTGCGCAGTGCCTCGTGCCGTTCGAGCACATCGGCGACGGCGTAGCGCAGTGCCGAGGTGTCCAGGGCGCCGCGCAACCGCAGGACGAGCGGAATGTTGTAGGCGGGCGAGTCGGGGTCGATGCGATTGAGCAACCACATCCGCTGCTGCGCGGGCGAGAGCGGAACGACGCCGCGATCCTGGGCCGGGATCAGCGGCGGTCGCGGCGCGGCGACCGTTCCCGGGCGCACGCGCGCGGCGAGCGAGCCCGCGGTCGGCGCCTCGAACAGGTCGCGCACCACCAGGTCGGTGCTCAGGGCCTGGTCGATGCGGGCGATGGCCCTGGTGGCAAGCAGTGAGTTGCCGCCGCGGTCGAAGAAGTTGTCGTCGAGACCGATCTCCGGTACGCCGAGCAGAGTCGCGAAAACCTCGGCGACGCTGAGTTCGATGGGTGTGGTCGGCGCGCGGAAGGTGGCCGCGGCGGTGAACTCCGGTGCGGGCAGGGCGGCCCGGTCGAGTTTGCCGTTGGTGGTCATCGGCAGTTCCTGGACCACCACCACGGCGTCGGGAACCATGTAGCCGGTGAGGAATTCGCCCAGAGCGGCGCGTACGTCCAGCGGATCGAGGACCGTGGTCGCCCGGCTCTCGGCCGGCTCGGCGTCTTCGCTCCCGCCGTCCTGACGTCCGAAGCGGGCACCCACCGGGCCCTTCGGGACGAGCGTGGCCACGGCGGGCACGGCTGCCGACGACGCGACGACATAGGCGATCAGGCGGTCACCGGCGTGTTCGTCGGTGCGCACGATCACCGCGGCCTGGCCGAC
>JACIXH010000101.1 GCA_014360565.1 Nocardia sp.
CGATCGCCTTCATCGGCCCGCTGCTCGGTTCGCTGGCCCGCCCCTACGGCGGCAAGATGGCCGACCGGATCGGCGGCAGCAAGGTCACCATCGCCACCTTCGGCGCGATGATGGCCGCCGCGCTGCTCGTGATCACCGCCTCGACGATGGCCGACCGCAACAACGGCATCGCCACCGGTTCCACCATGCCGCTGCTGGTCGCGGGCTTCATCGCCCTGTTCGTCCTGTCCGGTTTCGGCAACGGCGCCGTCACCAAGATCATCCCGTCGGTGTTCGAAGCCAAGTCCAAGAGCCTGCCGGGCTCGCGGACCGAGCAGGCGGCCTGGTCGCAGAACACCGCGGGCGCGCTGATCGGCTTCGTCGGCGCGATCGGCGCGCTGGGCGGGGTCGCCATCAACATGGTGCTGCGCAGCTCCTACGCCAGTACCGCTTCGGCCACGACCGCGTTCTGGGTGTTCCTCGCCTTCTACGTGGTCTGCGCCGCCGTTACCTGGACGGTCTTTCTGCGCCGTCCCCGTCTCACCTCCGGCTCCGCAGTGGTGGTCGAGGCCGAGCACATGGTCCTCGAGGCCGAAACCAACGCTTCGTCGGCCCATTCGTCGGCTCGCTGACAACCGACCACTATCAAGGAGGTCACTCTCATGAACAGCACTCGTAAAACAGCGGTCGTGGTCGGCCACGGCATGGTCGGACACCGTTTCGTCGAAGCCCTTCGCTCGCGCGACGAAGCAGGCGTGTGGCAGGTCGTCATCCTGTCGGAGGAGAAGCTGCCCGCCTACGACCGCGTCGGCCTGTCCTACTACGTCGGCAACTGGAACGCCGAGGATTTGGCCCTGCCCGGCAACTCTTACGACGGCGACGATCTGGTCGACCTGCGGCTGGGCCAGCGCGGCGAGTCCATCGACCTCGAGGCCAAGACTGTCACCTCCACCAGCGGCGACGTCATCGCCTACGACGCGCTGGTCATGGCCACCGGTTCCTACCCGTTCGTGCCGCCGGTCCCGGGCCACGACCTGCCCGAGTGCTTCGTCTACCGCACCATCGACGACCTCGACGGCATCCGCGCCGCCGCCGAAGCGGCCGGTCCCGGCGCGCACGGCGTGGTCGTCGGCGGCGGTCTGCTCGGTCTGGAAGCGGCCAACGCGCTGCGCCTGCTCGGGATGACCCCGCACGTCGTCGAGTACAACGGGCGCCTGATGCCCGCCCAGGTCGACGCCGGTGGCGGGGCGATTCTGGAGAAGCTCGTCACCGATATCGGCCTGAACGTGCACACCGGCGTGGGCACCGCCAAGATCGTCTCGCTCGAGACAGACACAGCGGAGGGTGCCGCAGCAGGCGGCGGAGTCACCGTGCACCTGTCCGACGATGCCGAGATCAAGGCCTCGCTGGTGGTGTTCTCCGCCGGTGTCCGCCCGCAGGACGCACTGGCCAAAGCCTCGGGCCTCGAGATCGGCGCTCGCGGCGGCATCCTGACCGACCTCACCCTGCAGACATCCGACCCGAGCGTTTACGCGATCGGTGAGTGCGCCGCGATCGAGGGGGTCTGCTACGGCCTGGTCGCTCCCGGTTACACCACCGCCGAGATCGTCGCCGATCGCCTGCTCGGCGGCGCGGGCGAGTTCCCCGGCGCCGATATGTCCACCAAGCTGAAGCTGATGGGCGTCGACGTGGCCTCCTTCGGTGACGCGCACGCCACCACCGAGGGCGCGCTCGAGGTCGTGCTGCACGATGCGGCCAAGGGCACCTACGCCAAGCTGGTCGTCTCCGACGACGCCCAGACCCTGCTCGGCGGCATCCTGGTCGGCGACGCCAGCCAGTACGCGGCCCTTCGCCCGCTGGTCGGCCGCCCGCTGCCTGCCGACGCCGCCGCGCTGATCTCCCCGGCAGGCGCGGAACTGGGTGCCGACGCGCTGCCCGACGACGCCCAGATCTGCTCCTGCAACAACGTCAGCAAGGGCGATATCTGCGGCGCGATCGCCGAGGGCGCCTGCGATATCCCGGCCGTGAAGAGCTGCACCAACGCGGGCACCTCCTGTGGCGGCTGTGTGCCGATGATCAAGAAGCTGCTCGAGCAGTCCGGCGTAGCGGTCTCGAAGTCGTTGTGCGAGCACTTCTCTCAGTCGCGCGCGGAGCTCTACGACGTGGTCGCCGTCACCGGTATCCGCACCTTCTCCGAACTGATCGCCAAGCACGGCAAGGGCTCGGGCTGCGATATCTGCAAGCCCACCGTCGCCTCGATCCTCGCCTCCACCTCGAGCGAGCACATCCTCGAGGGCGAGCAGGCCGCGCTGCAGGACACCAACGACCACTTCCTGGCCAACCTGCAGAAGAACGGCACCTACTCGGTGGTGCCGCGGATGCCCGGTGGTGAGGTGACCGCCGACCAGCTGATCGTGATCGGCGAGGTGGCCAAGGAGTTCGGGCTCTACGTCAAGGTCACCGGTGGCCAGCGCATCGACCTGTTCGGCGCGCGCGTCGAGCAGCTGCCGCTGATCTGGAAGCGCCTGGTCGACGTCGGCATGGAGTCCGGTCACGCCTACGGCAAGTCGCTGCGCACCGTGAAGAGCTGCGTCGGTTCCACCTGGTGCCGCTACGGCCAGCAGGACTCGGTCGGCATGGCCGTGCTGCTGGAGAAGCGCTACCGCGGCCTGCGTTCGCCGCACAAGATCAAGCTGGCCGTCTCGGGCTGCGCGCGTGAGTGCGCCGAGGCCCGGGGCAAGGATGTCGGCGTGATCGCCACCGAGAACGGCTGGAACCTCTACGTCGGCGGCAACGGCGGCCTGACCCCCAAGCACGCGGTGCTGCTGGCCGGTGAGCTCGACGACGAGACCCTGATCAGCTACATCGACCGCTACCTCATGTTCTACATCCGCACCGCCGACCGTCTGCAGCGCACCGCGCCGTGGCAGGAGGCGCTCGAAGGCGGCTTCGACTACCTCAAGGCCGTCGTCTGTGACGACAGCCTCGGCATCGCCGGTGACCTCGAGGCCGCCATGGCCAAGCACGTCGACGGTTACCAGGACGAGTGGGCGGCCGTGCTCGAGGACGAGAACAAGCTCTCGCGCTTCGTCTCCTTCGTCAATGCCCCTGACGAAGCCGATCCGACGATTTCGTTCGACGACAGCGGTGAACGCAAGGTGCCGGTGCTCCTCGGCGTTCCGGGCATGCCCGCAGGCGGCAGCGCACGCGTAACCACGCAGGGCGTGCCCGCGACGCCCGATGCGCGCAGCCTTCCCGGCATGCCGGTCGTTGTTGCTTCCGACACAGCACCGGCCGGGAAATAAGCACTTAACGCTGCGGAAACAGGGCACCTGTACCAATAGGTAAGGCGTTCGGAGGAGGAACCGATGACCGTTATCGACACACCCACCATCACCACAGAGACCGTGTCCTGGACCCAGGCGTGCCGGCTCGACTTTCTTATCCCCGGGCGCGGCGTTGCCGTCCTGCTGAAGGGCGGCCGTCAGGCGGCGTTGTTCCTGCTCACCGACGGCACTCTCGCCGCCGTCGGCAACATCGATCCGTTCGGTCGGGCAGCGGTGATGTCGCGCGGCATCATCGGTGATCGTGGCGGTGTTCCCGTCGTCGCCTCGCCGCTGCTCAAGCAGGCTTTCTCGCTGATCGACGGCCGTTGCCTCGACGACGAGTCCCAGTCCCTGCCGGTCCACGCGGTTCACCTCGACGGCGGCGTCGTCGCGGTCTCGAACGAACCGGTGCAGACCACATGAGCTCTCCCACCGACAGTGGCCCTTGCCTTGCCGGCTTCACCATCGGCGTCACCGCGGCCCGCCGCGCCGAGGAATTCAGCACCCTGCTCACCCGTAGGGGCGCGACCGTCACGTCCGCGCCGGCGATTCGGATCATTCCGCTCGCCGATGACACCGAGCTCGAGCGCGTCACCGAGCTGCTGATCGCCGATCCGCCGCAGATCACTGTCGCCACCACCGGCATCGGTTTCCGTGGCTGGATGGAAGCCGCCGAAGGCTGGGGCCTGGCCGAGGTCCTTCGCGACACCTTCGCTTCGACCCGGATGCTGGCTCGCGGTCCCAAGGCCAAGGGCGCGATCCGCGCGGCCGAACTGCGCGAGGAATGGTCGCCCGCTTCGGAGTCCTCGGCCGAGGTGCTCGATCATCTGCTCGCCGAGGGCGTCGAAGGCGTCCGCATCGCGGTGCAGCTGCACGGCGCGACCACCGAATGGGAACCGGTCCCCGACTTCTGCGAGGTGCTGCGCTGCGCGGGCGCCGACGTGGTTCCGGTGCCGGTGTACCGGTGGGAACCGCCGCTCGATCGTGGGCCGATGGACACGATGATCGAGTCGATCATCTCCGGCAGCCTCGACTGCGTCACCTTCACCAGTGCGCCTGCCGTGGCGTCGATGTTGATGCGCGCCAAGGAAACCGGGCTGCTGGAGTCGGTGCTGCACGCTCTGCGTGGGCGAGTGCTCGCGGCCTGTGTCGGACCGATCACCGCGGCTCCGCTCGAAGAGCTCGGCGTGCCGACGACGATGCCGGGTCGCGCCCGGCTCGGGGCGCTGGCTCGCCATGTGGCAGAAGAACTTCCGCGTCGCGCCAGCCGAATCTACGCGGCCGGTCATCTGGTGAGTGTGCGGGGCGGATGCGTGGTCGTCGACGGTGAGGTACGTCAGTTGGCGCCCGCGCCGATGGCATTGATGCGCGCGCTGGCTCGTCAGCCCGGGCGGGTCGTTTCGCGCGAGGACTTGCTCGGCGCGCTGCCCGGCGGCGGCGACGACACCCATGCGGTGGAGACCGCGATCGCGCGACTTCGCGCCGGGCTCGGAACTCCCAAGGCGATCCAGACCGTGGTCAAGCGTGGGTACCGGCTGGCCTTGGACGCAGCCGACTGCGCCGACCCGCCCGCCACGCGTGCGACCGTGCAGCCGCCGTATCCGGCGGGGATCGGGACGCCTGCCCGGTCGCCGCGTCCCGCCCAGACGATCGGGGTGTGGTGAGTGCCGTGGTGCCGGGTGAACCGGCTCTGGTCCTGGTCGCGCACGGGACCCGTAGTGCGCGCGGGGTGGAAATGATTGCCGTGCTTGCCGATGCGGTGGCCGCCGAACTCGGTGTCGCGGTGTCCGCTGCGCCGAATGCCTTGCTGCGGACCGCGTTCGTCGATGTGCTCGGACCGTCGCCGTCGGAGGTCTTGCGGGATCTGGACGGGCCCGCTGTCGTCGTTCCGGCGTTTCTGGCTTCGGGTTATCACGTGTACCAGGATGTTCCGCGCGAGGTCGCCGAGAGCGGACATCGCGCTGTCGCGGTCACGGCTGCGATGGGTCCGGATCCGGCGTTGACGCAGATCATGGCGGTCCGGTTGCGGGCAGCCGGGTGGCAGCCGGGCGACGCGGTCGTCTTCGCCGCGGCCGGGTCGTCGGATTCGCGGGCGCGCCAGGATGTCCGGCGGGCCGCGGGCATGCTCGCCGAGCAGTTGGGGGCCCCGGTTCGGATCGGCTATGTGGCGACGGGTTCGCCTCGGGTACCCGATGTTGTCGCGTCGCTTCGCGAGTCGGGCAGCGAACGGGTGTTCATCGCGTCCTATCTGTTGGCGCACGGGCTTTTTCATCAGCGATTGCACGACGCGGGGGCCGACGGGGTGGCCGAGCCGATCGGTGTGCATCCGGGGGTCGTCGGGTTGATCGTGGATCGGTATCGCAGTGCGGCTCGGGAGTTGATCGGGGTCCACTGACCAGTGGCCCGGGTGAACCCTCGCCGGGGCGGTCGGGGAGTGCGCGGGCGATGGTGTCGAGGTGGGTGGTGACCGGGAACGTCGGTGCGGGCCGACGGTGAACGGGAGGTGGCCAGAGCCCGGGGTGGGCGTTGCGCGGGTTAGGGTTGTGTTTTCGATCGAAGGGGAGTTCGGTGTCCGATCCGTCCGCAGGTCAGGGGTATCCGTCGCCCGACGATGGGTTGACGGCCTATCCGGATGAGTCGGCAGCGCGCGGGCCCGCGAGTACTCCGGGCTACATCCCGCAGCCGCCCGTCCCGCAGCCGCCGACGCCGCCCCCGTATGGGCACGTACCGGGTCCGGCGGGGGCGCAGGTGCCGCGGCCGCACGAGTTCGGGCAGGCGCCGCGGCCGCACGGGGCGGGGAGTCTGTATCCGGCCCCGCCGGGTGCTTATCCGGCGGTGGATTCCGCGCCGCGGGTATTGCCGCAGAGTGTGCAGATCGCGTTCTACGTGATGCTGGCCGGAGCCGTGGTCACGCTGCTCAGCTTGGCGTACTCGCTCACCCAGCTCGACGAGGCCCGCAGCGAAGCGCTCGATGCCTCCGGTGGTGTGCTGCGGGGAGACGACCTCGATCTCGTCCTGTACGCGGGAATCGGGGGCGCCGTGCTCAGTTCGCTGGTGACAGCGGGTTTGTGGGTGTGGATGGCTTTCGTCTGCCGGGCAGGCAAGAACTGGGGGCGGATCACGGCGACGGTGTTCTTCGGGATCAACGCGCTGTTCTACGTCATCGGCACGGTGCTGGAGTTCGTCACCTCCACCGCGGGGATAGCGCTGGTATTCGGTACCGCGTCACTCGCAATCGGCCTCGCCGCGGTGATCCTGTTGTGGAACAGCGTGTCCGGTCCCTACTTCGCACCACGGACCCCACCGGCGTACCAGCCCTACCCAGGCTATCCGCCTACTGCGCCGTACTGAAGTTCGCGCGCCTCCGTCTGCGATGAACAATGCGGCGGTGTGGACATGTCGTCCACGAACACTCCCCGCTCGCCGTGGTCGGCAGTAAAGGCACGGTCAGGGCCAGGATATGGACCGACACGCTCGCTGCGCACGGCCGGAGGGCCACGAGACCGTGGCACGCACGGTCGCGCTGGTTCGAGGCGGGCAGGCTGCGCGTCCCCGACCGCGCCGACCCGCCTCCGCGGCCTCGTATGCGTGACCTCCTCACCCACCTGCTCGGCGACGAACCCGACGACGCCGACGCCTTCCCCGACGTCGCGGCCGACCAGGCCGCTGCCGAATTAGCCCGGGGCGCAGCTTCTTTCGGTACCGGGCTCACCGCCGAGCAACTGACGAGCCTGCACGAGGCCTACGCCGACGGCGTCCGCCTCTCCCACGGCTACCGCCCGGACCTCTTCGCCGGTGACCTCCTCTATTTCTGTGCCACCCAGGGCATGACAGCCGTGCTCGACGTCGAGATGTGGCGCCCCTACGTCACCGGGCGCCTGATCGAACATCCCGTGGCGGCCACCCACGCGCAACTGACCAACGCCGACGTCGTCGCTCGCATCGGCCCGATCATCGACCGGCACTTGCGAGCCGTCGAAACCGTCACGGCCACAGCATGAACGCCCTGCGATCGACGAGAGGCCGGCGCACCGCCGCCACCTGGTGGTGCGTCTACGACGACCCGGTCCGCTGGGCCGCCGAACACCCCAGAAGCGCACCCGTGATCGACTGGTTCGCCGACACCCTGATGCGCCACGATCCAGCGCAAGGCCGACCGGGGCCGGTCTGTCCCTTCGTCAAACCCGCTGCCGCGCAACACAACCTGTGGATCGCCGAATCGGACGACACCGTAGAGATCACCCGGGCCATCGACGACGCCTTCGATCTCTATCGCACCCTCGACCACTCCGGCGCGGTCCTCACCGTCTTCCCCGGCCTCGACGACACCGCCCGCATCGACGCCGCACACGCCGCCCGTAAGAGCGACATCGTCGGCGCGGGCGCCATGCTCGGGCAGTTCTATCCCGGCTGCCCGGTGGCGGGCCTGTGGAGCCGGGACTACCGCCCGCTGCACGCCCCGCTGCCGATGCTGGTGATCCGCCCGATGATGAACACCGATTTCCCGTTCCTCGTCGGCCGCCCGGAATGGCTCTCGGCCTACTTCGATCGGCACGCACCCGGGCTCCCACGCAAACTCCGCGCCATGATTGCGGAACGGATGCACGTTCCCGACGCGGGACCCGCCTCGATCACCGACCTGCGCGCGCATTTTCAGGATGAACACGCACAATAGGGACACCGATCATCCAATGCCGGACATTAGCGGGCGCATGCGGCACACTACTTCGCATGCGTCGGCTTGTGTGCTGTCTGCTCGTCCTGCTCGGCTGTGGATTCGTCGTCTCGCCTGTGGCATCGGCGCAGTCGGCGATCCTCGACGTCCGCCCGCTCGGTGGCAGACAGTTCGAGGTGGTCGTGCACTCCGCGGCGATGAACCGCCCGATCACCCTGTGGATGTCGCACCCCGGTGCCGGCGCACCCGCGCTGTATCTGCTGAACGCGGTCGACGGCGGCGAGAGCGGCGGCCCATGGATGCGCCGCACCGATATCGTCGACTTCTTCGCCGACAAGCCGGTCAATGTGATCGTGCCGATCGGCGGTCGCGCCAGCATGTACACCGACTGGCAGCGCGACGACGGCGCGCTCGGCCGCAACAAGTGGACCACCTTTTTGACGAACGAACTGCCCCCGCTGCTCAACGATCGCTTCGGCATGACGGGCGCCAACGGCATCGCGGGTCTGTCGATGTCGGCCACCTCGGCGTTGAACCTGGCGATCGCGGCACCCGGTTTGTATCGCGCGGTCGGCGCGTTCAGCGGGTGCACCCAGACCGCCAACCCGCTCGCCGAGACCCTGGTCCGCGCCCAGCTCGCCACCTTCGGCGCCGACGCGACCAACATGTGGGGCGCCCCCGGCGATCCGGCGTGGGCGGCCAACGATCCCACCCGCAACACCGAGCGACTGCGCGGCACCGCCGTCTACCTGTCCTCGGGCAACGGCGCCCCCGGTCCGCACGAGGCGTTCAACGATCCGAGCATCGCGGGCAACGTCGGCGTCCTGCTCGACCGTCTGCTGGTCGGCGGCACCATGGAAGCCGTCGTCGGTAGCTGTTCGAGCCCGCTGGCGGGCCGCCTGGCCCAGCTCGGCATTCCCGCCGATGTCCGTTTCCGTGCCGCGGGCACCCATGCCTGGCCGTACTGGCAGGACGACGTCCACGATTCCTGGCCGATGTTCGCGGCCGCGCTCGGCGCCTGAGTTTTGTCGGTGCTCCGGCGCAGACTGAGTCGATGGCATACGATGAGGAACTCGCCGAGCGGATCCGGGAGATCGTCTACCCCCGGGCCGATCTGGCCGAGAAGCGGATGTTCGGCGGTCTCGCCTTCCTGATCGGCGGAAATATGGCCGTCGCCGCCAGTGGCCAAGGTGGGCTGCTGGTGCGCATCGCTCCGGCGCAAGGCGATGCCCTGATCGACGGGACGGCCGTCACGCCGATGGTGATGGGCGGGCGCGAGTTGCACGGCTGGCTGCGGGTAGCCCCCGAAACGATCGAGGACGACACCGCGTTGCGGGAATGGGTCGAGCACGGCCTGCGATTCGCCGAGACCTTGCCGCGAAAATAAAACTCCGGCGGATGTGTCGAAGCGCGATGCTCGGCTCCGACCAGTGAGTGAAGCAAGCCACTTACACCGAGGAGCACATCATGTCCGTCACCACTTTCCTCTGGTTCGACGCCGACGCCGAAGCGGCGGCCGAACTCTATGCCGCGACCGTCCCGAACTCACGCGTCGTCGAGGTGACCCGGCAGGGCGACGGCTCGGCCTTCGTCGTCACCCTCGATCTCGACGGCCAGGCCGTCACGCTGATGAACGGCGGACCGGGCCACCCGCACAGCGACGCGGCCTCGCTGCAGGTAGCCGTGGATACCCAGGACGAGATCGACCGGCTCTGGGAGGCGCTGTCGCAAGGTGGCGCCCCTGGCTCGTGCGGGTGGCTCACCGACCGTTTCGGGGTGTCCTGGCAGGTCGTCCCGGCGGTGCTGCCCGAGCTCATGGGTGGTGCGGCCGAGCGGGCCATCGCCGTCGGCACGGCGCTGCGCTCGATGTCGAAACTCGACCTCGCTGCCCTGCAACAGGCCTACGACCAAGCCTGAACACGCAACGGCCGCCGCGGGGAGAGGTTCGCGGCGGCCGTCGCGCGGGTGGGGTCAGCCGGCGGAGCCCGACAGCAGCCCACCCAGGTCAGCGGAACCGGTACCCGTCCCACCACCACCGGGGGTGGTCGGCTTCGGCGCCACCGTGATCGTGACGGACTTCGAGCTGATGAGCTCCTGCACCGCCTTGATCTCGTGCGCACCGGTGGTCTTCGGCGTCCAGGAGATGGTGGCCTTGCCGTCGGACACCGGGACCGGCTCGCCGATCTGGGTGCCGTTGTCGGTGAAGGTCACCTTGAACAGAAACGAGGTGACCGTGACATCGGCGGTGACGGTGTAGGTGGTATCCACGTAGTGCGTGCTACCGCTCACCGCGATCCCCTGCACGAGCGCGGATGCCTGCGGGGCCGCCAGCACGGCGGCGGCGGCCACCGCGGTGAATGCCGTGAGTCCGAAACCGGCACGTCGCGCCTGGTAGATCTTCATGATGTTCTCCTGTTCGCGCTGTTGATGAGCGCGACATTAGCCAGCCGATCGAGGCCGCGTCCTCAGAACTGAAATAGTAGTGTTTAAAATGTGATGGCCGGTTGCGCCGCAGGTGGCGAGCGAATTCACCCGGAGTGGATGAGGCAGTCTCGATGACCGGCCGCGACACTGGAATCCATGTCGACGACCGGCCCGCTGCGCTACCAGTTCGTCATCGAGGGCGAGCTGTCCGAGCGCGTCCTCGCAGCTTTCCCCGAACTGCGTCCCAGCTCGCATTCGCCGACCGGAACCACCACCCTGTTCGGCCTCGTCGAGGACAGCACGGCCATGCGTGGGGTGATGGCCCGCATCGACACCCTCGGCCTCACTCTGCTGAGCATGTCCCAGTTGCCCGACTGAGCGTCCGCCGACGAGTCGACGTCGATCTGATAACGAGCGCCGCGAGTTCCTCCCGCCAGCAACCGCGCAGCCGCCGTTTCGCTTACCGTCGAATCCGGCGGAGGTCGGCCGCCTGGCAGTGAACAGCGTGTTCAGGAGGGTTGAGATGGCTTCGTCGTCGGGATCTCTGGACTTTCACAGCGGCGGCTCGGTGATAGCTGCGGCCGGCCCGTACTCGGGTATCCCCGAGCTGTCGTTCGCGCCCGTCCGCTGCAACGAAGCGTTCGCCCGCTTGGACCGGGCACGGGCGGGCACCGGGCACACGGTGCTGCTGTGCGGGCCCGCGGGCAGCGGCAAGACCGTCGTGCTGGTCGACTGGGTGCGCCGCCGGTGCGCCGCCCGGGTCGTGTGGTCGACCGTCACCGAACAGTCCGGCTCCGACCTCATGGCCGAGATCGCGCGAGCGCTCGATTCCGCTACGGACTCGGTGTCGGGCGGCGTGCTGCACACGCCGATGGACCGCGCCGCGAATCTCGTCGCCGCGATGGACGGCGTCGAGGCGACCGTGCTGGTGATCGACAACGCCCATCTGCTCACCGACCCCCTGCAACTGGCCGGCCTCGAATACCTGCTCACCCACCTGCCCGCGCAGGTCACCGCGCTGATCGCGGGTCGCTTCGATCCACCGCTACGCTGGCACGCGCTCGACCTGGCAGGCAGGCTCACCCGCATCGGCGCGCCCGAGCTCGCGCTCTCCCCGGACCGGATCGCGCAGCTGTTCGCCCAGCACGGCTGCCGGCTCGACGACGCCGATCTCGCGGTGGTGCACGAGCTCACCTGTGGCTGGGCCGCACTGGTCCGCATCGCGGCCATCTGCCTGTCGGCCAACGGGCCCGATCGCGACACCGCGCTGACCGCGCTGGCTCGCCCGTCGCACGCCGTCGCCGACTTCCTGGTCGCGGAACTGCTGGCCTCGCTGCCGCCGTCCACTCTCGAATTCTTGCTCACCACAGCGGTTCCCGAGCATTTCTGCCTGCCGATGGCTGAAGATCTGGTCGGCGAGGACGCCGCCCGTATCCTCGACGAACTGCTGCGCGCCAACTTCCCGCTGCACACCGTCGCGCACGGGCACGAACTCTGGCACACCTACCACCCGCTGCTGCGCGCGTACCTGCTCGCCGAGGCGGCGTACACCAGGCCCGAGCGCCTGCCCGTCTGTCATCGCCGGGTGGCGGCCTGGTTCACCGCGGCCGCGATGCCGGGGCCCGCGCTGGAGCACGTTCTCGCCGAACCCGGCGCGCCGGGGCTGGTGGCCTTCCTGCGGGACTGGGGTATGCGCATGGTTCTGGAAGGAACCGGCCACACCCTTCTCGCGGCTATCGAAAACCACTATGAACTCGACACTTTCGTTCGTCTGCTGCGTGCGGCCACCGCGGTGGAGGCCGGCGAGATCGCGGCCGCCGAGGTCTATCTCGAAGCCGCCCACGTCGGCCCGGATTCGGCTGCGCCGGTGGTGCCCGCCGAATGGGTAGCCGCACTCGATCGGGCGGTGAGCGCGGGAGTCGCTGTGCTGGTAGGTGATTCGGCGTCGTTGCGCTGGCCGCTGCCGCCGGTGACCGGACAGCCCGACCTCGACTGCTATGTCGCGTTGCACTGCGGGATCGCCGAGATCTACGCCGGTGAGATCGACAGTGGCGCAGCGTCTGTGCGTCATGCCATCGTGCATTCCGAACAAGCCGGAATCGGTCGATTCGCCGTCCGGGCCAGAACGGCGGCGGCCGTGGGGGCCGGGATGGCCGGCCGCATCGGCGAACTACGCGCACTGGCGGACGAGGCGATCGACTGCGCGCGACGCTATCGACTGGCCGGTTCGGCCGATGCCGCCCCCGCCCGGCTGATCGCGGCCTTCGGCGCCTATCAGCAAGGTCTGGATTTCGAGCGGCCGTTACCGAGCCTGCCCTGGGTCGCCGCCGACGAGACGATGGTGCCCGCGCCCGCGCGACAGGCGGTGATCATGACCGGCGTGCTGATGTTCGACGCCGCCTCGGATCGCTCGGCCGCCGCGGTCGCGCTCGGCAAGCAGCTCCAGCGTCTGCTCGACGAGTCGCCGACCCTGCACGGCACCGGCGAGCTGGTCACCGACGTGCTGTGGCTGCTGCTGCGCGTGCAGGCGAGGGCAGACGCGCAGCAGTTGGTCGACCATGCGACACGGGTTCTCGGGCGGACCCCGGAGCTGGCCGTCGCCGAAGCGGGCCTGGCCCTCTACTCCCATCGCCCCGCGATCGTGCTGACCGGGCTGGAGCCGGTGCTCGCGCCCGAGCAGCTGTCGTCGCGCTTGCGGGTCGTGGGTTGGCTGCTGGTCGCGGTCGCCGCCGATCGCCTCGACCGCCCCCGTAAGGTCGACGAGGCGTGTGAACAGGCCCTTGCCCACGCGGCGACCGAACAGCTGACTCGCCCGTTCCTCGACGTGCCGACGGCCGCCGATCTGCTCACCCGGATCGGCGCGCGCTTCGGTCAGTACGCGGGTTTCATCGACCGGATCCGGGCCCACCGGGGCGCGACCGCGGGCGCGCCGCAGCTCACCGATACCGAACTGGTTGTGCTGCGCCAACTTCCGTCCGGGATGACAGCGAGCAGTATCGCCGCCGATCTCGGCGTCTCGGTGAACACGGTCAAGACCCACCTGCGCGGCATCTACCAAAAACTCGCCGTGAACGCCCGTGCCGATGCGATCGCCCAGGCTCGCGCGTTCGGCTTGTTCTGAGCTCAGCCCGGCGGCTGGAGAGCCGGGAACCAGACATCGGTGAGCACGGCCGCGGCTTGGGTGGCCGTGACGTCGATGGTGCCCTGCATCGCCCAGCGGGTGAAGAAGCGCTCGAGCTGGGCGACGAGCAGTTCGATCCGCAGCCTGGCCTCGTCGCGGCGGTGTTCGGGCCAGCGGGCGAGATAGGCGGGCATGGTGTCGGCCAGGGTCATGATGCCCTCGCGCGCCACCGCGCGGAATTCGGGTTCGAGCGCGGTGGCCTCGTCCCACGCCGGGAGCATGTCCCGGTTCGCGAAGAACCAGTCGATCGCACGAGTCATCCAGTCCGCGAACGCTTCTCGGGAACCGATGGTGAGGACCCGGTCGAGGTCGGCGTAGAAATCCCGCACGCTGGCCAGGGTGCCTTCCTGCGCGATGGCGCGCAGCACCTCGCCCTTGCTGGTGAAGTGCAGGTAGAACGTCGCCCGGCTGCACCCGACGGCCGCGGCGATGTCGTCGACGCGCACAGCGGAGTAGCCCTGCGTCTCGAACAGGGTGCGCGCGGTCTCGACGATCCTGGCCCTGGTCAGGCGCTTCTGTTCCTCACGCAACGAGCCACGGCGGGTGGGTTCGGTCGTCATCGGCTCATCTTAGACTGTCCGCTCATTCACTAGACACGATGTCCAGCGAGACGCTATTCTGTGCTCCACGTCACTCGGCATGGTCATCGATGACCGAGGCCGATCAGGAGTTGTGCATGGATACACCCGAATTGCCCAAGGTGTGCGTCATCGGCGCCGGACCTTCTGGCATCACCGCCGCGAAAAGGCTTGCCGAGAACGGGATTCCGTTCGATTGCTATGAGGCCTCCGACGAGGTGGGCGGCAACTGGTACTTCAAGAACCCCAACGGCATGTCGGCCTGCTACCAGAGCCTGCACATCGACACCTCGAAGTATCGCCTGCAGTTCGAGGACTTCCCGGCCCCGCCGGATTGGCCGCACTTCCCGCACCACTCCCAGCTGTTGCAGTACTTCATGGACTATGTCGACCATTTCGGACTGCGGGACCGGATCAAGTTCAACACCCTGGTCACCGGCGCCGAACGTGACGACAACGGCCTGTGGCGGGTGACCACGTCCGCGGGCGACACCGAGGTCTACGACGCCCTCATCGTCTGCAACGGCCACCACTGGAATCCCCGATTCCCGGATTACCCAGGCGAATTCGACGGCGTGCTCATGCACAGCCACGCCTACAACGACCCGTTCGACCCGATCGACATGCGCGGCAAGCGGATCGTGGTGGTCGGCATGGGTAACTCCGGGCTCGACATCGCCTCGGAGCTGTCACAGCGTTTTCTCGCCTCGAAGCTGTTCGTCTCGGCCCGCCGTGGCGTCTGGGTGCTGCCCAAGTACGTCAATGGTCGAGTGGGCGACCGTGCTTCGATGCCGACCTGGATTCCCGACCGGGTCGCGCTCAAGCTCAAGCAGCGCTTCGTCCGCAAGAATCGCGGCGAGATGTCGACCTATGGCCTGCCGACGCCCGATCACGAGCCCTTCGAGGCGCACCCCTCGGCGAGCGAGGAGTTCCTGCATCGCGCGGGGTGCGGCGACATCGAGTGCAAGCCCGCGATCTCGCGCCTGCACGGCGACACCGTGCACTTCGCCGACGGCACGAGCGAACAGGCCGACGTGATCGTCTGCGCCACCGGCTACCACATCAGCTTCCCGTTCTTCACCGATCCGGCGCTGGCGCCCGACGCGGACAATCGGTTCCCGCTGTTCCAGATGATGATGAAGCCGGGTGTGGACAATCTGTTCTACCTCGGTCTGGCCCAACCGATGCCGACACTGGTGAACTTCGCCGAGCAGCAGAGCAAACTGGTCGTCGCCTATCTCACCGGCCGCTATCACCTGCCCCCGCGCGAGCAGATCGACCAGATTCTCGGTGCGCAGGAAGCCAAACGCACCGGGCGCTACTACGATTCGCCCCGCCACACCATCCAGATCGAATTCGAGCCGTATGTGCGCTCGATGAACAAGGAGCTCGAGCGCGGTGCGAAACGTGCCGCCGCCGCGGGCAACAGGCTTCCGGTGCCCGCTCGGGTGACGGCCGAGGCGGCGTCATGAGCACTTCCTCCGGCTTTTGCCACGACGAATTCGCCGGTGTTCGTGCGGTATTCGATGAACACTTGGCTTCGGGCGCCGAACTGGGCGCCGCGCTGTGCGTCACCGTCGACGGCGATCCGGTGCTGGACCTGTGGGGTGGCCACGCCGACCCGGCACGGACCACGCCGTGGGCCGCCGACACCCTGGTCAACGTCTTCTCGGTCACCAAGACGATGACCGCGCTGTGCGCCCTGCTGCTGGTCGACCGCGGCGAACTCGACGTCGACCAGCGCGTGGCCCACTACTGGCCCGAGTTCGCGGCCAACGGCAAGGCCGACATCGAAGTCCGCCACCTGCTCTCGCACACCTCGGGCGTCTCGGGCTGGGACAAGCCGATCGAGCTCGCCGACATCTACGACGCCGAGGCCGCTGCCGCCCGCCTGGCGAGGCAGGCGCCCTGGTGGGAGCCGGGCACCGCCTCCGGCTATCACGCCATTAACTACGGCCATCTCATCGGCGAACTGGTGCGCCGCATCACCGGTCGCTCGCTGGGCCGATTCTTCGCCGACGAACTGGCCGGACCGCTGGGCGCCGACTTCCACATCGGCACCGGTCCCGAGCACGCCGATCGGATCGCCACCCTGGTCCCGCCGGAGATGGCGGACTTCGACCTGTCGACCCTCGATCAGAACAGTGTGCTGATCAAAACCCTCACCAGTCCCTGGCTGGAGGTCTCCGAAACCGCCACCCCGGCGTGGCGAGAGGCCGAGATCGGCGGCACCAACGGGCACGGCAACGCGCGCTCGGTGGCCCGCATCCAGTCACTGATCGCCAACGGTGGCGAGCTCGATGGGAAGCGCTTCCTCGCGCCCGCGACGATCGAGCTGATCTTTCGCGAGCAGGCCGACGGCATCGACCTGGCGCTGCTGGCGCCGCTGCGCTTCGGCATCGGCTACGGGCTGCCGCGGCCGGAGACCTTCCCGCACATTCCCACCGGCCGGGTCTGCTGGTGGGCGGGCTACGGCGGATCGATGGTCGTCAACGACCTGGATCGGCGAATCACCTTCGCCTACACCATGAACCGGATGGCCACCGGTCTGATCGGCTCCGATCGGTGCGACAGCTACCTGAAGGCCGCTTTCGGCGCGGTAGGAGATGCCCGATGAGTATGCGCGCGATGCAGCTGACGGCCCCGGGCACCCTCGAGTTGCGCACGGTGCCCGTACCCGAACTCGGACCCGGCGATCTGCTGCTGCGGGTCGGCGCGGCCGGGATCTGCCATTCGGATTCGTTCGTACTGAGCCTGCCGTTCCCGATGAGCGAGAAGCCCCTGACCTTGGGCCACGAGATCGCGGGCACGATCGAGGCGGTCGGCTCGGCGGTCGGCGGTCGTCGGGTCGGCGAACGCGGGATCGTGTACCTGTGCTGGTCGTGTGGCGAATGCCGGGAGTGCTTGCGCGGCAACGAGAACGTTTGCCTGGCTGCCGGGCGCACCGCGATGCCGCCCTGCCCCGGTCTCGGTCCCGATGGTGGCATGGCCGAGTACGTCCGCATCCCGGGAAGTTCGTTCGTGCCGATCGCCGACGAGCTGGAGTTCGCCCACGCCGCACCGCTCGCTGACGCGGCACTGACGCCGATACACGCCATCCGCGGCGCCATGGACCAGCTGTGGCCCGGCGCCACCGCGGTCGCTATCGGCATCGGCGGACTCGGCCACGTCGCGGTGCAATTGCTGAAGGCGCTCACCGAGACCACCGTGATCGCGGTCGATGTCGACGCGGACAAGCTCGCGCTGGCTACCGAATGCGGTGCTGACATCGTGCTCGAGGCCGACGAGAACACCGCGGCCGCCATCTTGGAGCTCACCGGCGGACGCGGGGCCCAGGCGGTGTTCGACTTCGTCGGTACCGATCCCACCGTGCAGCTCGCCGTCGAATCCGTCGCCCCCAACGGCGCTGTCCGGCTCGTCGGTCTCGGCGGCGGCGCCACCGGCATCGATTCGGGACCGGCGGGCGGACCCGGTCTGCCCTGGGGCGCCACGGTGCGCAAGTCCTACGGCGGCACCAGGTCCGATCTCACCGACGCAGTGGCGCTGGCCGCCGCGGGCAAGGTCCGTGCCGAGGTCGAGCGGTTCACCCTGGCCGATGCCCGTACCGCTTTCGACCGACTCGACTCCGGCGCGATCCGCGGGCGCGCCGTCCTCATTCCTTGATGGAGAAGAATATGACCAATGCTGTAGACCCGCAGGAGTTCGTCGCCAAGGTGGCCGCGGGCCTCACCGCACCCGGCGCGTCGTTCGAGATGACCGTCGAACCCGTTCTCGGCGTGCCGATTCCGGTTTTCGCTCGGCGCCGGGCCAACCTGCGCGAACTACTGGAACACTCGATCGGCTGGGGTGAGCGCGACTATCTCGTCACCGAGGATCGCCGGATCTCCTTCGCCGAGCACGCCGCTGCCGCCGGGGCTCTGGCCACGGCGCTGGCCGCCGAATACGGAGTACGCAAGGGCGACAGGGTCGCCATCCTGGCCGCCAACGGCCCGGACTGGGTGATCGCGTTCTGGGCCGCGCAGTGCCTCGGCGCGATCCCGGTCGGCTACAACGCGTGGTGGGCGCCCCCTGAGATCGCCTACGGGCTCGGCCACACCACGCCGACCGTGGTCATCGCCGACGCGAAAAGGGCCGCGCTGCTCGCGGAAACCGGCACCGAAGTGCCCGTGCTGACCATGGAGGAGGACCTGCCCGCCCTGATCGCCGAGTTCGGCGGCGGCGAAATCCCCAGCACGCCGATCGAGGAAGACGATCCGGCCGTCATCCTCTACACCAGCGGCACCAGCGGTAGGCCCAAGGGCGTGGTCCATTCGCAGCGAAACATGGTGGCGATCAGCGACTATCACCGTTTCACCGACGCCATGATGGCCGCGTTCGCGGGTCAGGAGCCCAGCGATGCTGCGAGCGAGCGCCGCTACCTGGTCACCGCGCCGCTGTTCCACATCGCCAGCCTGCACAACCTGGTGATCCCGCGACTGCTGACCGGTGCGGCAGCGGTGTTCCCGCACGGCGCCTTCGAAGTCGGCCGGGTACTGGACCTGATCGAGCGCGAGCAGGTCACCAACTGGGCCGCGGTGCCGACCATGGCGTCGCGACTGTTGAACCACGATGTGGCCCGCCATGATCTGTCCTCGCTGAGCGCGCTCTCGCTGAACTCGGCGCCGTCCTCACCCGCGTTGCTCGCCGACCTGCGCGCGAAGCTCCCGTCCACGCAGCTCTCGCTGACCACCAGTTACGGACTCACCGAGAGCGGCACCGCGGCCACGGTCGCCACCCCGCTCGACCTGGCCGCCGATGATGCCTCGGTCGGCAGGCCGATCATCGGGGTCGCGGTGGAGATCCGCGACCCGCAGGGCAACGCGGTCGGCGACGGTGAAGAGGGCGAGATCTGCATCCGCAGCCCCTACGTGATGCTCGGCTACTGGAACGACGACGCGGCGACAGCGGCCTCGATCGACGACCAACGCTGGTTGCGCTCCGGCGATTTCGGCACGATGAACAACGGCAGACTCACTGTGTCGGGCAGGCGCACCGACCTGATCCTGCGCGGCGGCGAGAACGTGTATCCCGTCGAGATCGAGAACGTGCTCGTCGAGCACCCGGCCGTCAGCGAGTGCGCGGTCTTCGGCGTTGCCCATCCCGATCTCGGCCAGGAAGTGGCGGCCATCGTCGTCGCCGAATCGGGGGCCGTCGACCCGGAACAATTGCGTGCCTTCGTCGCTGAACGCCTCGCGAAGTTCAAGGTGCCCGTCCGATGGCGGATCACTTCGGACGCGCTGCCGCGCAACGCGACCGGTAAAGTCACCAGGCGCGAGCTCGCGATCTAAAAGGGGTCAGAAAATGTTCGACAGCATCATCAAGGGTGGCCGTTGGTTCGACGGCACCGGCGCCCCGTCCGCAGTCCGCCACCTCGGCATCGCCGACGGCAAGGTGGCCGAGATCTCGCAAACCCCGCTCGACGAAACCGGTTGCGCCCGAGTGATCGACGCGACCGGCAAATGGGTCGTGCCCGGCATGATCGACGTCCACACCCACTACGACATCGAAGTCCTGCTCGATCCGTCGCTGTCGGAGTCGGTGCGCCACGGCATCACCACTGTGCTGCTCGGTTCGTGTTCGCTGTCGACCGTGCACGTCGACGGTGAGACCGCAGGCGACCTGTTCGGCCGGGTCGAGGCCATCCCGCGCCAGTACGTGGTCGGCGCGATGAACGAGGTCCAGACCTGGAGTACCGCAGCCGAATACGTCGACGCGCTCGAGCAGTTGCCGCTCGGACCGAACCTGGCGGGCTTCATCGGCCATTCCGATATCCGGGCAGCGGTGATGGGGCTCGAACGCTCCACCCGCAAGGATCTGAAACCGTCGAAAGACGAGCTGGCCGAGATCGAGCGCATGCTCGTCGACGCGCTCGACGCCGGCTTCGTCGGAATGTCCTCGCAGCAACTGCTTTTCGACAAGCTCGACGGGGAGACCTGTCGTTCGCGGACGCTGCCGTCGACGTATGCCAAGAGCAAGGAACGCCACAAGCTCAACGCGATCCTGCGCAAGCGTGGTCGCGCCTTGCAGGGTGGCCCCGACATCACCAATCCCAAGAGCCTGGTCTCCATGGCGGTGTCGAGCATCGGCCTCCTGCGTGATCCGCTCAAGGTGAGCCTGTTGTCAGCGGCCGATGTGAAGGCGGTGCCGGGCGCGTCGAAGATGTTCCCTGTCGTCGGCAAGATCATCAACGGGCTCGACGGCAACTTCCGCTGGCAGCATCTGCCGGTGCCGTTCGAGGTGTACTCCGACGGCATCTCGTTGCCCGTGTTCGAGGAATTCGGTTCCGGCGCAGCGGCGTTGCACTTGTCCGACCATATCGACGAACAGCGCCACCTCATGCAGGACGAGCAGTACCGTCGCTCGTTTCGCAAGGACTACGACAACAAGTACGGCCCCCGTGCCTGGCACCGCGACTTCTTCGACGCCGATATCGTCGAGTGCCCCGACGAGACAGTCATCGGCAAGACCTTCGGTGAGGTCGGTGTCGACCGTGGCGGCCTGCATCCGGTCGACGCGTTCCTCGATCTCGTCGTCGAACACGGCGACAAATTGCGCTGGCGCACCACGATTTCCAACCACCGCCCCGAGGTGGCCGATGTCCTGGCCGCCGACCCGTCGGTCCAGCTCGGCTTCTCCGACGCGGGCGCGCACCTGCGCAATATGGCCTTCTACAACTTCGGGCTGCGCTTGCTGCGCCGGGTCAACGACGCCGCGACCAGCGCGAAGCCGTTCATGACGGTCGAGCACGCGGTGCACCGCCTCACCGGTGAACTCGCCGACTGGTACGGACTCGACACCGGCCACCT
>JACIXH010000102.1 GCA_014360565.1 Nocardia sp.
AAGCCCTATCGTTCAACACGTCAATATGCCCCGAGTGCCCGAGCTGGGTGTTCCCGCGAGTTGTCCATCGAGCAGGGGCGGCGCTCATTCCTCGGTTTCTCTGTGCGATTCCATGCGGGTGAGGATTTCCTCGATCCGGTCGCGCACCCAGGGGCCCAGCCGGTCGCTGCTCATCGCGGTGGCGACCGGGGCGGGGTCGTCCAGTGGTATCACGTAGAGCCCGTCGTCGGCGAGGTCACGCCACAACAGGCCCGCTTCGATCCGGCCGCGGGGCCCGTATTTCGAGCGGCCCTGCAGCACTTTGATGATCCCGGTGCTGACAGCGGGGGTGGCGAAGAACGCGGCGCTGCGGAAGGGGTCGTAGCCGTCGTCGTCGTCGTTGTCGGCAACGCTGGATACCGGGCGATCGTGCTCGGCTTCCGGTGCGGTGTGAGGAAGCGACAGGCGGATGTTGTCGAGCTTGCCGGCGCCGCAGCGCGGGAGGAGCCCGAGAACGGTGTCGGCCAGGACGTACGGATCGCATTCGACGACGTCGAAACCGCCGCTGTGCGCGAGAGTTTCGCCCGGGCGCTGGGTGATCACGTAGCCGCGGGCCCGATGCCGGATGGCGTGCACTCGGATGCGCGCCTCGGGATTCTCGAAATCCTGGTCGTTCCATGCGTGCGCGACGACGAAGACGTCCGGTTTGGCGATCGCGCCCGCCAGGGCATCGAGATCGTTGTCGACCCGGTGTCGCAACTGCTGGCGAACCTGCGCTTTCTCGCGCTCGTAGTCATCTTCGAGACGGGTACGGCTCGTGAAGATGAACGGTGCGGGCAGTTCGCCCCGCCGGACGTCCTCGCAGAGCAGATTGAACTCCAGGTCGGTGAATTCCCAGGTTTGGCTCATGATTCGGCCACCGGACGCACTCGGTCGGGCGTCGGGCCGATGGCCTCGTCCAGGTGTGCTTTCGAACGGAGAAATCTGGCGGGCTGGTGCCCGCCGCCTGCGTTCTGTCCCGCGCCACCGGCGGCGGCGCCGGGCGGCATCATGGGCATACCGCCGCCGGGCATGGAGTCGGTGCGGGCAGCGGCCGCCGCGGCGGGATAGACCGGCGATTCGGCACCGGGCAGCCCGGCACGCGGGTACAGGGCAGTGCTGGATTGCTGGGCCAGAGTTTCCGGTGAACCGACTCCGGCACCGATTCCACCGCCGCCTGCCCCCGCACCGCCTGCGCCCGAACCGCCCGCGCCCGCGGTATCGACGGGGGTGAGTCCCGCGGCGGCTGTCAACGCCTCCGGATCGAACTGCCGCAGCATGTCTTGTATCTCCTGTGTGCCAGGCAGCCCGCTACCGAGCTGGGTGAGCGAATCCAACCCCTGGGTCAGTGCCTTCCCCAGTTGCCCGAGGAAATCGCTGCCGGCGGAGGCGAGTGAACTCTGCGTGCCCCCGGCACTCGAGGTTCCGTTCGGCGAGGCGACTCCGGCCCCGGCGGACGACAGTCCGTTGGTGCCGCCGGTCGCCGACGCGAGCGCGTCCTCGTCCAACGCCGCGGGCAGGTTCTCCAGCACCGACCGCACCCCGGCCGGATCCACGCCGCTGAGTTCGGCGAGCGCTTTCTCGTCGACCACGTCCGGGATGTTGTCCAGGATCGACCGCACCTGTTCCGGTGGCAGTCCGGTGAGATCGGACAAGGTGGCTTCGTCGAGCAGGCCGGGCAGATTGTCGAGGACCGACTTCACCTGCGCGGGGTCCGCGCCCAGCGCTGAGCCGAGTGCGTCGCCGAGCGAGCCCGGACCCGCACCGGAACCGGTGCTGCCCGAACTCGACGGCTTCGTGCCCGACGACCCACCCGCACCGGAAGACCCGCGCGGTAGCGGGACCGAACCGAGGGAGGAGACCGCCGGCATACCGCCACTGCTGACAGATTCCGGCGCTCCGGCGGATGGCAAGCTGCTGCGGGGGAAGGCCGAACTACCGGATCCGCCGGCCGAACGCGTCGGCGTCGAGCTGCCCTGGGATCCCGCGGTCCCGCCGAGTACGCCGGCGGGAGTGCCACCCCCACCCGCGGTCGCGCCCGGCTCATTGGCGCCTGCGGCGTCGTAGCCCGTCGGCAGAGAACCGATGTCGGGCACGGCGCTCGCGGTCGGGGCACCGGCTCCGGGCAGACCGGCCCCCGACCCGGCTCCCTCATTGGATCCCGCGCCCTGTCCGTTGCTAGAGCCATCGCCGATTGTCTGGTTGCCGTCGCCCTGGTTGCCGTAGCTACTGCCTTGGTTGCCGTAGCCGTTGCCTTGGTTGCCGTAACCATTGTTCTGGTTGCCGTAGCCGTTGCCCTGGTTTCCGTAACCGTTGCCGTAACCGTTGCCCTGATTGCCGTAACCGTTGGCAGAGCCGGGACCGCCCTGCTGCCCGCCGCCGTTCTCGTTGCCGCCCGGCGCATCCTGCCCCGCACCCGCGGCGGGCTGTGGGGTGGCGATCGGCCCGTTGACCACCGGCATCATCGACACCGTGTTCTTCATGCCCTCGCCGTAGTGCTTCTGCCACTCCTCGCGATAGCGCCTGGTCACCTGTCCGGGGCAGCAGTCACCGGCATCGGAAGTCGCGGGCATGCTCAGTTTGGTGAGATGCAGCCACTGCGCGGTGTAGTCGAGGTTCTGGCTCATGGCGATCATCGAGCTGATCAGCGGCTGCACGCCCTCGGTGTAGTTCGTGACCGCGGCCGCCGCGGCGCTCGCGCCCTCGCCCTCCCAGCCCTCGGTCCCCGCCGAGATCACGGTGACGAAGTTGTTCATCCTGCTCAGCAGATCGGTGGACAACGAGTGCCAGGTGCCCGCAGCCGCGAGAACTGGTTGCGGTTCGAGATCGCGCCCCAGCTCGTGCATATCGGTGAAGGTGAGACTGTCCTTGTTTTCGACGCTGGCCGTGACGCCGGTGTCCTTCGCGCCCTGATAGTCCTTCAACGACGAAGGGAAACTCTCCGCGTCCGCGTTCACCGTGTGGGTCTCGTTGCCGTTCTGCCAGGTGAAACCGCCGCTCGGCTTGTCGAAAGTAGCCGAGGGGGCACCGGGAGCAGGACTGCCCGGCGCGTACGGGGTCGCCGCGGTCGGCATTCTCAGTTCACCGAGCGCCTTGATGTTGTCGCCGGAATTGTGATCGGTGCCCGTGTACATCTTGCCCGCGGCGATGTAGGTATCGCCCATGTCGGTGACGATCTTGGCGTGGTCGTCGAGGATCGTGTGCAGGCGAGAGCCCTTGTTGCTCAAGGCCATCGACAGCTGGGTCCCGGAATTCAAGGTGCCGATGGGCGAGAAATTGTTCAGGCGTAGGTCGGTCACCGCGGCGCTCATCCCGAGTAGATCGTCGACCAGGTCGGCGCAAGCTTTCGCCGCGGCCAACGCCTTCGCCGGATCGAACGCGAGATATCCCGCCTTCGCCTGGTTCGCCAGGCCGGACCACGTGTTCGGTTCGAGGGCCATCGTCGCCTTTCTTCGCCGGGAATCGGATCCCGCTTCGTCTGCTGTCGGCGTGCGGGGTGGGTCAGTCGTCGTTGTCAGCGACCGCGGAGCGCGGACCGCGAGGAGCGGAACCGTCGATCGGCCACCGTGCCGGATCGGGCGGGACCGTCGGTGGGGCAGGCGCGGTCGGCAACATCGCGCCCAGATCGGGTGCGCCCTCGATGATCTCGGAGAGTTTCGGCAACGCGCTGCGACGTTCGAGCAGCGGCGTCATCAATTCATTGCCGCGAGCGGCTACGTCGGCGGCCGCGGATTGGACCGCCGCCGTGATGTTCGTGGCGATCTCCTCGAGGCTCAACTGGAGAACGTCATCGGTGAATCTCGTGGCGATCAGCAGTCCGTCGGCGTTCACGGTCACCTCGATGCGCTCTTCGCACGCGGTCGCGGTGGCGGTGAGCAGCGCACGCTCCTTCTGGAGTTCGGCGATACCGCGGAACTGCTCGCCGAGACCGTCGAGCATCGTCGCCATGTCCGCGCGTAGTCGGTCGTTCAGCACGGCGCGCTCACGCCGTCTCCGCGCCGAAACGCGAGGACTGGTCGGTGCCGGTGAGCATGTCCGCTGCCTCGCGCTGGCCCGTCGACATATCGAGCAGGGTCTGCGCGGCCCCGGCGGCCCCGGCGAGCAGGTTGTCGCGTGCGGCCTGGTACCCCTTGTCCCCCTCGGCGAACTTCTTGCCCCGCTTGTCGTCTCCCCACGGGGCGACGGTGGCGTCGGATTCCGTTCCGGCGAGGGCATTGCGGAGCTTGTCGGCGGTCGCCGTGACTTTCGTCGACAACTCCGCGGTCAAATCCGCTGCCCGGCGCAGTTTCTCGGGGTCGACCTCGACATTTTCGGCCATCACGCACTCCCTTCGATATCGGCGGGTCTAGAGGGTGAAAGGAACATCGACATCTGGGGCGTCCGGGTCCGTGCCCGCCCAATCGCCCGGTTGCGAGGCGCCACCGGGCGGCGGTGTGTAGGGCCCTGGCAGCGGCTCCACCGAAGGCACCTGTTTCGGTCGGGGCTTGCCGCGAACATCTTTGCCCTCGCCGAGGAACGGTTGGTCGGTCCCGGCCTGGCGCGCACCCGCGCCGTCCGGGCCAGGCGGCTCACCGCCGGTCGGCGGGGGAAGTGCCCCACCTCCGACGAGTCCGTTGTTGCCGGGCGGCGGCTGCCCGCCCGGCCCCCAGCCGTCCACCGACGACTCGAACGAGGTGGGCGGCCTGCCGATGAAGGCGCCGCCTGCCCCGCCGCCGCCGGGAGCTGTCACAAAGCTGGGGGTCGATCCGGTGGACGACGATCCCGAAATCGTGCCGACCGCATCGTGATACACCGACTGGCCGCTTTCCGGAGTGCCGGGGCGATAGACATCGTGGTACACCGACTGGCCGCTGTCCGGAGTGCCGGGACGATAGACATCGTGATACACCGACTGTCCGGAATGGGTTGAGCTACCGGAGGACGAACCGCCGTCGCCGCGGCCGGAGTTCGTCCCCGCTACGGTGCCGCCGCTGAAATCCGAGTCGGTGCGTGACCCGGCGATACCGGCGCGGGACGACGAGCCTGCCGACGAACCGGAGGACGAACCGGAGGACGAGCCGTCGGTGACCGGCGGACCACCTGCGGCGGGTTTCGGCATCCACACGTAGGACCGAATGTCCCCGCGCCCGGGAGGAATCGGAGTCCCCAGAGCGAATCCGCCCCGCGCGCCGCCGACGATGCCGCCGCGTGCGGCGCCGCCGACCCAGCCCGCGCCGGAAGAGAACGACGACCAGTCACCGGTGGCCGCGCCCACCGCCAGGTTCCCGACCGCGGTGCCGACGACGCCGGAGGTTGCGCCGATCACGACGCCTCGACCCACTCGCCCGGCCGCATTGCCCAGGTGCTTGCCTGCGACATTGTCGATGCCTTTGCCGAGATACCGGCCCACCTCGCGCCCGGGGATCACTCCGGCGACGCCGGCGAGGACCGACAGCCCGAACTCGCGGCCGTTGAAATGCCTGCGCTTACCCGCCGCGATCTGGCCGACCTGCACCGATCCGTTGATCGCCCCTGTTATGGCCGTCGCCTCGAGCATCCGAACGCCGTAGACGCCGTACCCCTTGGCGGTGGGCATCACCGGCCGCAGCCGCGCCGCCTGGGACCAGAAGTGCCGCTTGACCGTCGGGGCGCCGAGTCTGGCGGCGATCGAGGTGATGATCTTCTGCACGAAGTCCTCGAATACCTTGAGAAAAGATCGGGTCGTGGTGATCGCCGCCGCCTCCACCGCGGGCGCGGTCGGCGGGAACACCCACGCCCACAGGATTTCCAGCGCGAGCCAGACCAGGGTCACGATGACGGTGATCTTGGTCGCCTGGATCTCGGTACCCATGTCGAACGAGCTGTCGGCGACCGTCTGCATCAGCTGTGCCAAGGCCTCCACCGATTGATCCCCGGCGCGCAGAACGTCGTAGCGGCTGCCCATCGCGGCCCCGCCTTCGCCCTGCGGGTAGGCCGCCACGGTGGCTGCCTTGGCCTCGTCGATACCCGCGAGCAGTGCCTCGATCTCCGCGCTCGCCGCCTTCCACGCCTCCGAGACCGCCCAGCACGCGTCCTCGTCGCCCGCAGGCCAGGTGGTGCCCGCGATCCACGCCAGCCAGTGCAAACCCTCAGGCAGATGGAGGGTCATGACGGCTCCGCGGTGCACCGGAGCACTCTTGGTTGGCGCGGCACGGCTGTCTCCTCAGCGGTCGATGTCGTCGGATTACATCGCAGGAAGTTGAACCCGCAGCGACCTGGAGACGAATTCTGTTCGTGGACAGCATGTATCAGTCTATGGACAGCGAAAAACAGTTTCCGGCAACATCGTTCGTTTGCCGACGGGTGGTAGCCTGCGCCGCGACCGAGGAGGTGCCCCATCGTGACCGAAGCCGAGGATCCGACCGAGGCCGGATCGACACCGCCGGATGCGGCGAGCCGTCGCATCGCCGCACTGCTGACCGAGCTCGGGCCGCAGCGCGGCGGAGAGATCCACGCGATATTCGTGCTGACGGCCACCGATGAGCTGGCCTCGGTCGTCGCCACCGACGAGCAGGGCCAGCCGATCCAGATCGTGCCACCGGCGGAGATCATGGGCCTGGTCCGCGTGCACCGCGAGGCGTCGGCCGTCCGGCCCGACGGCCCCTGGTGGCGCTACCTGCTCGTGGTATCGGAATCGGGTGAGGTGCGTACGGACTACGACTTCGGCGAGGAACCCTTTCCCGACGAACACCTCTTCCCCGCCGAGGTCTATCGAGCCGATCTCGAGGCCTTCCCGCGACACCGCTTGCCGGTGTGGCTCGCCGCCCACATCGGGCACGCCGACAGGCAGTCACGACCCGCCGAGATGGCGGCGCTTGCCCAGCCGAGCGCGGCGGTCGTTGCGGACGAGCTGCCTCCATTGCCGTCGCTGCTGGCACGGTGGGCGGTACTGTCCGCGGCCTTCGTCGCCGTCGAGTCACCTTGGGGCCCCAGGGTATTGCCCGCCCTTGGCTTGTTCGAGGGGGCCGAGCGCAGCGGCTCTTCGCTCTGGATCCTGCCCGGCGACCGTGCCGTCCTGTCCGGCGGTGTGTGGAACGACCCCGTTCTAGACGCCGTCTACAACAGCGCGACGCCGATGCCGGACCTCTACGCCGGCGCACCCGCGTGGGTGGCGAACGCGACGCTGAACCCGCGCGCGGGCGTGGGCCTGCTGTCCTTCTGCTATTGGTGGGAAGGTGGCCGCTGGTACCGCGCCTCCGCCCCGTCCGCGAGCGACATCTCCGCGGCTGTCCCCGGTGTGTGGAGCCCCGAGAGTGCCGCTGCCATCGTGGCCGCGCTGACGGCCGACGAACCTAGCGCCCAGACGCGCGACGCTGCGCTCGCCCTGGTCAGCGCCGCCGATCGCAGGGAACTCGGACGCGACTCGCTAGCGGAGTTCTTCGGCGAGGGCGCCATCGACGACGCGTATCTCCAATTGACCATGGCAGGTGTATCGACCGGCTGATGACCCCACTGTTGTGGGCCTCGCCACTGACGTCCCTTGCGCTGGGTTCAGTTCTCGCCGACCAGGATTCGTCGCAGCCGCTCGGTCTCGACCGGAGTCCAGTCGGGCGGCGCGAGGATAGCCGCCCATGCGTCGGCGATAACACCGTGGAAGGTGTGGCCGTGCCCGTCCGGGACGTCGGTCGAGACCGCCATGTCCGCCGAGACCTGCAAGAACGTCACGATGGGGATCCAGCGGGTGCTCGGCAGGACATCGCTGCCGCGTTCCTCGTCGAGCCAGTCCGGTTTCTGGAACAGCAACTGCGGTGACCACCACGTGATGGGGTCGGAGGCATGCTGGAGATACACCACCCGAGGCGACGGCCACGCAGCCGCGGGACGTGCCAGATCGTCCGCGTCGGCGACGAATCGCACGTTCTGCCCGTCGCGATAGATCGGCAACGTCTGGGGCGAACCCGGGTCACGTCGCGCGGTGGCATCGCCCCAGACGGAGTTGAGGCCGGTAGGCCCGACGAACAGGGCACCGTCGGTGCGCGCGGCGATGTCCTGCACGCTGGCGAAAGCGGCCTCACCACCGAAAGATCCCAGACTCTCGCCGAAAACGACCAACTTCGGCCGCTGCTCGACGGGCAGGGTGTCCCACACTGCGTGCACGGCTTCGAACAGGGCTTGACCGGCCTGGCGCGCGCGTTCCTGATCGACGAGGAACGAGAGCGCACTCGGCAGGAAGGAGTACTGCATACTCACCAGCGCACTGTCACCGTTGACCAGATACTCCAGCGCGGAGGCGGTCGATTCGTTGATCCACCCGGTGCCGGTCGTGGTGGCCACACCGAGCACGGCGCGGTCGAATCCTCCCGCTCGCCGCAGCTCGGCGACCGCGAGATCGGCTTCGGCGCGGACGTTCTCCGCCGAATCCAGACCCGTGTAGACGCGAATCGGTTCAGGCGCGGGTTTGCCGCTGAACACGGTCAGGTCGGCGGCCGTCGGACCGTTGCTGACGAAAATACGCCCTTGCCTGCCCAGGGAATCCCAGCTCACCAACGAGCCCGGCCCGCCGGAGCGCTGCGCGAGCGTCGGCGCCGCAGTGTCTTCCGGCGACTGCTCGTTGACCGCCTTGAACGACTGATTGAGCACCGACATCGCGACCTCGGCAGCCACGCCGTTGACCGCCGCGACGAAGACCACTGCCACTACCACCGCGCCCAGCACTGCGGAAACGCGCGCGGGCAGCACCCGTCCCAACTGCCGACCGACCCACCGAGCCGCCGCCGCGCACACACGTACGGCCGCAAGCAATATCGCGAAGACGACAACGGCGACCACCACCATGATCGGATACGCATGCCACGGCAGGTCGTCCACGCCCATCAACGCACGCAGTTCGCTCTGCCAGCCGGAATACCAGACCAGCACGCCGAGCGTGCCGACGAACGCCACTGCTGCCAACCCCCAGCGCAACACCTTCGGCGCCGACCCGATCCGGCGATGCAACATCCATCCGAGCCCAGCGGTGACCGCTACCCCGAGCCCGTAACCGACCACGGCTACCGCACCGGTGACAACGCCTTGGAACAGCGGCCCTCGCGGCAACAACGACGGCGTCAACGACAGCCAGGTCAACACCAGCACGCCGACCGCGCCACCGAAGGAGAACCCCCGACGCGAAGCTTCGGAGGCAGGACTGGTTGCAACGTCGTTCATTTGTGTTCCCCTGTGATTCGAGCACCGGCCAACCACTGAACACCGCCGGCAACCACGGATGCCACATCGTTGCCGAGCGATGAACCTGTCGAACAACAGCCGATCAGACAGGCTCGAACAAAATCATTTCCTGACGGTAGCACTCAGACACCCGCTCAACACGTCGCCTTGCAGATGTTCGCGTCGTGACCACCACTGAACATGGTGCGCCGCGTGCCCCTGGTCTACTCCGGAGCTGTCATCGGATCCGCGCGCATCGCGATCGAAGTCTTGATCGAGAACTACCTCGAAATCGATTGCCCTCTTGTCGCTGTGAAACCTACGCAGCCTGTCCGCGACACTGAGTCGAACTGCCCGACACCGAGGAGGAGTTCGTCGAACTCGCTCGACCGCCCCACGCCGAACCCCGAACCGACCTCGAGCCTGTCGAGCGCGATCGGCGGAACAGTCGTACAGATCGTGGCCGACCGAGTACCGGCACACCGTCGCTTCGGGGTACGTGGTCGTGGGCAGCGAGAGAACGCACCAACTCGGCTCGGCGCGCTGCCCTTCCTCTCCGCGTCAGTTCCCCAGTGGCACTATCTTATTCGGCGATATACGCTACCGTCGCGCCGAGGAGGAACGTAATGAACGACTTCACCGTGCTGACCTCAGGATGGCGCCCTGGAGGCGTCGTCAACAACGAGATGCGCCATCTCGAAGAGGCTGGTTGGGCACGGAGTTTCCGCGTCCACGGCGAGGCCGGCCTCCACTTCAGACAGGTCGAGAAACTGTGAAGTACTTCAGCGGAAGGCCTGTCGTGTTGTCCGTCGCCGGGTGCACAATTGCTGTCGGTATCGGGGGGTGCTCCGCCGACCCGGAGGATGGGATGAGCCATCTGTCGACGTGTACGAACGTATCCTTCCCGGAGGACGCGAATGTTGTGTGGTACCAGCACGACACCCGTTTCAGAGAGTCGACCTCGGTAGCCGTGGTCGACATTCCAATCGGGTCAGTCGACGATTTCAAGCAACGGTCCGGGTTGGCGCAGTTCGCTCCCGGCGTACCTCCGTCGTGGAGGTCTTATTGGGAAGCGACCGGGATGAACGATCTGCTGACGACTGACGCCGGAAACGAGCACTCGGTCGAGGGTTACCGGGATCCGAGACGATACGTCGTCATCCACGACGGCGGCGACAAGATAAAGCGGATCTTCGTCAATACGGACTGCTGATTCATGTTGGGCACGCAGATGAGCGCATTACCCAGTCTTCCTGGGATGTCGCATCGAGTACTCCGCTGAGTCGATGCCATCGGAGGAAAGAGAGCATCCGTCGGCTGATCACAAGAATCCGCACTGACGTCGACGTCCTTGCCCCACAAGACCGCGCCCGGATCGAGCACGCCCCAACGCTACTCAGACGAATTCATTGGCGTAACAGACTGACTTCGGACATGAGTGAGCCTTGCAGAACTTGCTCACGATGCGCTCTGCAGGGCCGGTTGTTCGCTACTATTGATCACGGTTCGCCCGTTCAGCACGCTTCTGTCGAGCCCATTCCTCGTACTCGGTACCGGACCATATCGTCATGGAATCGTTCGGGCTCTTCCTCACCAGATGGCTCGCCCTGCGCCCGGGCCTGCCCTCGCAAAGCGTTACCCCTGGCAAACGCGGCCTCGGCCTCCGCGAGCAGCTCGGATCGATCGGGTCCGAAGAACACTCGAACGTTTTCCCAAACGCTCTGATCTTGTCGCCAGACATAAGTTGACTCAGTGCGTCGGCTGCGGCACCTCCTCGTAGACCTCGCCGACCTCGCCGCCCAGCAGTCGGTCGGTCATCTCCTGTTTCAGCACGGTCAGTCGTTCGTCGTCGGCCGGCGTGCGGTCACTACGCGCTCCGAGTTCGATGAATTCGTCGGTGACGAAACCCGCGTCGCGCAACTGCACCAGCACGGTCCGGTCGCGATAGCGGAATTCCCAGACGTAGCGGGCCAGGGTGGCGCCGCGGCCGGTCGCGGCCAGTTCGGGAGTGACCGCGAAGCGATCGCCGGTGACCGCGCGCAGGACCATTTCGATCGCGTCTCGTCCGCCGGGGCCCGGGAACGCGGTGCGGACGGTGACCTCACGGCGCTCGACGGGACCGAGCACCGCGACGGCGTGCCGCATCGCGCAGTACGCGTGCGCCACCCCGCCGGGGAAGTGCGGGCCGTGGTATTTCATCAGGTCGGTGTACGAGATATCGATCGGCGTACCCGATTCGAGCACTGTCAGCATGATTTCCTCTGATCGGCGGTGGCCCAGTACAACGCGGAATAGATCAATTGCGTTGCGCCGGGCATGAATCCGGACCCGTGGTGGTAGACCGGGTCCATGGTGGTGACCAGCAGGCGACCCGGAGTCGACTCCTCGTCGAGATAGAGGATCGAACCGTCGCGGGCGCCGTCCTCGGTGTGCAGATCGACCAGGCTCACCGCACCGGACGGCGGGTCGAGCACACCGTGGTAGTGCCAGATCACCGCGCGATCGGCGAAGAAGCCCCAGGCGGGATGATCCGGCTCGCGGGTGCGGAGCCGGTGGTCCTCGCCGGTTCGCCACCACCAGAACACGGTGGGACGACTGTGCTGCCGCACGCCGGGCACCCAGCCCTCCAGGTCGTTCTCGCCGAAGACCAGGACGGTGGCACCTCGGTCGAGGGCGGCGAGAAGCCCGGAGGTCCAGCGCCCCAGCAGATCTGGCCGCAACCGGTCGGCCACCACGATCACGTCGATGTCGGTGAGGTCCTCGGGCTCCCCGGTCCGCACATGAATCGCACGGATCCGGTACTGCGCCAAAGCGGGGTCGCCCAGGGTGGCCAGTTGCGCGTGGCTGCCGCCGTGTAGCAAGGCAATCGAGCGGGCGGCGCGAACGAGATCAGTCATCGCGGCCCGCCAGCCATCGGACGAGCCGGGTGCGCAGTCGCTGGGTGCCGCGAGCGGCGGTGGCGAACTGCAGTAGATCGTTGCCGCCGTGCACCAGCACCCGGCCCGCGCCGAGTGAGTAGTCGTAGTCGATCGGGGCGTTGATCGTCCCGAGTGTGTGCACCAATCGGGCGTCGTCGGGCAGGTCCGCATACCAGCCACGGCCGTAGAAGCCGGCGACGCCGATCCGGGCCAGTTCTTCGAACGGCACAGGACCCGGCGTTCCGGTGTTGTACAGGAAGGACTTCGGATCGGTGCCTGCCCACACGGGATGCTCGTTCACGCGGGTCAACGCGAGATCGCGCGGATTGCGGAAGTCGAGCTTTCGCCACCTGCTCAGGCCGTCCAGGAAGATGCGCTGCACGTGCCCGTTGACGACAACGCGTCCACCGCCGGTGACAAAGGAATCCAGAAACGGCCGCTGCTCGAGCATGTACTCCTGATCGACGTCACCGGTCAGATACACGCCGGTGACCGAGTCGTCGCATACTGCCGGCAGGGCGTAGACATCGACTTCTCGCAGGCCGTAGATCAACTGCCCCCGGCCCAGAGCCATGAGCGCGTGCAGCACCGTCATGAGATTCCCCTTCCGAAATCGGGAACGGTCAGTCGCCGCACCGCACTCGGGGTCACGACATCAGCGGTGACGATCGGCACCCCGTACATCTCGGAAAGCAATGCACCGGTGAGCAACTCGCGGGTAGGTCCGATCCGCTGATCGTCGGCGCTCACCATCAGCATCGATCGCTCGGCCACGTGCAGTGCGTGATCGGGATGATGGGTGGTCATCACGACCGCCAATCCCTCGTCGGCGAGCGCGCGGAGCACACTCAGCACCTGGGACTGGTTGCGCAGATCGAGGGCGGCGGCGGGCTCGTCGAGCACAATGGTGTCGCAGTCGGAGACCAAAGCCCGTGCGATGAGAACCAATTGGAGCTCGCCGCCGCTGAGTCCGGTGTAGTCACGGTCCGCGAGATGCGAAACGCCCACCCGATGCAATGCCTCTCGCGCGGCCTCTCGATCAGCGGCGCCGGGAGTGCTGTAGATCTTCACCGTTCGCGCCCTGCCCATGAGCACGATGTCGAGCACCGAGAACGAGAACACCACCGAATGGCTCTGCGGGACATAGCCGACACCGCCGGTCGCCGCGACGGAACCGGCTACCGGGCGCGTGATTCCGGCCAGGCATTTGAGCATCGTGGTCTTGCCGCGCGCGTTCGGCCCGAGCACCGCGAAAACCTCACCGGCCGCCGCGCGTACCGAGACATCACGAAAGATCCACGGCCCCTTGACCGAATAGCGGAACGACAGCGAGCTCGCCTCAAGCATCCGAACCCCACAGGCGGGTTCGGTTACGGATCAGCAGCGCCACGAAGAAGGGTGCGCCGATGATGGCGGTGAGGATGCCGATCGGGATCTCGGTAGAGCTGATCGTGCGCGAGAGGGTGTCGATCAGGGTGAGATAGATGGCTCCGAGCAGCGCGCTGACCGGCAGCACGATCCGGTTGTCGGTGCCGACCATCATGCGCACCAGGTGCGGCACGACCAGTCCCACCCAGCCGATCACCCCTGCGACCGAGACCGATCCCGCGGTGATCAACGCGACGCACACGAGCAGCAGATTGCGCAGCCGCCCAGGCGCGAGCCCCAGCGCGGTGGCGTCCTCGTCGCCCATCGCGAGGATGTTGAGCCGCCAGCGCAGCGCGAGCACCACCAGTCCCGCCGCGACGATCGGGATCGCCGCGGTCAGCACCTTCGGATAGCCGGCCGTGGCCAGTGAACCCATGAGCCAGAAGACGATCGAGGGAAGTTCGCTGTAGGGGTCGGCGATATAGGTGATGAACGAGACCATGGCCCCGAACATCGCGCCGACCACGGTGCCGCCGAGGATGATCATCAACAGCGGCGCCCCCGGCACGGCCCGAGCGATCGCCACGACCAGCGCCAACGCCAGCACGCCGCCGAGGAACGCCCCACCTACCAGTGCGGCGCCGCTGAATCCGGCGAGCAGGATCAGGACGCCGCCGAACGAGGCGCCGGAGGAGACGCCGAGGACCTGAGCGCTGGCGAGCGGGTTGCGGAACACCGCTTGCATCACCGCACCGGTGAGCGCGAGCCCCGCACCCAACAGGATCGACAACAGGACGCGGGGAAGCCGCACGTCGAGGACCACCGTCGCTTCCTGCGGATACCAGGTCTGCTCGATCGGCAGGAACTGCCCCAACAGGATTCGAACGATCTCGTTCGGCGGGACCGCGTAGCGGCCGATGGCCAGTGCGCCGATCGCCACGATGATCAACAGGACGAAGAACCCGGGGACGGCCAGCATCCGCCGATCGAACCGCGCCCGACGCGGCGCCGGATCCACCGGCGCCGCAACCTGGTCAACGGAGGAACTGGTCATAGCCGGCCGCGTCCTTGTTGAGGTCGAGGCGCAGCACCTGGTCGATCTCGTCGTCGGTGATCCGGTAGGCGAACAGATCATCGAATCCGGCGCGAATGTCCTCGCGCAGTTGCCCATCGCGCGTGCCCGGGTGCAGGATCTGATGCATCCACAGCCACATCAGTGGTGATTCCGCGCCCGGGACCTGCCACCGGTATCCACCGAGCGGGGTCTTGTAGACGCGCTTGTTCTGAACAGCGCTCACGTTCGCCAGCCTGGGGTCGGCGTAGATGTCGGCAGGGGTGCTCTGGTCGAATCCGCTGAGCATGATGACCTCGGGGTTCCAAGCAAGGATCTGTTCGGGACCCACCTGTCCGGAGTCGGAGACGAAACCCTTGGTGACCAGATCCCCGCCGACCAGGTCGAACTGGAACCCGTCGTAGCCCTTGGCGCTGGTGGTGCTGTAGGTGTCACCGGTGCGCGACAGAATCATCGCCCGTGGCCGTTGGCCCTGCGTCGAGGCCACTCGGGCGCGCATCTCGGATTGCTCGGCGCGCTGCCAGTCGACGAGTTGCTGTCCGCGTTCCGGCTTACCCGCGATCTGCGAGAACAGGGTGATCCACTGTTCGAGGTCGTCCTGGGTTCCGTATTTCAGTCCGACCACCGGGAAGCCCGCCGACTCGATCGGCGCGATCACGTCGTTGCCCCGATCACCCCACTGGACAACGACATCGGGATCGAGATGCAGCAGCGTCTCGATATTCGGCACGAAATCGTTGCCCGCGACAACCGCGGAGTCGGCCGACGCGGGGAACATGGTCGCGAACATCCCGCCCCGATTAGCGGCCAGCGTCGACTGGTTGAGGCCGACGATGCGGTCGTAGCTGCGGTCCACCGCGGCGAAGATCGAGGGTGCGGGCATCACGGTGAACGCCACCTTGTCGGCGGGTCCGTCCAGCGTGACGGCCTGGCCGCGCTGGTCGACGATCGTCAGCGCTCCCGCGCCGACCGCGTTGTCTGCCTGCGCTTCTCGGCTCGAGCACCCAGCGGTCACAGCGAGGGCTCCGATCATGCCGACGGCCATCCATCGCCGGGGCCGAAGGCTCCGCTCCCGCTGCCGTGCACGCTGCGAATTCGCCATGCGCTGTACCGTCCCACTCTGAAACCATCAACCAATAAGTGAAGTTAGCCTAACCTACATTGATGGGTTGCTGGGAAGTCCCGGACGCCCGGCCCGCGGCGGGTCGACCTTCGGCACAGCTCCGCGCCCCTGCTCAGAACTTCAGATGGTGGCTGAGGTCGCCGGTCTGGTCGATGAACATCACCCGAGTGTCGAAACACCAGGCGCCGGCGACACGGCGGAACGTGTCTTTGTAGTGACCGGTGATGATCAGCTGCAGCGGCAGCGCCTCGGTGGCCTGGGTGACCGCATAGTTCGACCGAGCGCTCGCGGTCCCAGCGGACTCGTCGACCTCGACGATGGCGTTGGTCACCAGATGCTTGGTCTTGGGCGTCCCGGTGTCTTCGTAGATCCGGGTCGCCATCTCGTACAGGGCGCGGACGGCGTCGCGCCCTTCGAAAAACGTCTGCGGCGGACCGTTCTCCTGGCCGTGAATCCGGCCGTGCGTGAAGAGCTCGGCCACCCCGTCCAGGTCGCCGGCATCGATCCGCTCGGCATAGACGTAGAGCAGGTTCTCGATCTCACGTGCGCTGTCGACCACCGTGGCAAGCGTAGTTGAGACCTGATGGCGATTCGGCGGTCTCGGCGCACCGGTTGCGCGAGTACTGAACCGGACGCCCCCACGCGTTGGAGGCGCCGTCTCGGTTGAGCTCGTGCACGCCGTGACGGTGATCAACATCGACTGAAAAGGCGATATGACGACTATGCCCGGGTTGTCATCGGCGAGCCAGACCGGATGGGCCGATCTCCGGTAGTGGGATGCTCGATGGATGAGTGTGCAGAATTTCCGGGACGTGGCCACAACCCGATTGCGCGGGTTCGATGTTCGAGCCGTGGCGGATGCACCTGGGATGCGGCGCGCGACGGTGGTGCTGTGCGTGCTCGAACACGACAGACAGCCCTGCGTGATCGTGATCAAGCGCGCCTACCGCGGCCGCAACGCGGGGCAATGGGGATTGCCCGGCGGGCGGGTCGACGGCGACGAGACCACGGTCGCGGCCGGCCTGCGCGAATTGCAGGAGGAGATCGGCCTCGATGCTTCCCCCGCAGAGGTGCTCGGCCGGCTGGACGACTTCCCCGCGGCCTCCGGCTTCGCGATCACGCCGATCGTCGTGGCGCTCGACAACCCCGGTGCCCTCTCCCCCAACCATGAGGTGCACCAGGTGCATTTCGTTGCGCTGGATCGGCTCGCCGCCGACGGGGTCCCGCACTGGGCCGATCAACCGGATGGAACCCGCCTGCTGCAGATGCGACTCGGCGATGCCATGACCATTCACGCTCCCACCGGGGCGATGCTGCTGCAGTTCCGTGATGTGGTGCTACTCGGTCGCCAGACCAGGGTCGCGGACCTGCTGCAGCCCGTTTGGACACACAGGTAGTCGGTGAGTACGGATTTCGCGTCGGCAGTTTTCGATGAGGTAACAACGCGAGCAGTTCCCGCTGGTTGTCGTCAGAACCTGATGCCGATCACCGGCGGTCTCCGCCACGGCGACCACGATGCCCGACCCGCCGGACTACCGGCCGTGAACCGAAAGCCGATGGGGGACATGACCGAGTTTCCGAGAAGCCCAGGACCCTCCTGACCCCCGCCGACCAGACTTTCGGGACGCAATGATCAGAGGATGGGGATATCCGGGGGGATCTGTAGCGCGATGTAGATGAGGGTGTGGACCCGAGTCGCGATGACCGCGAGCAAGCCCTGCATTGCTTCGGGTGCGGTTTCGGCAACAGCTTGGAAGGACTTCAGATCATCGTCGATGCGCTCGAGGATCGGCCCCACATCCGCAGCGGGAGCGGTGAGGGCGGTCGCGATCTCTTCCAACGGGATGCCTTGGGATTCCAGGCTTTTGATGAGCTGGATCCGTTCGGCGTCGACGGGGTTGTAGAGCCGGAAATTACCCGTGGTGCGTTCGGCAGGCGACAGCAGTCCCAGGCTGGTGTAGTAGTCGACCGTGCGAGTCGACACCTCGGCACGGCTGGCCAGCTCACCGATCCGGATCGGCGCTTCGGTCATATCTGCGCCTCCATCTACGCTGCCGTTCGCCCGCTCAGGGCGGCCATCAGCCTAGCTGCTGCGGTTCGACGCAGCAGCACGGCCTCTGTCCGAGCCAGGAGGTGCCTACACAGGTGGCGTATCCGGGAATTCGATCATGGTTGGCGGTCAACCCGGCACGCTAGGAGGTGGCCTGCCCGGAATGCCTGGCCTGGAATCCGTCGCCGAGACGACGTCGAGCACATTCGAATCGGCGAACATCGCGACCGAGGCGTCGAGGTCGACATCGACAGCACGGCGTCCGAACAGCACCCCGCCTGTACCGAAACGACGACCTCGTCGCCCGCCAGTGGGCCGTTCTGTCCTTGGTCCGGAGTGATGGACACACTCCGTCCTTTCCACGCTTGATGCGGTGTGCTGCCGTCGGCCCTTGTGACCCGGTCAGTCCTCGATTACCTGGGTGCCGTCGGCCAGCTTGTCGTGCCAGCCCCGTTTGGTCGGGCTGGTCGCGATCGTCGCAGCGATGCTGAGGGCGGCCACGAACCACAGCGCGCCACCGATCCAGGGGATGAGGTTGAGCAGCATGTAGCCATTGCGCACAGCGGAGTCCTTCAGACTCGGTTTCGACGCACCGTCGGGGCCGTTGACGTGCAGGCCGAGCAGCTTCTTGCCCGGCGTCGACCCGGTCACGACTTCGAAACCCACGAAATACAGGAAGCCGAATCCAGCGCCCGGCAGGATCGACAACCAGCCGGGAACGGACCCCGAGCGGTTCAGCAGCCAGAACAACACCGCCCCGACGATTCCCGCGACGATCCAGTCGATGAACCGCGCCCCAGCACGTTTGCCGAGACCTCCCGGCGTCGGCTGGTAGATCTGCCCGAACGAATGGTCGCTGCTTGCTGTGCTCATGATGATTCCTCCCTGGAACTGTGACCCACCGATCCGTGGGTCGTGCCACCCACATCGGGCGGCCGATGAAAAGGGCTGTCAGTCGGTAGCGACGAGGTCGGCGACGACAACGGTGACGTTGTCGGGTCCACCGCCATCGAGCGCCAGTTCGATCAATTGCTCGGCGCACTCGTCGACAGTGCGTGCGGCGGTCAGAGTCTGTTCGATCCGATCGGCGGGAACCACATCCGACAAGCCGTCCGAACAGAGCAGGAATCGGTCACCGACCTCGGCGTGCCCGAGGACGAGAGTCGGGGCGATGACCGCTCCGGTCAACGCGCGCAGGATCACCGAGCGGCGCGGATGAGTCCGAGCCTCCTCGGCAGTGATGTACCCGCCATCGACCAGAGATTGGACGAAGGTGTCGTCGTGGGTGAGCTGGGACAGCTGCGCACCGCGCAGTCGGTAAGCGCGTGAGTCACCCACGTGGGCGAGCCCGAAGCGAGCGCCCTCGAACAGCAGCGCGGTGAGCGTGGTGCCCATCCCCGCCGTCTCGGTACTGCGCCCGACGTGTTCAGCGATCGCGCTATTGCCTTGCAGCACCGCGTTTTCCAGCCGAGCCAGCACATCGCCGCCGGCTGCCTGATCGAGCGGTGCCAGCGCGGCGATCATCAATGCCGAGGCGACTTCGCCCGCCGCATGACCACCCATCCCGTCAGCGAGCGCGAGCACGCGCTCCCCAACATGCACTCGTTGCGGTCGGCCTCGTACGCCAGCCCCCGCGCCTCGGCCTGCTCCCGGAACCAGGCCCGGCACTCGGCGTCGGCGGCGGTCCAGGCGAAGCGGCGGTAGCCGCCGGAGGCGGAGCTGCGGCCCACCGGCAGCAGCTCCGTCCACATGCGGTGGAAGCTCACGCGTCGCCACCCTCGCGCATCGGCACCCGCACGCCCCGCTCCCCCGCCACCGACTCGGCGATGTCGTATCCGGCGTCGACGTGCCGGATGACGCCCATGCCGGGGTCGTTGGTGAGGACCCGGCGGATCTTCTCGCCCGCGAGCGCCGTCCCGTCGGCGACCGTCACCTGACCGGCGTGGATCGAGCGGCCCATGCCGACGCCGCCGCCGTGGTGGACGGAGACCCACGACGCCCCGGACGCCACGTTGACCATGGCGTTCAGCAGCGGCCAGTCGGCGATCGCGTCGGAGCCGTCGAGCATGCCCTCGGTCTCGCGGTAGGGGGAGGCGACGGAGCCGCAGTCGAGGTGGTCGCGGCCGATGACGACGGGCGCGGCCAGTTCACCGGAGGCCACCATGTCGTTGAACCGCTCACCGGCCTTGTCGCGCTCGCCGTAGCCGAGCCAGCAGATGCGCGCGGGCAGGCCCTGGAAGTGGACCCGCTCCCCGGCCAGCTTGATCCAGCGGGCGAGGGACTCGTTCTCCGGGAAGAGTTCCAGGATGGCCTTGTCGGTCCTGGCGATGTCGGCGGGGTCGCCGGAGAGCGCGGCCCACCGGAAGGGGCCCTTGCCCTCGCAGAAGAGGGGTCGGATGTAGGCGGGGACGAAGCCGGGGAAGGCGAAGGCGCGGTCGTATCCGGCGAGTTGGGCCTCGCCGCGGATGGAGTTGCCGTAGTCGAAGACCTCGGCCCCGGCGTCCTGGAAGCCGACCATGGCCTCGACGTGCCGGGCCATCGACTCCCGGGCGCGGACCGTGAACCCGGCGGGGTCCTTGGTGGCGGCGTCGGCCATGTCCTCGAAGGGGACGCCGACCGGCAGGTAGGCCAGGGGG
>JACIXH010000103.1 GCA_014360565.1 Nocardia sp.
CGCCCCTACAGCGGGTGGCGGGGCGCCTACAACGGGTGCTGCCCCCGGGCTGGCGGGTCGAGGTCGTCGACCTGCCTGCCCGGGGGGAGGTAGCTGCGCAGCCGGTCCTGCGGGTTGTCATGCCAGAGTGACGACCGCAGGCCCGTATCGCAGGGCTACTCGGCGGTCCAGCCCATGGGCATCAGGACCGACTTCTGTTCGCAGAAGGCGTCGAGCCCTTCCGGGCCGTTCTCGCGGCCGATGCCGGAGTCCTTGTAGCCGCCGAACGGCGCCGTGGGGTCGAAGGCGTACCAGTTGATCGCGAAGGTGCCGGTACGGATCCTGGCCGCGACCTCGACGCCGTGCTCGATATCGGTGGTCCACACCGAACCGGCGAGCCCGTAGTCGGAGTCGTTGGCGATCGCGATCGCCTCGTCTTCGGTGTCGTAGGGAATCACCGAGAGCACCGGGCCGAAGATCTCCTCCTGGGCGATGGTGCTCGCGTTGTCGACGTCGGCGAAGATCGTCGGCTCGACGAACCAGCCTCGCTCCACGCCCTCGGGCCTGCCGCCGCCGAGCACAAGTCGCGCGCCTTCGGCCTTGCCCTTGGCGATGTAGCTCTCCACGCGCTCACGCTGCTTTTCGCTGATCAGCGGGCCGAGCTGGGTCGCGGGATCGGTCGGGTCGCCGGTCTGCATGGTCTTCACATGCGCGACCAACGCCTCGACGATCTCGTCATAGCGGCTGCGGGGCGCGAGAATTCGCGTCTGCGCGACGCAACCCTGCCCACTGTTCATCAGGCCGGAGAACGCGAGCACAGGAATGCTCGCGGCCAGGTCGACATCGGGCAGCACGATCGCGGCCGACTTGCCGCCGAGCTCGAGCGAGACCGTCTTGAGCTGCTCGCCGGCCAGCGCGGCCAGCTTCCGGCCGACCGGGGTGCTGCCGGTGAAGGTCACCTTGTCGACGCCGGGGTGGCCTGCGAGGTATTCGCTGGCCTCGGCTTCGGCGGGCAGCACCGAGAGCACGCCGTCCGGAAGGCCCGCTTCGGTGAAGATGTCGGCGAGGATGTTCGCGGTCAACGGAGTCAGCGGCGAGGGCTTGAGGACGACCGTGCAGCCGGCCAGCAACGCGGGCCCGAGCTTGTTCGCGGCGAGGAACAGCGGCACATTCCAGGCCGTGATCGCGGCGACGACACCGCGCGGTTCCCGTGAGACGCGCGAGGTTCCGAACAGGCCGACCCGAGTCTCGTTCCAGGCGAACGTCTTCGCCAGCTCGGCGAGTGCGTCCAACGCGGCGACGGCGGGAATCTGGTTGAGTGTCAAGGCCGCTAACGGCGGTGCACCCATCTCCGCGGTGAGCGCGGCGACCAGTTCCGGCGAACGCTGCTCGATCAGCCGGGCGACCTTGGTGAGTACCTCAGCTCGTTCCAGTGGATCAGTGGATGGCCACGGCCCGCTGTCGAACGCGTCGCGCGCCGCGGCGACCGCGGCGTCGACATCGGCGTTCGTTACCGCGGGCACGCTGCCGACGGTCTCCTCCGTTGCGGGGGAGACAACCGAAATGCGGTCACTACCGGCCGGGGTGGTCCACTTCCCGCCGATGAACAGACTGTCGTAGTGCATGAGAACACGTTACAGTTTTGCGCTCGAATTGTCTGCAACCTGTTCTAATTCGCTGCGGCGCAACGACTGTGAAGTCGGTGAATTCCAACCTGTCGGTTCGCTTTTCGGGGAAACGCACTATTGCGTTCCGCCGGTGAAAAGGGGATGCTTTAGCTACTGATCAGCTCGCTCGATTCATCGGACATTAACAGCGAATTGGGGAGACCGACTCATGGCTGTGCAAGTGATCGGCCGATCGTTGATGACCAGCGACCAGACCGACCATCAAGCGAAAAGTGTGGGCAGTGGCGGATGGGTTGTCTCATTCCTGCCCGGCCGCACACTCACGATCGAACAGGCGACTGCCGCTATCCAGGCCGCTGAGGCGGTTGCGATGGTCGGCGCGCTTGCCGATCAGGTCGGCCTGACCACGTTGGAGACCGTAGGCCTGGCGATTCAGGAATCGCCGTGGGTCAGGGTGTTGCCCGAGCCGATGCGGAGGTCGCGGCGCTTGAGCTGGCTGGCGTGATCAGACTTTCGCGGCCACCACGACCAAGTTGCTGACGAGTAGCTCGCGAACCATCGGAATTCGGACCAGCCACCACGCCCAGCGCGGGTGATAGCGCGGAAATATTGTCCGCACGTCGGCCGAAGTCGTTGCCGCCCAGCGCAGTCCGTCTGCCGCCGTCACCGCGAACAGTGAGCGGCCGAACCTGTTCTTCGGTTCGTGTCCGTGCTTGCGCCGGTACCGCCGGGCCGCGTACTCGCCGCCCAGATAGTGCCACAGGCCGGTCTCATGACCACCGAAGGGTCCGTGCCACACCGTGTACGAGTACACGATGAGGCCGCCGGGCTTGGTCACCCGCACCATCTCGTCGGCCATCAGCCACGGTTGTGGCACGTGCTCGGCGACGTTGGAGGAGAAGCAGACGTCGAAGGCGTTGTCGCGAAACGGTAATGCCATCCCGGATCCGCGCACCGAGCCCGATACCCGCAGCCCGGCGGCGTGCATCTCCGACGGGTCCGGCTCCACCGAGACGTAGCGTGCGCCCACCGCGGTGAACTCGTCGGCGAAGTAGCCGGGGCCGCCGCCGACATCGAGCACGACGGTGCCTGCGAGGTCGCGACCGGTGATGTCGGCATAGAAGTCGCTGATCAGCGCGGCGCTGTCGGTGGCGATGCCGCCGTAGAAGCGGGCCGGGTCGGTCTGCTCGAAGCGGAAGCTGGTGAGCAGGCGCAGCGAGCGGCGCAGGGTGGCCCGGCGCGCGAACCGGGATCGGTCGCGGCGCGCGACGGTCTGCTCGGTTCTCTGCGGGGTGGCGGTCGACACGGGGCAGAGTTTATGGGCAGCCCATTCGGGCGCGGCTGGTGGTGGGGGCGTTGGGAGGGCGCGTTCGGTAGGGGCGGCCGGTTGTGGCTGACAGTTCGACGGCCGCCCCGGGCTGGGAGAGTGGTCGATGGAGCGGGCGGATTCATCGGGCTGGTCGGGATGCCTCGACCGGGTCGAGGCTGGTCGACGCGATTTGTTCGATCTGGGCGGACACTGCCGATAGGACGGTGTTGCGCAGAGCACACCCGCTAGGGTGGGGGCCGACGTTTGTCTGCCACCGAACCGATTGCGAGACCCGACCGTGCGTGAAGTCCTCCTACTCTGCTGGCGTGACACCGGGCACCCACAGGGTGGCGGCAGCGAGCGGTATCTCGAACAAGTGGGGGCGCAACTGGCCGCGCGCGGCATCAAGGTCACCCTGCGCACGGCCGGGTACCCCGGTGCGCCCCGGCGCGAGCGGATCGACGGAATCGACATCAGTCGCGCGGGCGGGCGCTTCACCGTCTACCCCCGCGCCCTCGCCGCTATCGTGGCCGGTCGGCTCGGTTTCGGCCCGCTGAAGGGCCTGCGCCCCGACGTCGTGATCGACACCCAGAACGGCATCCCCTTCTTCGCCACCGCCACGGGCGTGCCGTCGGTAGTGCTGGTGCATCACGGGCACCGCGAACAGTGGCCGGTCGCCGGTCGCCTGGTCGGGCGGATCGGCTGGTGGATCGAATCCACGCTCTCCCCGCGTGTGCACCGCGCCAACCAGTACCTCACCGTGTCGCTGCCCTCGGCCGAGGAACTGTCGGCGCTCGGGGTGGATCGCGACCGCATCGCCGTGGTTCGCAACGGTGCCGAACCGGTCCCCGCCGAGGTCGTCCCCGGCGCGGACGCCACCCGGGCCGAGCACCCGCGAGTCGCGGTCCTGTCGCGCCTGGTCCCACACAAGCAGATCGAAGACGCCCTCACCGCCGTCGCCCACCTGCGCGAACGCTTCCCCGACGTGCACCTCGACGTCATCGGCGACGGCTGGTGGGCCCCCAACCTGCGCGACTGCGCCGCCGCCCTCGGTATCGCCGACGCGGTCACCTTCCACGGCCATGTCGACGAACGCCGCAAGCACCAGATCCTCTCGACCGCCTGGGTCCATGTGATGCCCTCCCGCAAGGAAGGCTGGGGCCTAGCCGTCATCGAAGCCGCCCAGCACGGCGTTCCCACCATCGGCTACCGCAGCTCCCGAGGCCTCACCGACTCCATCGTCGACGGCGTCACCGGCCTGCTGGTCGACGACGCCCCCGCCCTCGCCACTGCCGCCGCCGACCTCCTGGCCGATCCGGATACCCGCCTGGTCATGGGTGAGAAGGCGCGAGCCCGAGCAGGCGAGTTCTCCTGGGAACAGACCGGCGCCGGTGTTTACGAAGTCCTCGCCGCAGCCGCTCGCGGCGAAAACATCAGCGGATTGGTCTCCTCGGCCCGGGTCTAGCTCGCGGCATATTCCGTCGGGCGCTGACAGGTCGGCGAACCATCAGCAGAGCTGTGTCCGCTCGGTCGGCTCTATCTCGGCGAGGCCGACCGCATGGTGTTCGACCCCGGCTGGCTCGCCGGGCGACACCCCGCTGAGGGGTGTAGTGCCGCGGTGGTCAGGCCGGCGAGCAGGAGGAAAGCCCAGAGAATGTGAGCTGCGGCGGAGATTCGGCGTTGGGCGGGGGCGGCGATGTCGAGCAGGGCGGGGGAGTGGATGCGATAGAGGGCGAGGTCGTGGTCCTGGTATTTCAGTTCTGCTGTGGTGAGGGTGTTTTCGGAGGTGCCGAGTTGGCCGGGGGTGGTGCGTTCTACGAGGATCCAGCCGACGCCGAGGGCGGCCAGCTCCGTCGATGGGACGCCTCGGAGCAGGGCTTGCTCGACTGTGCGGGCGCGGTTGCCTTCGCCGGTTACCGCGTAGCCCCGGACTCGGAGCTCGCCGGTTTGCAGGACATCGTTGGGGAGGATGCGCGGGGCTGGGTCGAGGACGGGAGCTGTTCCGCTGTAAGGGAATCGGCGGAACATGCCGACGGGCAGAACGGCTACGTCGCCGGGAGCATCGATGTGGTCGACGACCTGTTGCCAGCCGGCGGGGTAGTGGACCGGGCGCATGGCGCCGCCGACTCCCCACGCGAGGTCGGCCAGTGGGAGGACGAGCAGGAGGATGAAAAGGGTTGCGGTGGCGGGCATTCCGGCGTCAGCTGAATCCGCGCTCCGGCTCGGCCGCCCACCGGTGAGTAGTCGGCGGCTCGCCGTGGCAACCGTTCGGCACGCGGCGGCCGCGCACAGTACGTAGGCGGGCATCGCCAATGCCACGTATTTCTGCGTATCCCGGAGCAGCCCGGCGCCGGGAACGTGCACTACCAGCCATTCTCCGGCCGTCAGCCCCCAACTGGTCGCGCCGAGGGCGGGCAGCACGATCGCCACCGCCGAGATCACCAGCAGGGCCCGTCCGTCACGCCCGAGCGCCCACACCGCGCGCACGCCGAAGGCGACGATGCCGAGCAGCAACAGGGTGGCGACCAGGGCGAGCGGGGTCGTGCGGCTCGCGGGTACGGCCTCGCCGTTCCAGATCCCGCCCAGCCCGGCGAGGCTGCCGAGCGTGCCGAGCCACGGTTCGGCTCGCGCCGCGAAAGCCGAGACGCCGGCGGGGTCCGAAGGTTCGGCTCCCGACCCGAGCGCGGTCGCGGTCAGCCAGGGCGCACAGGTCGCGATCCAGAGCACAGTGGCGGGGAGGAAGGATCGTCGTCCGATCAGGGCGAGCCCGATGACGGCGGCCAGCAACGAACCGGTCGGGGTCAACCCGGCTGCGGCGAAACCGGCCGTCAGCGCGGCCCAGGCACCGAGAGAGCCGGTGCGGCAAGCGAACCCGAAGCGCCGGGGGGTCGCGGCCTGGTGTGCTTCGGCTGCCGGGCCGGGTGTAGGTGACTTGTCAGTGCCGGGCCGAGGTGAGCTGATGCCCCCGGCGGATTCCGTACGCCTGGTTGTTCGAATGTGTGTGGCGGCGAGAGCAGTCCACGGAAGAGCTGCGTAACCGGCGAGCAGGCTCCAATGGCCTTGCAGGAGACGTTCGGCGACATAGGGATTCCACAGCGCGAGCGTCGCGGCCACCAGTTGCGCTCCGGTGGAAGCGGAGACGAAACGTCGCGCGAGTACCGCTGCCCCGTATCCGGCCGACCACAGCGCGACGATCAGGATCGCCTTCACGAGAAGCCCGCCGTCGAGCACCGGTGAGAGCGCGGCGAGCAAGGCGTCCTGCGGGACCGCGCGGGGCGCGGCGGCGCCCAAGCCGAGTGCGGAGTCGGTGAGGAAGGAACGAGGTGTGCTCACCGCGTCGCGCAGCAGCAGATAGCCGGATCCGGCGAGCGGGCCGATGATGATCATCGTGAGCAGTGCGCAGTATCCGGCCACCAAGGCCCTCGCACGCCCGCTACTCGTCACGTCCACGCACCTTACGTTCCGTCGGGCGCGCTCGTGGCCGGGGGCGGATAGGTGCTGTTCGGACGCGGAACGGCTCGAGGTGAGTCCGCTCGGACTCACATTTTCGGGGTAGGCGTGATAGCGAACACAGTGAGGTGCGACGATGGGGCGTGTCCTCAGTCCGCCGCCCCCCTGTCGTCGCCGATCTGACCTGGGTGACGGCCGGCGCGATGACCGCCAACGTCGCCGGCTACCTGCTGCAATTGCTGGCAGCGAGCTGGTTGGGCGTCGAGGGGTACAGCGAGTTCGCGAGCCTGCTCGCAGTGCAGTTGCTGTGCGCCGTCCCGGCCCTGGCCATGCAGAATGTGGTCGCTCGAGAGGTGGTGCGCGGGGCGTCGCTGCGGGCGGTGCGGGCGATGATGTGGCGGTGCGCGGCGTTGGTCGCCGCGGTCGCGGTGGTGCTGATTCCGGTGGTGGCCGGGGTGCTGAATGTCGGGGTGTGGGCTGCGGCCGCCGCGCTCGGTGCGGCTCCCGTCTTGGTGATCCTCTCCGGAGAGCAAGGAATCCTCCAGGGCGGCAACAACTTCCGAGCCCTCGCCACCGTGCTCGGGATGGCGGGCACGGCGCGGGTGGCACCTGCGCTGCTCGCGCTCGCCCTTGGCGGCGGCGCTGCCGGTGCGTTGTGGGCGGGCGCGGTAGGCATCGTCGGGGCCGCATTCGTGGCCGGTCGCGTCGCCCGATCGCAGGTGGCGGATCAGCCGGTCGACCCGGCGGGTGCCCGTGAACCGGCACTGCGATCGAAGTTCGGCGCGAAGCGATCCGATGAGCACAAGCGGGCAGGCCGCGAGACAGCGAATGCCTCGCCACCGCACGGCGAGTCGGTCGGCGTCATGCCGGTGTTGCGTGCCGTCCAGGTGCAAGCGGCGCTGATGGCGCTGTCGTCGGTAGACCTGATCGTGGTCCGCATCGTCCTCGACGAGATCGATGCGAGCCGCTATTCGCTGGGCACCATCGCCACCAAGATCGCGTTCTGGCTGCCGCAAGCGGTCGGCGTCGTGCTGTATCCGCGCATGGCCCAGCCCACCCACTCGGCCCGCGCGATCCGCGACGCACTGTCGGTCCTGTCGGTAATCGGGGTGATCGCGGTGATCGGCGCCGCACTGGCCGCTCCCTTGGCCCCACTGTTCGCCGGCGCCGACTACGCACCCATTCAGGGCATGTTGTGGTTGTTCGCCTTGCACGGCGCGATCCTGGCGGTCCTGCAGGGCGCCCTGCTCTCGGCGATCGCGGTCGAACGCACCGCCCTGGCCGCCGTCACCTGGATCGGCCTCGCCATCGAGATCACCCTGATGCTCGCCTTCGCCCGCACCATCGAAACGTTGATCACCACAGCCGTCTCGGTAGCCGCCATCACCACCACGATCGTCGCCGTCGTGGTCCTGCGCGCAGCCCGCACCCACCCGGCGCATGCCGCGCACATCTGAAACCGCCCTACGACGCGTCCGCCGCCGAAAACACGACAGCCCCGGCCGAAGACCGGGGCTGTCGTGTTTCGAGTCTGTCTAGGGACGCTTGTCGATATCGATCTGCTCGGTGGGAGCGTCGTAGTCCCCGCGAGGGAACTGAGTAGTCGGCGCGTCATCGCCGTCCCAGCGACTGGCACCGGCATTGCCGGGCGCGGCATCGGGCGCAGGCGCGGGGCGGGTTCCACGGGGACTGGCATGCGCCGGAGTGCCGCCGCCACGCAATCCGAGGAGCAAGCCTGCCAGCAGCGCCAGCACACCCAGCACGCCGAACACGATCGGCACCACGCGTCCGAACAACGACAGCTTGTCGGTGTTCTCCTCGGCGATGGCGATCTGCGATTCGACAGTCGCTTCGTCGAACACGATGTGCGACTTGAGCGCGGTGACCTCGGGCTTGTCACCGGAGCGCGCGTAGAACAGGTGGATCGACTCGCCACCCTTGATCACCGTGCCGGTCTGCGGCTCGACCCACAGGTCACGCACGTTGGTGTAGTAGCGCGTCATGGTGACGGGGGCGTCGCCGCCCTCCACGCCCCACTTGGCGGCGGGCAGCGTGAGCCGGTTGGTCGGCGACTGGACGACGTCCCAGGTGCTGGTGACCGGCGCGGTCATCTGGAACCGGTACACCTTCATGCTGTTGATCTCGGTCTCTTCGATGAAGTTCGCGTCGAAGGACTTGCGCACGTTGATGTCGAAGTACGGGTAGGTCTTCTTCTCGGTGCCGATCGGGAAGCGGTAGCCGATGCCGGTGTGCTGCACCGGCTCCATGACGCTGCCGTCCTTGTTCACGGTCACCGCGATCGACCCGTTGGGTTCGGTGTCCACCGGCATGCCGGTGGTGCGCGAGATGGTGACGCGGTCGATGGCGGCGGTGAGCAGGCCGGTGTCGCCCTGCACGTCGGTGCGTCGCAGCGTCTGACCTGCCTGCAGCGTCATCTCGTCGGCGTCGGAGGGCTCCTCGACGGTGACGAAACGCTGGGAGACCAGCGGCACATCCTTGTTCACGACGGCGGCACCGTCACCGGAGGTCAGCGACTTGGAGTCGAGAACGAGGCTTTCCTCGCCCGGCACGTTCTCCGCGATCGTGGTGATCTCGAGGTCGAGTGGAGTCTTGGCGACTTTGCTCACCGTGTAGGTGGGGATCATCAGCGCGGCGACGAGTAATGCCGCGCCCAGACCCACGAGCACGCAGGCGACCGTTCTTCTGGTACCGGCACTCAGTGCCATGCAAACTCTCCTCGTCGTTCGGACACGGATGGCCCGGTGGTCTGGTACAGCACCACAGGCGCTCGTGAGCCCCGACACTAACAGCCCAGGCCCCGAAGGTGCGGTGCTGTGCCGCGGAAATCGCCGACACGGCAGACTGGACCCCGATGACGACCGCCACCGCCCCCGTTCCGCCGCCACGCACCTTCATTCCAGCCCTCGAGGGAATGCGTGGAATGGCGGCGCTCGGCGTGCTGGTCACGCACGTCGCTTTCCAGACCGGAACGAGCCGGACACCGGTCCTCGGCCCGATCCTGGAACGCTTCGATATGGCGGTCGCGATCTTCTTCGCACTGTCCGGTTTCCTGCTGTGGCGTCCGCACGCGGCGGCCGCGCACGGTCTCGGCCGCGCGCCGAGGACCTCGCGCTATCTGCTGCACCGGGTGGCCAGGGTGATGCCCGCGTACTGGGTCGTCGTGGTGTTCGTGCTGCTGCTGCTCCCCGGCGCGGCGCATTCGGCGAACCTGCGGGTATGGGTGTCGAATCTGGGCCTGCTGCAGGTGTTCGTGCCGTTGACGTTGACCGACGGGCTCACCCAGATGTGGAGCCTTTCGGTGGAAATGGCCTTCTACCTGGTCCTACCGCTGCTGGCGTGGCTGATCGTGCGGCTGCGCGGGCCCGCGGCCCGATGGCGGGTGCCGGTGTTGTGCGGGCTGATGGCGGTGAGTCTGACCTGGAATCTGTGGCCGGTCCCGACGCCCGACGCGATCCACGCCGACAACTGGTTGCCCGCCTATCTGCCGTGGTTCGCCGCCGGAATGGTTCTCGCGGAGCTGATTCACCTGGTGCGGCCGGGTGTGCGGTGGGCTCGGCTGTTGTCGAATCAGTCGCTGATGTGGGCGCTGGCGCTGGCGGCGCTGGTGCTCTCGGCAACCGAATTCGGTGGTCCGGCAGGTCTCGAACGGGCGCAGCCGTGGCAGTACGCGATGAAGATGGTGCTCGGCACGATCATCGGCTTCGGACTGATGGCGCCCCTGGTGATCCGCAAGCCCGGCAAAACCCATCGCTGGCTGGAATCGAGAACCGCCGCGATTCTCGGCCGCTGGTCCTACGGGATCTTCCTGTGGCACCTGGTGGTGCTCACCGTGGTCTTCCCGGTCTTCGGCATCCTGCCGTTCAACGGCCACTTCCTCTACGTGATCACATTGACCACCGCGCTCACGCTCCCGCTCGCCGCCGCGAGCTTCGCGCTGATCGAGGAACCGGCGCGCCGCTGGGCCGCACAGTGGGATCGGCGGGCCACGGCTGCGCGCGTCGAACGGGAGTCGGCCATCGAGAGTTCGCCGGTGCGCTGAGTCGCTGTCAGCGCCTGCGTGGGAGTGCCGCCACCGCCACCGCGATGACCGCGATGACCGCCGGCGCCTGCGCCCACAGCGATCCACCCATGTATTCGCTGCCCGAGCGCCAGGTCCCCGTCGACAAGGCCGCCGCCGAGATCAGCGTGCCGAGACCCGCGACCCACGGCAGTGTCCGAGCGGTCGCCTCGGTCCGGAAGTGGCTGCACGCCAGAGCGATCAGCGTGAACGCCACCCCGAACGGCCCGGAGATGACCGCGATCACGCTGGTCAGCCCCACCGCCGCGGCCCAGCGCACGCCCCAGGTACCCGGCGCGGGCCCGACGGTGGGCAGCGGCCGACGACGAGGAATCGCAAGCAGCACAAGGGGAATCAGCAACAACAGCCCGCCGAAGATCGACAGCCGGTACCAGCGGTCTGCCGGGAACGACACGGTGATCTCCCCGCTGGTTCCAGGGGGAACGAGCCATGCCTGCTGCCAGCCGTCGACGACGAGCGGTTCCAGTTCCCGCCCGTCGGCGGTGTGCGCCTGCCAGCCGACATTGGTGCTCAGCGGCAGGACCAGCAGCTGAGTGTCCTTTCCAGGCTCGGCCGGCCCGGCATCCCCTGGCGCGACAGCCGATGGATCACCGGGTTCGGCGGGGTTGTCCGCCGGGGCTTCGCCGGGTTCGGCAGGGCTGTCCGATGCGGCTTCGGGAGGCAGGTCCGACTCCGGTTCGCCGGAAATCGCGTCGGTGGGAGCGGGTGCGCCGGGGTAGGGGTCGGTTCGGGGCAGGCGTACGCGGTCGACGGTGAACAGTTCGGTGGGCACGACGGTGAGGTCGGGGTGCCCGGGAAGCAGCCCGATGTCGGCCGCGTCCTCGGCGCACGGGCGCGCGGAAACCGGTGTGCCGGAGCGGAGTTCGTCGGCAGTAGCGGTGATCGTAGTGTGCACGGCCCGCCCGCCGATGGCGATCACCGGCCCTGCCTCGCAGCCGACGGTGATGAGCCGGTCGCCGGGGGCGGGCGCGGGGTACTCCGGGCCGAGGACGTCGACTTCGGCCAGGCCGGCTGGCTGGGTGAGGACGAAGCCGAGTGCGGTGCGGTCGAGCACTTCGTTCCAGCTCTGGATACTGATCTCGACGCGGTCGGTTTCGGTGGGGTACAGCGAGATCCGAGCGGGTTCGCCGTGCTCGCGCTCGGGCAGTTCGCGAATCTGCGGGCCGTTGCCCAGGTTCACCGCGACGGAGGTGGCTGTCGCGGGCAAGCCGCCGAGCGCGGTGGTGATGTCGAGCCCGGTCACCAGCGCGGGCTCCGGAAGTTCCAGTACCAGTGTGGGTTTGCCGCCCGCGAGTCCGCGCACGGTGGATTCCGGCGCGGTCCAGGTGGTCTTCGGGTCGCCGTCGGTGGCGGCGAAGGCGGCGCCGCGCAGGTCGGCGACATCGGCCTTACCGCGCGCCACCGGCCTGGTCGGGTCGGTGAGCAGTGCCTCCAGTGCGGGCCCGGGACGCGTGCGCACGGTGAGGTCGGTGCCGACCGTGAGCGGCTCCGGCACCGCGAGAGTGCGCCCGAAGATGCCGGGTTCCTCTGCGGGCAGCCCGAGTCCTTTGCTGCAGTGCACACGGTCGGGCCCATCGAAACAGCTTGCCCGGCCGGGGAATTCCTGCCCGAGATCCCATCCGCTGACCATGGTTCCCGGCGCGACATCGGGCAGCACGACGCGGTGCCGGATATCCACGCGTTGCGGCGCTTCCCGATTCGAGTAGTCGTCGAGGGTGAGTTCGCTGATCCCGAATTGCCCACCCCGCGTGCCGGTTTCGGTGCGGGCGGCGCTGATCATCACCCAGTCGGACTTACCGGCGGGCAACGCGACAGACACGGGCGCACCGGGTTCGGTGATCCGCGCCGACACCGTGCCGCGCGAGGTGCGGACCTCGACCCACTTCACCGGATCGCCCAGCGCCGCCCCGGTGGTGGTGAAGCGAAGCGAGCCGTTGGCGATCGGCTCGTCGAGATCGAGTCGAATCCATTGTCCTAGTGCGGATTCGGAACCATTGCTGATCCACGCGGTGCTCGGGTCGCCGTCGACGGCCGCCGCGGTCGAACTGCCGGGTGCGGCGCCGCCGATCTGGGTGGCGTCGGCGGCGGAGCTGGATGCGGTGACCTTCGCGCCCGACCATTGCCCCTGCACCAGTTCGGCGCCGTCGACCGGGTAGTCGGGGACCAGATTGTGGGTGCGCCGTGCGTCGTCGGCGGCGCGGACCGCGGAGTTGTGGTTGTCGACCCGGCCGAAGTCGGATTCTCGATCCATCGGAGTGTCGGTCAGCAGTACGGGACGCGGGGGTAACCCGGCGCGCTGCGCATCCGCCTCGAGAAGTATCGGCGCCGTCGGGTTCTCCCCGTCTCGGCGGATGCGTTCGAGAACTTCGGGACCGCCGCGGACGACGGGCGCCGAGTCCAGTGCGACGGTGTAGGCGCCGGGGAACGCGGGCGGCGCGCCGGTGCCGCTGCGTACGTCGACGGGTGTGCCGGGCGGTGGCACGTCGACCCGGTAGATCTCCACGGCCGGGTAAGCGGGCAGCAGATCGTTGTCGACCACCAGACCCGCGTCCGCCGCGCGCGGCCCGATGGGCGCCCCGAACGAGGTCACCTTGGTCAGTCCCGGCGAACCCTCGATCGCGCGGTGCGCAAGCATCGGCCGCGTCGAACGCGAGGTTTCAGGGTCCAAGTCGTTGCGCAGCACCAGGATTCCGATGCCCTGGTCTGCCAGGGTGGCGGCGAGGCCGGTCGACGGCCTGCCATCGGCGATCAGGCGCTGCACCGAATCCATCGCGCGGATCGTGCCCGGTGGGTTCAGCGGCACCGAATCGCGCACGGCCCACGGGGTTTTCGCCAGGGCCTGTAGTGGTTCGTCGCGGGTGAGTCCCCAGATCTGGCTGCCGAACGGCGCGCCGGGCACGACCAGCGCGCGAGTGTCGGCGGCATTGTCGGCCAGCCAGTCGGCGGTATCGGTCCAGTAGGAGGGTACCCGGTCGTAGGCGCCGCGGGGGGCGAGCCTGCCGGTCCAGGCCAGCGAGGTCGCGAGGGTGAGCGCGGCGAGGACCAGTGCGGCGACAGCGACCAGCCGATCGCGCTCGGGATGGGCAAAAGAGCTGCGCCACACCGGCATCGGTACGGAAGCGGGCAGCGCCACGCGCCCGAGCAGGTGTGCCAGACCCACCACGAGCGGCAGCCGGATCAGCGGTTCGAGTTTGTGCACATTGCGCAGCGGCGCACCGCCGGAGTCGAGGAAGATCCGCACCGATTCCGCGAACGGCCCACCGAGCGTTCCGACATACCCCGCGCAGATCCCCGCCAGCCCCACGCACAGGATCAGCGCGAACCTGCCTCGATACGGCATCGACGAGCGCGCGAGCCCGGCCATCCCCGCAGCGGCCAGCAATCCCGTCGCGAGCACCGCGGCAGGCTGGGTCACCAGCACCGCGCCGGCGATTCGCTCCGGCGAGACGAACGGGGTCCAGCTATCGGTGCCGCGCAGCACCTCGCTCAACGCGGCCCACTGCGTCGTCACCCCGGACGACTCGATGAAGTCGAGGAACGGCGGACTCACCTTCCCGAGCAACAGCAGCGGCACGACCCACCAGAACGTGGCGAGCACCAGCAGCGGAATCCACGCCCGGGTAAATCGCCACCACTGCCGATTCGGTCGATAGGAAGCCCACCACAGCGCGGCGGGCAGGAACGCCGCCACCGTCGCGACCGCGTTCACCGACCCCATCAACGCCAGTGCCAGCGCACTGCCTGCCGGGGAGAGCGGACCACCGCGAAACGCGCCACCGCCCCGGCCGTCTTTCGCTGCTGAGCCCTGATCAGCGGCTCCGCCCTCGGTCTCACTGCGATCTCGGCGACCAGCAGGGTCGTGACGCTGGTCTGGGCCGTCGCGATCTCCGGCGACTTCGTCTGACTTCGCGCGCGCCGCGCGCCGCCCGCGCACCGCGACACCGAGCGCTGCGGGAGCCAGCAGCACCCACGGCGCCAGCATCATCGGCAGTGTTTCCGAGGAGATCGAGCCGAGTGTCGTGAGCACCCGCGGCGACAACGCGAACGCGATGCCCGCGATCACCCGGGAGCCGCGCGAGCCGATGCCGAGCGTTTCGCACAGCTTGACGATTCCCCAGAACCCGGCGAGCAGCAGCAACGCCCACCAGATGCGCTGGGTGACCCATGCGGGCAGGTGCAGCAGGTGACCCGCGGAGAAGAAGGTGCCGTGCGGGAAGAAGTAGCCGTAGGCCTGGTTCTGGACCTGGCCCATCGTGGCCTGGCTGTTCCACAGGTGCGACGCCCGCGCGAGGAAACCGAGGGGGTTCTGCGCGAGGTCGTACTTGGTGTCGGCGACGGTGAGGCCGGGCGCCTGCGCGAAGGTCAGTACGAAGGCGGCTACTACCGAGCCGACTAGCCAGCGCCAACCCAGTGGCGCCTTGTCCGGTTGCCCCGATGCGGGGCGCGACGCGCGGGCGTCGGCCTCAGCGGCTGCCGTATTCAGGAGCGTTGAGCAGCGAGGAGTCTTTGTCACCGCTGCGGTCGATCGAAGGTGCGGTGTTCTGCTGCACCGCTGCCGTGATCGCGAAGACGGCGATCGCGCTCAGCAGGGCGCCGCCGACCGCGCTGGCAACAGCCGGAACAGCAAACTTCATCGCGCACTCCAATACGTCGACGTCGGGGCCTGTCTCCGGTCAACCTAGCAGGTGTACCGGCCTCGGTCAGTCGTTGGGCAGCTCGCAACGCAGGGCAACGAGCAGGGTGCGAAGTTTGGCCGTCGTTTCGGCCAGTTCGGCCACGGGATCGGAGGCCGCCACGATGCCGCCGCCTGCGCCGGCTCGCAGTACGCGCTGGTCGGCCGATAGTTCACCCCCGCGAATCGCGACGACCCATTCGCCGTCACCGTCGTCGCCACACCAGCCCACCGCGCCGCCGTAGAAGCCGCGCCATGGCTCGTCGGTGGTGATGGCGTCGAGCGCGGCCGCGAACGGCGTGCCGTTGACGGCGGGCGTGGGGTGCAGCAGCAGCGCCAGGTCCAGCGCGGTGGTCGACGGGTCGCGCAGCACGCCGTGGATGGGCGTGGCCAGGTGCCAGACCTGTTCGGTGCTCAGCAGCTCGGGCGCGTCGGGGATGCGCAGCTCGGCGCAGACGGGAGCGAGCTGTTGCCGGATCCAGTCGATGACGAAGGCGTGTTCCTCGTGATTCTTGGTACTGGACAACAGCTCTTGTGCCTGAGCCGCGTCCTGCGCCGGATCGGCACGGCGAGGGAGGGTGCCCGCCAGCGGATGCAGGCTGATGTGGTCGCCGTGCCGCGCGACCAGCACTTCCGGTGTCGCGCCGATCAGCGTCTCGCCGGATCTACCCGCCGCGGACAGGTCGACCGCGTACACCGCGGCATTCGGATGCCTGGTCAACAGATGCGCCGCCAAGAGCTCGGGGTCGAGCGGGGCCTCGGCCTCGAGCACCATGGACCGTGCGGCCACCACCTTGCGCAGTTCGTTCGCCGGGTCGGCGAGCTGCTCCACCAGTTTGGTCACCCGTGCGACGTGATCGGCCGCACTGGGGATTTCGGCCACCACACGCACAGCGGGCAGGTTCGGGAGCGCAGCGGGCCGCCACGGCCCCGCCGTGTGCAGGACGGTCTCCGGCTGCCAGAGTGCCGCGGGCTCGCGCGGGTCGAAGGGGAGCGCCCCGACGATCATCGGCGGGTTCGACGATGCGCGCCGCCGCGCTGCGACGTCGTCGTCACGCTGCGCCGAGCCGGGCGAACTCTGCCACTCCCGCAGCGTCGCCACCGCGTGCCGCGGGTCCGAATAGACCTCACGAACGCCCGAGGTGCGCAGCACCGAGCCGGGTCGAGCGAGCAGGAATTCGTTCATGGTGCTTCGACCATAACGCCGCTCGAGCGGTACCGATCCGTGAGAGCGATCGAACTCTCACTGTGCGCCTCGCGCCACCGAGGCCGAACGCTACTGCTCCGGCGGAACCAGCAGGACCGGCCGATGCCCGTGCTTGAGAACCGCCTCGGCCACGCTGCTGTGCAACAGCGCCCGCAATCCGGTGGCGCCGCGTGTACCTGCGACGATGATGTCGACATCGAGCTCGTCGGCGCAATCCACGATGGCGTTCCAGATCGTGGTGGTGCACTCGGCGGTGCGTGGTTCGGCGTCGATTCCGGCCAGCTTCGCCAGGTGCACACCCTCGGCGTTGATCTTGCGGGCGTCGGAGTAGGCGATGTCTTCCATCTCTTCGTCGGGCACCCAGTCCGGCTGCATCACCCCGGCGAGCCCGGAGATGCGCGCGGCCTGGCGCACCATCGGCTCCCATGCGGTGAGCAGGATCGCGCGTTCGGCGGTCAAGAACCGTCCCGCGTACTGGATGGCACGTTTGGCGTGTTCGGAACCGTCGTAGGCGATGAGCATCCGATCGCATGCCATGACGACCTCCTGCACTGGTCGGAGCGGCTTTTTCCTCAGATTACCCCTGCGCGGGACGGATCAATCGCAACCGCGTGGTGGGGTTCGCGCCCGCAGCGAGCTACCGTGGAACGCATGCGGAAATCGCCTGTGGTCGTGTTCGCAGTCCTCGCCGCCGTTGCCACCGCTTGTTCGGGAGGGTCCTCGACGACCGAGACGACCCCCGCGGCGAGCAGCGCGGGCGTCCCCTCGTCGGTTGCCCCCGGCGAATCCGGCGCGCCTGGGTCGGGGACTCCGGTCCAAAGTAATTGTGGCGCGGACTATCTCGGGAAACTCTCGCAGCGCGAGAAGCTCGCCCAGTTGCTGACCGTCGGCATCACCGGTTCGGCGGACGCGTCGAATGTGGTCAGTTCCGAGCAGGTCGGCGGCATCTTCATCGGCAGCTGGACCGACCCGAGCCTGCTGGACAAGAGCGCGCTCGACGCGGTGAAGGCCCAGGCCAAGGTGCCGCTCATGGTGACCATCGACGAAGAGGGCGGGCGTGTCTCGCGCGCCAAGAACGTGATCGGCGCCGCGCCGTCGGCGCGTGAGATCGCACAGACCCAGTCCCCGGACGAGTACTACCAGTTCACCCTGACCAGGTCGAAGGCGCTCAAAGACGCCGGCGTCACCGTCGATTTCGCGCCCGATACCGATGTGAGCGGCCAGCCCGCCGACAGCGTGATCGGCGACCGCTCCTACAGCGACGACCCGAAGGTCGTCACCGAATACGCCGGCGCCTACATTCGCGCGTCCAACGAGGTCGGCCTCGGTTCGGTGATCAAGCACTTCCCCGGCCACGGTTCCGGTTCTGGCGACTCGCACACCGGCGCTGTCACCACCCCGCCGCTGGACCAGATGCAGAACACCGACCTGGTGCCTTTCCGCGACCTGGTGAACTCCGGCGCGGCCGTGATGGTCGGCCACCTCGACGTCCCCGGCCTGACCGAGCCCGACGTGCCTGCCAGCATCAGCCCGGCCGTGATGTCGCTGCTGCGCGAGGGCAAGGGCTACGGCGCCCCGCCGTTCAACGGCCCGATCTTCACCGACGATCTGAGCGGCATGGCGGCCATCACCGCCCGGATGTCGATCGCCGACGCGGTCGAGGCCACCCTCGTCGCGGGCGCCGACAACGCCCTGTGGATCAGCTCCGACGCGGTGCCCTCGGTACTCGACCGTTTGGAACAGTCGGTGGCTAGTGGCAAACTGCCCGCCGACCGGGTCGACACTTCCGTACTGCGGATGGCGCGCTACAAGGGCGTAGCGCTGGGCTGCTGATCGCACCCGGCGACTGTGCGGCAAATGAGCGCAGGTGAACTTACCTTCAAGTAAGATAGGTGGTTCACCCTGCGGTAGGAGAGTGGATGGCAGGCGGGACCAAGCGACTTCCCCGGGCGGTTCGTGAGCAGCAGATGCTCGATGCCGCTGTCGAGGTGTTCGCGCGCAAAGGCTTCCACGACACGTCGATGGATGCGATCGCCGCCGAGGCGAAGATCTCCAAACCCATGCTCTACCTGTACTACGGCTCCAAGGACGAGTTGTTCCGCGCCTGCATCCAGCGCGAGGGCTTACGTTTCATCGAGGCCGTCGCGCCCGCCGGCAACCCGCAGCTGACCCCGCACGAACAGGTCCGCACCGCGCTCGAGGGCTTCCTCGATTTCGTCGACCGCAACCGGCAGTCCTGGCAGGTTCTCTACCGTCAGGCGATCGGTCAGCAAACCTTTGCCTCCGAAATCGACAACGCTCGTGAGCGCGTCATCGAGCTCACCGCCAAACTGCTGGAATCCAGCGCCAAGAACGCCGACCCCGGCACGAATTTCGAGGTGGTCGCGGCGGCGGTGATCGGTGCGGGCGAGGCCATCGCCGACCGGGTCGCGAGCGGGCGGATCGAAGTGGCGGAGGCGGTCGACCTGCTCGACGATCTCGCCTGGCGTGGTCTGGCCGGTCGCAAGAAGACCGACTAGCGGTTGCGGTAGCCCCGTCGGCCTGCGATATTGCACGGTTGACGTTTCATGACAGACGGGGTGGCAGTGTTCGGTGTGTTGAAGCCGTGTGCGCACGGTGCGGCGAAATATGGCATCGATCCGGGGCAGTGGCAAGCGCACATGTGCGGGCTGTGTCTGGGTCTGCGTGACGGGCACGGTCAGTTGGCCCGCGCGGCAACCAATACCGATGCGATCGTGCTCAGCGTGCTCACTGAGGCGCAGTCGAGTGCGGGTGCGCGCACGAACGCCGGTCCGTGTCCGCTGCGCGGGATGAAGCGCGCTTCGGTGGTCGCCGCGAGCGCGCCGGGCGTGCAGCTGGCCGCCATGGCGTCACTGCTGTTGGGCGCGGCCAAGATTCGCGACCACGTCGACGATGGGGATATCTCCGTTGTAGCGCGTCGTCCGATGCGCGCGATGTCGAACACGTGGGCCGAACGAGCGCGGGAGCAGGCCGCGCGAATCGGACTGGACGTGGCGCCGATGCTGGCGGCGATCGCGACACAGGGCGCGGTGGAGGCGCGCGCGAGGGCTGCGCAGGGTCCGAGTGCGGCGCAACGAGTTTCGCCGCCGTCGATGGTCGAAGTGATCACCCTCGACGAACTCACCGGACCGACGCAGCTCTGTGCCGCCACTCTCTTCGGCCACACCGCGACACTGGCGGGCCGTCCCGAAAACGTTGCGGCCCTGCGGGAAATCGGGCGCCACGTCGGCCGCATCGCGCATCTGGCCGATGCCATCGAAGACCTCGAACGCGATCGAGCCCGTGGCCGTTTCAATCCACTGGAGGCCACCGGCACCGATATGCCTCGTGCCTATGATCTGCTGCGCGAGAGCGAATCCCGTATCCGCCAGGCAGCGTCCGAGGCCGAACTCGATCAGCTGCCGACCGTGCGCTGGGCGCTGCTCGATCCGCTGGCGAGCCTGCTGCGAGGCGTGGGGCGAGGACTCGGCATCGCGGCCGGGCACGCTTGCCGTACTTCCGTTACCGCTCAACAGCATTCGCCGTACGAGTTCCCGTCTCCACCCGGACGGCGTCCGCAACGGCCTGGCCCGTTCAAAGCCGGTGGGCTGGTCCTCGGCGTCTACTGCACCGGCATGGCGTGCTGCGTCGACCACACCAGCCCGTGCACCGGCGAACAGAAGGATGCCTGGGCCAAGCGCTGCGACTGTCGCAGCTGCGGAGACTGCTGCGGCAATTGCGGGGACTGCTGCAGTTGTGGGGGTGAAGACGGCTGCTGCGGCGGCTGTGGGTGCGACTGCAACTGCTGAGGGAAAAAGGCTCGCGCGGTGGCTGATCAGCCGACCGCGCGAG
>JACIXH010000104.1 GCA_014360565.1 Nocardia sp.
GCGGTGAGTTAGCGCAGGGCATCCGACACGGACCGTCTCCTTCGATGCGATGTCCGGAAGTTCGTACTGCCGGTACGTTCAACGATACTGCCGGTACGGGGTACCTTCTGTAAAGAGAGGCTTGTCGACTGCACATCGAAAGGTCCGAACGTACTGCTGGTACGTGTATCGTCTTCGACCGTGACCCGTGCCAGTCGACGACCTCCGCCGGTAAGCCGAGATGTCATCGTCGACGCCGCGATTCGGGTGCTCGATCGTGACGGGCCTTATCCGAGCATGGACGCTTTCGCGGTCGAGGCCGGGATCACTAAACCGCGGCTGTATCGGCAGTTCACCGACAAAGGTGATCTCTATGCGGCTATCGGCGCGCGATTCGCCGACTCGGCGTTCGCCGCGACGGGGACCGACCTGACACTGCTGTTGCAACCGCCCAACGCCGCTCTCGATCGGGCGCTCACCGATTACGCCGCCGGAATCCTGGCCCACCCCAACGTCTTCCGGTTTCTGACGCAGACCAGTGCGAACCGTGGGGGGTCGGCGGGACAGTACGATCTCGCCGACGCGGTGTCGGATCGCTTCGCGCAAAGAGCCCGGGCGGTGGCGGATTCGATTCCGCTGGACGCCGAAGGGATCGAATATCTGGCGCGGGCGATCGTCGGCGTGATGATCGTGCTCACCGATCTGTGGCTCAGTGACGCGGAACCGGATTCCGGTGAATTCGTCAGTCGGGTACATGAATTGGTGTGGGGGATGATCGATGCGTTTCTGCGCGGACGGGGGATCCTGACGGACCCGGGGGTGCCGATCTTCGTCACCCTGGCGGCGTTGAACCCGGAGGCGGACGAAGTCTGAGGAATCCGCAACTGAAGCCGAGGGTAGCCATCGGTGCTGTGTCGACTACAGAGCGGATCCACTGCGAGTGAGGTTCGGCGGCGAACGTTCGGGGGCGCCGGACTTCGAGGCGTCCGTCATTGGTGAGGGCGCTGGGAAGCGTGTTGGTCGCCCTCCGGCATCTGAAATAGCTCGGCTCCGGCACGCTGCTGCTGTCGGTTCACCGGCTCAGCCCAGGCGGCGGATGTCGCCGCGAACTCGGTAGAAGCCGCCGCGGGCGGATTCGGAGACGGCGTCGACGACGTAGCGGGCGCCGGCCAGGCGGATATCGCGGGGGAATTGGACGTTCCAGCCGGGGTCGTAGCCGGGGGAGGCGACGTGGACGCGCAGCGAGTCGCCGTGCTGGAGGCATTCGACGATGACGCCGGTGCCTACGTCGGTGGTGAGTTCGAGGGTGGTGCTGGGGGCCACGGCGGAGAACTCGGGGGCCTTCACCGAGCGGGTGGTGGGCAGGACGCCCTGGTCGGCGTCGCGGATGGCGGATTCGCTGACGTCGAGGCAGGACAGGGCGCCGGAGGTGGTGACCAGGTAGAGCTTTTCGTCGTGGTACTGCATGGAGTAGGCGGAGCCGCAGCCGGTGGCGAGTTTCCACAGGCGGGCGCCGGCGGCGTCGAAGCAGTAGACCGAGGAGTGGGAGTCGCCTGCGAAGACGTAGCGGCCGTCGGGGGAGGCGGCGCAGGAGAAGACGGCGGCGTCGCACTGGTAGGTGCGAGTGGCGCTGCCCTGCTTGGTGATCTCCTCGACCTGGTTGTGGGAGGTGCCCGCGTAGACGGTGTCGGATTCCTGCCAGCCGAACAGGACCGCGCCGCGGGTAGACGAATTCCATTGGGAGCGACCGGTTTCCAGGTGGTACTTGGTGACGCCGCCGCTGTGGCCGTGGTAGACGCCGGTGGGGTCGACGCGGACCATCCAGCCGGAGTTGCCCTTGCTGCGGGCCGACCAGAGGGATTCCTCTTCGTGGTCGATGACGGTCAGGCCGCCCGCGGCGTCGGAGGCGGCGAGGATGCCGTCGTGGATGTCGAGCCAGTAGACGTCGTCGGCGGAGACGTCGTAGGCGGCGCGGGGGACCTTGCCGGACAGGTCGTAGACGCGGCCGTCGTCGCAGCCCGCGTAGATCCAGAAATCGTCGGCGACAATGCATTTGACCGCGTCGGGCAGTTTGTAGCTGTTGGTGACGACGCCGGCGGGGGAGAGGGTGAAGACCTCACCGTTCTCGTTGCCGACCCAGCAGCGCTGGTCGTCGACGAAGATGCCGAAGGCGGCGGCGCCGGAGTCGAAACGCCACAGCACGGGAGCCGACTTGGCGGTGGAGCGCTGGCTGGTGATGCTGCGGCGGGTGACGGTGCGGCGTTCGCGCGCGCCCATGACGGCGGCGGCGTAGCCCTTGCGCATCTTCTCGCCGATCTTCTTCTGCGCGGCCGACTTGGCCTTGTCCTCGGTGGCGAACGCGCTCACCTTGGACTGCCCCTGCTCGCCGATGCGGCCGAAGCGGATATTGACCTGCGTTCCGGTGACGACCACCTCGTAGAACTTGTGCGAGGAGCCCGCGTCGTCGGACAGTTCGAGATATGTGGTTTCGGCGGTCATGCGTCCTCGCTGAGCTCGTGGAGATCGAACGCACGAAAAGTAGCAAGGGGCACCGACATCGGCGCGACGGTCGTCAGGTGTCGGGTACTCGGCCGCGGCGAATCCACCCACCGCAGCGGACCGTTCCGGCTGACGAGCCGATCAGGAGTCTGCGCGAGCGGGCCCCGGATGGTGGGAACGCGCTGATGATCGATGGGTTTGTGCGCGGGCGGGATTTGCGGCGGATCCCGGGAGGTCGATCACTGCTCCCCGGGTGTGCTGAACCGGGGATGTGAGCATCGGTCGGCGCGCGACAGGCCGTCTTTGTAACGACACGCGGCGGAAGGATTGCGGGATCGCGTTGGGTGATACATGCTGGTCCAACTGTTGGTGTGTATCTGGGCGTGACTTTTCCGCGACCATTTCGTAATCTAGCGGTGACCTGCTCTCGACAATGACTGGTGATTGACATCGTGCCTGCTTCGCATCGCAAACCGTCGGCTCCTAAAAGTCGCATGCCGCTGGCCGTGTGCTCTCTCGCCGCGACCGTGCCCGGAATGCTGTGGATGGCATTGAAGCCAGGTGGTGAGGTCGAGACCGTGGCTTCGGTGGAGCCGCACACGACCTCGGCGATCGAGGCGGATCCCATCGCTGCCGCGCCGACCAATGATCAGCCGCAGCCGGGGCCGATCGTGCGGGCGGATGACGAGATGGCGGCGCTGTCGGCGCTGAAGGTGAAGGTGTTGTGCGGCACGGAGTTCAACGGGACTCTGCCGCATGTGGCGCAGGTCGGAAACCTGTTGCAGAAGATGTTCGGAGTCGCCGATATCGGTGGTGCGCACGGTCGTTACGACGGCGACCACGGTGCGGGGCAAGCGCTCGACGTGATGACGTCGAACACCGCGCTGGGCAACACGATCGCTGATTTCGTGCTGGCCAACAAGGCGCGGTTCGGGGTCACCTACGTGATCTGGCAGCAGCGGTACAACGACGGCAACGGCTGGTCCTACATGGAGGATCGCGGTAGCTCGACGCAGAACCACTATGACCACGTGCACATTTCGTTCCAGTCGTCGGGCGCGGCCAACATCGCCTGCTGATCCCGGTCGGCCGCGGGGCTGATCGGCGGTCTGTGTCGGCGTCGCGTTGATCGAGCAGAATTGGAACGTGTTCTAGCGATATTGCCCTGTCGTACGGGCGGTCCTCCTACGGTGTGAGGAGGCCCGATTCTACGAAGGAGCATGCGGACATGGGACGGTTGGACGGCAAGGTCGCGGTGATCAGTGGCGGCGCTCGGGGGATGGGGGCGGCGCATGCTCGGCGGTTTGTCGCCGAGGGAGCGTCGGTGGTGATCGGGGATGTGCTCGATGACGAAGGTGCCACGGTGGCAAAGGAACTCGGCGACGCGGTGGCGTATCGACACCTCGATGTTCGCGAACCGGAGCAGTGGGCGGGGATCGTGGGGGCCGCGGTCGAGCAGTTCGGTGGGCTGCATGTACTGGTGAACAACGCGGGCATCGTCAACGGGAATCTGCTGGTGGACTTCGCGTTGGACGAGTGGCAGCGGATCATCGACATCAATCTGACCGGGACGTTTCTCGGGATGCAGGCGGCCGTTCCGGCGATGAAGGAAGCCGGCGGCGGATCGATCGTCAACATCTCCTCGGTCGAGGGGCTGCGGGGCAGTCCTGGTCTGCACGGGTACACGGCGACGAAGTTCGCGGTGCGCGGGCTCACCAAGTCGGCGGCGCTGGAGCTCGCGGCGCAGGGCATCCGGGTGAACTCGGTGCATCCGGGACTGATCTCCACGCCGATGACCGAGGGGATTCCGGCGGACTTCCTGCAGATTCCGCTGGCGCGGGCGGCCGAACCGGACGAGGTGTCGGCGTTGGTGGCCTATCTGGCCTCGGATGAGTCCTCGTACTCGACCGGTGCGGAGTTCGTGGTGGACGGTGGGCTCACTGTCGGCGTACCGCACAAAAGCTTCTGACCTGGCGCGCAGCGCGATATGGGCGATCGACTCACCCGAACGGGTGATTTCGGCGCGCGAAAGCGAGGAAGATGGAGACATGGCCCCCAACAGTGCGAAATATCTGATCAGCAACGGCACCGACGACAGGGTGTCGCTTTTCGATGACGGGCGCGTGAAGGTTTGGTCGACCACCCACCTGTGGACCGAAGAAGGACGCGAGCGCCACAACGCGCTCGGCGAGACTGTGCTGCTCGGTATCGGGCGCACGCTCGGAACGGGCGGGCCCGTGGATCGGCGTCAGCAGTGCGATGCGGAGTTCGAACTCGACCCGGAGAAGGGTCACACGATCGCCGCAACCGTCGGCGCCGACAACGGAACGTTCGTCCAGTTCTTTCATGACGGCCAGATCGCGGTCGGCAACGACGGACGCGATGTGGCGACGGTGTTCAACGCGGGCCGCGAGACCAATTCGGTTCGCGGTACGACCGGCGTCGGCGGGTCGGTGATGGTCACCTTCGGTGGCAGCTACCGACCGAGAACCAAGCGTGAGAGCGATTTTCAGGTGGAATTGAGCGAGGCCACTGCCCCGCGGCCCAACCGGCTGTACAAGGACGAGTTCCTGGTGAAGTAGACCCGGCGAACCGGGGCGACCGTTTCTGGTCGCCCCGGCTCCGGTTCGTCAGCCGTAGTAGCAGACGTAGTGCATGGTCTCGACGACCTCGATGTCGAACGAGCTGTCGGCGGGCACCTTGAACGACTCGCCCGCACGGTAGGTGACGGCCTCGGTCGTACCGGCCAACGTCACGTCGGCCTGGCCCGCGACCAACTCCATGATCTCCGCGGCGCTGGTGGTGAAGGTGAGCGACGACGGCTGGATCACGCCGACCGACACCGAGGCGCCATCGGGCATCTCGAGGCTGTAGCTGACGCACTTGCCGTCGAAGTAGACGTTGGCCTTCTTGCTGACGGAGACGTTCTCGAACTTCGACATGGGTCCTTCCGAGGGGGTGAGGGGACCCTTAGTCTAGGTCAGCTGCCGAAGCGGGCCAGGACCGAGCTGGCTTCCTGGGAGGCGGTGCCTTCCTTGGCCAGGTGAGCCATGGCTTCGGGGATTTCGCGGCCGTGGTGGGTCATCGCCTGGGCGTAGAGGCGGCCCGCGCGGTACGAGGAGCGGACCAGGGGGCCTGCCATCACGCCGGCGAAGCCGAGTTCTTCGGCGACCTTGGAGTGCTCGACGAATTCCTCCGGCTTGACCCAGCGGTCCACCGGGTGGTGGCGCGGGGAAGGGCGCAGGTACTGGGTGATGGTGAGGATGTCGCAGCCTGCTTCGTGCAGGTCGCGCATCGCCTCGGTGACCTCTTCGGGGGTTTCGCCCATGCCGAGGATCAGGTTGGACTTGGTGACCAAGCCTGCGTCGCGGGCGGCGGTGATCACGGCGAGGGAGCGCTCGTAGCGGAAGGCGGGGCGGATGCGCTTGAAGATGCGCGGGACCGTCTCCAGGTTGTGCGCCAGGACCTCGGGGCGCGAGGAGAAGACCTCGGCGAGCTGGGCGGGGTCGGCGTTGAAATCGGGGATGAGGAGTTCGACGCCGGTGGCGGGGTTGGCTGCCTTGATGGCGCGCACGGTTTCCGCGTAGAGCCAGGCGCCGCCGTCTTCGAGGTCGTCGCGGGCGACGCCGGTGATGGTGGAGTAGCGCAGGCCCATCGACTGGACGCTCTCGGCGACGCGGCGGGGCTCGTCACGGTCGAGGGGGGCGGGCTTGCCGGTGTCGATCTGGCAGAAGTCGCAACGGCGGGTGCACTGTTCACCGCCGATGAGGAAGGTGGCTTCACGGTCTTCCCAGCATTCGAAGATGTTGGGGCAGCCGGCTTCTTCGCAGACGGTGTGCAGGCCTTCGGATTTCACCAGGCTCTTGAGCTCGGTGTATTCGGGGCCCATGGTGGCGCGGGTGCGAATCCACTTGGGTTTGCGCTCGATCGGGGTCTCCGCGTTACGCGCTTCGATGCGCAGCAGCTTGCGTCCGGCGGGGGCAGAGGCGTCTACGGAACTCACCGGACCGACTCTACGCTCGGGGCCTGGGTGTTCGCCGGTGCGGTGGTGCGATCAATGTCATGGGGCGATACGGGAATTTCGCCGTCGAGGGCGGCAACAATCGCGGCGGCGACGAGCGGCTTGAGTTCGGCGACGGTGACTTCGCGGCCGAGTTCGCGGGTCAGGGTGGTGACACCGGCGTCCTTGATGCCGCAGGGGACTATCGCCTGGAAGCCGTCCAGGGCGGAATTGCAGTTCAGGGAGATGCCGTGCAGGGCGACACCGCGCTGCACGCGCACACCGATCGCGGCGATCTTGCGCTCGGCGAGCAGTTCGGTGGCGGGCAGCCACACGCCGGAGCGGCCCTCGATGCGGCCGCAGGTGATCCCCAGCCCGGCGACGACCTGGATCAGTGCTTCCTCCAGGCGCCGGACGTAGTGGACGACGTCGACGGGCTCGGCGAGACGGATGATCGGGTAGCCGACCAGCTGGCCGGGACCGTGCCAGGTGATCTTGCCGCCGCGGTCGACCTGCACCACCGGGCTGCCGTCGATCGGCAGATCCTCGGCCTCGGTGCGGCGGCCCGCGGTGTAGACCGACGGATGCTCGAGCAGGAACAGCCGGTCGGTGTCCTCGCCTGCGGCGCGCTGATCGGCGGTCTGCCGTTGCAGCTCCCAGGCGGCGTGATAGTCGATGAGTCCGAGATCCTCGACCACGATCGGGGTCGTATCGAATCGAGCGGACGCGATGGGGCGCGTGTCGTTCACGGCTTTGACGTTACGCCTCAGGGTGCCGGTCGGTCAGCCCGGCCACCAGCGGCCGACAGGCAGCGCCGGGCACCCAGCTTCGAGGAGGGCACCCTCGATTCGCGCGCGTCGCAGAGGCTGCCGCGCGCGGGCCGGTTCACGGTTCGATGGGGAAGTTTCGCTGCATCAGGGTCAGGTCCATCCAGCGGCCGAATTTGTGGCCGACCTCGGGGAGCTCGCCGACGGTGTGGAAACCGAAGCGCTCGTGCAGGGTGATGGAGGCGCTGTTGCCGGATTCGATGGCGGCGATCATGGCGTGGACTCTGCCGGAAACGACGGCGCGCTCGATCAATTCGGTCAGCAGGGTGGTGGCCACGCCGCGCCGCTGGAAGTGGTTGTCCACGTACACCGAGTTCTCGACGGTGAAGCGATAGCCGGATTTGGGGCGCCATCGGCCGTAGGAGGCGTAGCCGACGACCTCGCCGTCGATCTCGGCGATCAGGATCGGCATGGCGGCATCGGTGCGGGTGGCGAACCAGGCGAGGCGGTCGTCGAGGTCGACTTCGTCGGTGTCCCAGATCGCGGTCGACTCGGCGATATTGGTGTTGTGGATGGCCAGGACCGCGGGGAGGTCGGCTTTGTCGGCGTCGCGGATCAGCATCGGCTCACCGGCCGACGGCGGCGGACAGCGCGGCGCCGATGGTGGGGTGCTGGTAGCGGTAGCCGGCTTCTTCGAGCACCGCGGGGATGGCGCGCGGGCCGCGCAGGATCGACTCGGCCAGCTCGCCGACCAGGGCCTGCAGGGCGAAACCGGGGACGATGAACGGGGTCGGCCGGTGCAGGGCGCGGCCGAGGGCGCGGTTGAATTCCGCATTGGTGACGGGGGCGGGGCCGACGACGTTGACCGGGCCGGAGATCTCGGGATGGGTGAGCGCGAAGACGATGGCGCCGACCTCGTCGTCGAGGGAGATCCACGGGAAGTACTGGCGGCCGCTGCCGAGGCGTCCGCCCAGGCCCAGCCAGTACAGGGGGTGCAGCTTGCTGAGCGTGCCGCCGTTGCGGGCCAGCACCACGGCGCTGCGGATCAGGACCGTCCGCACGCCCGCTTCGGTCGCGGGTTCGGTGGCGGCTTCCCAGTCGCGGCACAGCGTGGCGAGGAAATCTGTTCCGGCAGGCGATGTTTCGTCGACGACCGCGTCACCGGTGTCGAGACCGTAGTAGCCGGCGCCGCTGGCATTGATCAGCGCGGGTACGTCGGCGGCGGCGACCGCGGTGGCCAGTACGTCGGTGGGGGTGATGCGGCTGTCGCGCAGTAGCTGCTTGTAACTGCCGTTCCAGCGGTGATCGGCGATGCCGGCGCCGCACAGGTTCACCACCGCGTCGGCCCCGCGCAACGCCCGCTCGTCGAGCTGGGCGCGCGCGGGATCCCACGTGTGCTCGTCCGGTGCCGCCGCGGGGCGGCGCACCAGACGGGAGACTTGGTGCCCGTCGCGGCGCAGTGCCGCGACGAGCGCCGTCCCGATCAGGCCGGACGAACCGGCGATGACCACCTTCATCGAATTCCTCGACTACAGGCCGAGATCGGCCTCGAACGCCGAGTCTTCGAGCCGGTGCTTGATGGTGGAGACGAACCGGCCCGCATCGGCACCGTCGATGAGACGGTGATCGTAGGTGAGCGGCAGGTACACCATCGAACGCACGCCGATGGACTCGCCACCGGCCTCGTCGGTCACCACCACCGGGCGCTTGACGATCGCGCCGGTGCCGAGCATGGCCGCCTGCGGCGGGACCAGGATCGGGGTGTCGAAGAGCGCGCCCTCGCTGCCGATGTTGGTGATGGTGAAGGTGCCACCGGACAGCTCGTCGGGCTTGAGGCCGCCGGTGCGCGCGCGGTTGGCGATGTCGGCGATCGCGCGGGCCAGGCCGGCCAGCGACAGGTCGCTGGCGTTGTGGATGACCGGCGAGAGCAGACCCTGCTCGGTGTCGACCGCGATACCCAGGTGCACCGACGCGTGGTAGGTGATCTCCTTGGTGTCCTCGTTGTAGGAGGCGTTCACGTTCGGGTGCACGCCGAGCGCCTCGACGACGGCCTTCGCGAAGAACGGCAGGTACGTCAGGTTCACGCCCTCGCGCGACTTGAAGGATGCCTTCGCGAGCTGACGCAGATGCGCGATCTTGGTGACGTCGGCCTCGTGGACCTGGGTCAGCTGCGCGGTGCTCTGCAGCGATTCGCGCGTCTTGGTCGCGGTGATCTGGCGGATCCGGCTGGCCTTCTGCGTGGTGCCGACGAGGGCGGCCAGCTTCGGGGCGGCGGACTGCTTGGCCGCGGGCGCGGGTGCGGCGGCGGGAGCCGGTGCGGCGGCGGGCGCCTTCTTGGCTTCGGCGGCGGCGAGCACGTCCTGCTTGCGGATGCGGCCGCCGACACCGGAACCGGTGAGGGTCGACAGGTCGACGTTGTTCTCATCGGCCAGCTTGCGGACCAGCGGGGTCACGTACGGGGTGCTGCCGTTGGCCGAAGCCGCGGCAGGAGCGGACGCGGCAGGAGCGGACGCGGCAGGCGCAGGCGCGGGAGCGGGCTTGGGAGCCGGTGCAGGTGCGGGCTTCGGCGCGGGCGCCGCGGCGGCAGGCGCGGGGGCCGGTGCCGGGGCGGGCTCGGGAGCCGGAGCGGGCTCAGGCGCCGGTGCGGGCTCAGGCGCCGGTGCGGGCTCAGGCGCCGGTGCGGGAGCCGGAGCGGGCGCGGCGGCCGCGGGCTGACCGCTACCGATCACACCCAGCTGACCACCCACGTCGACAACGTCGTCCTCCTGCGCCGTGATCTCGAGCAGTGTGCCCGCGACCGGCGAGGGGATCTCGGTGTCGACCTTGTCGGTGGAGACCTCGAGCAGCGGCTCGTCGACCGCGACGGTGTCACCGACGGCCTTGAGCCAACGGGTGACGGTGCCTTCGGTGACCGACTCGCCCAGTTCGGGCATCTTCACGGGGGTACCGGAAGCAGCGGACGCGGCAGGCGGGGCAGGGGCCTCGGCGGCAGGAGCTTCGGCGGTGGGGGCCGCGGCGGCGGGCTCGGGCTCGGGTGCCGGTTCGGCAGCGGCGGGCTCGGAAGCAGGCGCAGGAGCGGCGGCGGGGGCTTCGCCGGCATCGCTGATCACGCCGAGTTCACCGCCGACCTCGACGATGTCGTCTTCCTGGGCGACGATCTTGGAGAGCACGCCCGCGGTCGGGGCCGGGATCTCGGTGTCGACTTTGTCGGTGGAGACTTCGAGCAGCGGTTCGTCGACTTCGACCGTGTCTCCTTCCTGCTTCAGCCACCTGGTCACCGTGCCCTCGGTGACGCTCTCACCAAGGGCTGGCATCTGGACGGAGAAGGCCATGTCCTCTGACTCCTCTGAGTGTGTACCCGGCGGACATCGGTCGCGGGTCGCGGCTTTCGTCCACCCCGCCGGTCTCGGCGGAGCACCCGGGAAACGTTGGTTCTTGTTCCGGCAACCATCCTTGCACTCGCTCGCCGCCGGTGTAGCGCAGGGCGGCGATCCGGGCGAAGCTGGCACCATGGAATGTACGGCGGTGAGCAGAATTCCGCCGGAATGTAGGAGGTCGAGCCGGATGGGTTTGCTGGATCGTTTCCGTGGTCGGCGCGGTACGAGCAGGTCAGTCGCACGCGAGAGCGCGTCGGAGGTCAGCGCCCTGGCCGACTGGGCGCGGACACGCCGTGGGGTCGAAGCCTTCGTCGAACCCAAAACTACTGTGACTGATGTCACAGCGGTGTTGGTGGCCGCCGACGGTGAGTGGACCCGTCGGATCGTCGGCGAGAAGGGCGCGCGCCGGTTGGCCGGCGCGCTGAAGATCCCGGTCTACGACGTGAACCGCACCGGGTATCCGCAGCGCATGCGGGACTTCGATGCCCGCCGCCGCATCGAGCAGCGGCGGGCACGCGAGGCCGAGCTGGAGGAGTGACTACTCCGCGCCGATCTCCTCGATCACGGTGATCAGCGTGCGCACCGGGACGCCGGTGCCGCCCTTGCCGATGTAGCCGAACGGTCCGCCGGTGTTGTAGGCCGGACCTGCGACGTCGAGGTGCGCCCACTGCAGGCCCTCCGGCACGAAGTCCTTGAGGAACAGCGCGGCCGAGAGCATGCCGCCCCAGCGGTGCGGCGCCACATTGGCCAGGTCGGCGACCTTGGAGTTGAGGTCGGCGCGCAGCTCGGCAGGGAGCGGCATGGCCCAGCCGTTCTCGCCGACCGAACGCGAGATCGCGGCGACACGGTCGCGGAATTCGTCGGTGCCCATCACGCCGGGGGTGCGGGTGCCGAGCGCGACCATCTGCGCGCCGGTGAGGGTGGCGACGTCGATCAGGTAGTCGGGCTCGTCCTCGACCGCGCGCACGATCGCGTCGGCCAGGATGAGCCGGCCCTCGGCATCGGTGTTGATGACCTCGACGGTGGTCCCGCCGTACTGGGTCAGTACGTCGCCGGGGCGCTGGGCGGTAGCCGACGGCATGTTCTCGGCCATCGGGACGGTCGCGGTGACGGTGACCGGCAGGCCCAGGCGCGCGGCCAGCAGTACGGTCGCGATGACCGCCGCGGCGCCCGCCATGTCGGAGGTCATGTTCTCCATGTTGGCGGCGGGCTTGATCGAGATGCCGCCGGTGTCGAAGGTGATGCCCTTACCGACGAGCGCGATCTTCTTCGGGCCGCCGACGTAGCTGATGCGGATCAGTCGCGGCGGACGCGACGACCCCTGGCCGACGCCGACGATGCCGCCGTAACCGGCCGCGGCGAGCGCGTTCTCGTCGAGTACCTCCACCTCGAGACCGGCCGCCTCGGCCAGCAACCGGGCGCGTTCGGCGAACTCGGCGGGGTACAGCGCGCTCGGCGGAGTGTTGACGAAATCGCGTGCGGTGGCGATCGCCTCGGCCACCAGCTGAGCACGCAGCAGTTCGAGGGTGCCGAATTCCGGTTCCGGAACCAGCAATTCGACGCGGACCACCGGACGCTCGTCCGGCTTGGGCGCGCTCTTGGACTTGAAGGTGGGGAAGGTGTACGCGCCGAGATAGAAACCCTCGGCCGCGGCACTGAGATCGATGCCGGACAGGGTGGTGGCCACGAGTTCGGTGCCGCTGAGCGCGCGCCCCGCGACGCCGGCGCTGCGACGCACCTGTTCGGCGTCGAGCTTGTCGGCGGCGCCGAGTCCGACCGCGAGCACGCTGGTGACCTCGGCGAGCCCCGACGGTGCGGGCACCCGGGTGAGCTCCTCGGGCTTGCCCTTGGCGCCGACCGCGCCGAGAGCGTCCAGCAGTTCCGCGCGTACCTCGGCGGTCAGCACGTCGCTGAACAGGTCGGCGGGGACGATGGCCGGTCCGTTCTCCGAGGACGTCAACCCGATCACCAGCACGTCGGTGTCCGCGGTGATGGTTTCGGTGCGCGCCAGTTCCGGTCCGAGTGAACGATCTGCAACAGCTGTCATTGCCCCAGGTTATTCGGTCGCTGTCCGGGCGCGCATCACGAGTCCAGGTGTGCGGTGCTCATCTCGGGCTGTTCGGTCGATACTGGGATTTACTGGACAATACTGGTAGCTGTGGATACGCTCCGATTCGTGACGGACTCGGCCGAAGAGCTGGAGGTGCGCATCTCCGGTTTGCGGGCGCAGGTGCGACGGGCGGCCGCGGGTGGAGATCGGGCGCAGGCGCGGCAGTTGCGTGCCGAATTGCGCAGGGCCGAGTTGGACTGGGACGCGGCGGTTCTCGGGTCGGTGCCCGAGGAGCCGTCGGAGGCGCCCGGGGTGCCGGTGCGTGAACATGTGCATCGCGCGCTGACCTTGCTGTCGGTGCCGTCCTCGCCGAAGTTGGTGCTCGCTACGCACGACGCGTTCTTTTCCGGGGAACTGCTGGCGGCCCGGCTGACGAGTCTGCGGCGCGACGAGGAACGTTCTTTCCGGTCGGCGCCGTATGCCCGCCCGTACTACCTGTGCGCGGCGCTCACCACGGATCTGCTGGCGCCGGCGCGCGGGTTGATGGCGGTGAGTTCGTGGCCGCTGGAAAGGCGGATGGTCGGTCCGTTGAGTCCGCGAGTGGGGTTGCTTGTCTCGGCTATTCGCTTGGCCGAACACCTTTCGGCGCAGCCTGCGAGGGAAACCTCCGGTTTGCGCGTATTGTGGCGGCTCGCCGTGTCGATTCCTGGGATCTCGACCGCCCCGGATTCGCTCGACCCGGCGAGGGTGATCGAGGCCGCGCGGCGTGAGCTCGCGGTGCACGAACAACAGGACGCGTCCCAGCGTGCATCGGCCGCGCGTCGGGCGGCGGATCAGCTGGCGGATCCGGCCGCACAACTATTCGGTGTTCGGCTCGGCGTAGCCGAGCGGCGACGAATCGAGGTGAAATGAGCACTCTCGCAGCACAGTTGGACGAGTTGCGCGGCGAAGCCCCCGCGACGAGGCACAATGCCCGTACCATCGCCGCGCTGACGGCCAATCCCGGATGTGCCCGCCGTGCCCTGCTCGATGCGGCAGCGGTGGACAAAACCGTGATCGCTCAATCTCTGGGGTTTCCGCCACAATTCGGCCAGTCCCAATTCGCCATCACCCGTGGCAATGCCTTCGAGGCGATGGTCAAGGCGAACGGGTGCGCGGAACTGCTCGCCTTGCTGCGGGACAAACTGGGTTTCACGATTCCCGAAGTCGCCTACCACGACCTCAATTCGGTGGGGGAGAACACCGGCAACGCGGTGCGTTATCAACGCACGCGACAATTACTGAAGAGCACCATCGCCGCGGGTGACGGCACGCTGTTCGATCACCCCATGCTGCGGCTCGATATCGCCGGCGCCACCGCCTATCTCGAACCCGATGTGGTGGCCGTGCAATTGGACGGCAAGTTCCACGTGGTGGAGGTGAAGGCCTTTCCGGTGATCGACGGGCAAGCCGACCCGGCGCAGGTGGCGGCGGCCGCGCGTCAGTCGGCGGTGTATGTGATCGCCTTGCGCGAGTTGATGGCCGAGATCGGCGAATCACCGGAAATCGTGTCGCACAACGTGATTCTGGTCTGCGCGAAGGACTTCTCCAATCGCCCGACCGCCGAACTGGTCGATCTGCGCAAACAGCTCGCCGTGGTCTCGCGCCAATTGACCAGGCTCACCGCAATTCCCGACTTGCTCGACCTGTTGCCGCCCGAGGCCACCTTCGCGCCGGGGGACAATCTCGAGAAGACGATCGCCGCCATTCCGGCGCGCTACGCACCCGAGTGCATGTCGAGTTGTGAGCTGGCCTTCGCCTGTCGCGACGAGGCTCGCACCTGTGGTTCGGTGGATGCGCTCGGGCGCGGGGTGTGTGATGTGGTCGGCGGCATCGACAATATTCACACGGTGCTCGGACTGGCCGACGGGACACTGGAACCCGGCCCCGAACACACCGACATCACCGCCATGCTGCGGACCGCCCACCGGCTGCGCTGGGAGATCGCCGGATGAGCGTGCTGGCGGCCCTGGCCAAGGCCGAGGCCGTGCGGGTAGGCCGTGCACAGGCGACAGCGGCGGTGCGCCACATCCACCTCGCCGAACAGCCGCTGGTGGCTGTCCCGTTGCGGCTGGCGGGGGAGGCGGCGGCGCCGGTGGCGATCATGATCGGCACCTCGCTCGGCGACCAGAATGTCCTGACGGTGCCGCAGCCGCGCGACCGAGTGCTGCGGTTGCGGTTCATCGAGCAGCTGGCCGACGTTGTGCTGCCCTATCTTTCGATGTTTGCCGTCGAAACCGAGGAACTCACGAGCAAGGCGGGTGAAACCTACACCCGCTGTCTGGACGCGCCACAGATGTGGACGCCCAATCCCGGCGGTGTGAATTTCCTGAAGCTGCTCGGTCGTTCGGTGCGGTTTCACCGTGTCGACGGCGATAATCCGGTGCCTGCCTCGATTCCGCTGCTCGGGCGGTGGCTCACCTGGTTCGGGGATCGGGCCGAACATCCCGGGTCGGCGGTGTTGCCCGCGATGACGTCGGTGCTGTCCGCGCACTGGGCATCGGGCCAGTCCAGCCTCGAAGACGGCAATCTCGCGGCGCTGCTCGGCTGGATCGATCCGCCGCCGGGGTTGACCGGGGCGCAAGCCGCCGCGCTGTCGGAGGATCCGCTGCTGTCGCCGCCCGCGGGCCCAGCCACCGATCCCGGCTTCGACAACGAAGAACTGTCGCCGTTGATCGCCGCCTACAACGCCGCGCTCGACGACTCGGCGCGATCTGTCGCGGCCGAACGACTGGAGCGCTCCCTGCGTGGTCAGCTCGAACCCACCTGGCAGCTGATGTGGCGATCGATCGAGCTGCTGAGCGCACTGCCGGAAGGCGCCAGCGTGGAGAATCGCTGGACCGACGATCGCGGCGCGTTCTCTCGCTTCGCCGCCGATGTGGCGGAGGGGATTCCGCAGGCCCGCCGCGATTCCGCCGTTCCGGCCGTGCGCAGGCTGCTCGAGCGGGAACGCGCTCTGGAAGCGTTGCAGGCGCAGTGCGCTTTCGACGATCCGCTGCTGATGCTCGAACATCGGGTCAGTGGCGCGGCTTTTCGGGGCACCGTGATGCACAGTGATCCCGAACGCCTCGACCGCTCCGGATCACGTCCGAAACTGCGCCCGCACATCCACATCCGAACCTCCGACCCGTTCATCGCGGTCGTCGGTGAAGAACTGACGTGCGTCGAGAGACCGAAGCAGACCGGGATGGTCGTCGAGATCGACAGCGACGGCATGGTTCTCGAATTGTCGGGCGGCATGGGACGCAAGCTGGTCGCGGAGCCGGGCAGCGTGCCAGAAGAAGGCGATGATCTCGGTTTCGCCCGCTTCAAACCCACTCCGTTCAACGGAATGCTGAATCTGCCCGCCCGCGAGGAGACTCCGTGGACCCACGGCGGCCCGCCGCCGGAGTGGACGCCGCCGACCGACGACGAAGGGGAACAACTCCAGTGACCACCCCGGACGAGGCCGTCGCAGGAATTCTCACCGACCTGCGCGACGACAGCCATCGCGCGATTGTCGTCGACTCACCGCCCGGAGCGGGTAAATCCACCCTCGTCGTCCGCGCGGCTCGCCAGCTCGCCGAGGACGGCGACCAGCGAATGATCGTCGCCCAGACCAATGAGCAGGTCGACGACCTCATCGACCGCTTGGCGATCGCCGACCCGGACCTGCGGATCGGGCGGCTCTCCAGCGCCGCCTACGTCGTGAGTGATCGCGTCGACCGGCACAGCAATGTCGGTGTGGCCAAACAACCCGGCGACCTGGCCGATCGCACCATCGTCATCGGCACCGCGGCCAAATGGGCGACCATCACCGAGGGCAGCTGGTCGCACGCGATCATCGACGAGGCGTACCAGATGCGCTCGGACATGCTGTTGCGCATCGCGAATCGGTTCGACCGTGGGCTGTTCGTGGGCGACCCCGGCCAGCTCGATCCGTTCGCGACCGTCGAAACCGCGCGCTGGGCCGGTCTCACCTGGGATCCGACGATGAGCGCGGTCAGCGTCATGCTGGCCAACAACGACCACATCCCGACCCATCGCCTGCCCGTGTCCTGGCGGCTGCCCGCGACCGCGGCGCCGGTGGTGTCCACAGCGTTCTACCCGTTCACCGAATTCCAGTCCGGCACCGGATTCGCCGACCGGCGAATGGATTTCACCACCCGCGGGATGGGCGGACCGGTAGACGAGGTGCTCGAGGTGGCGGCCGAATCAGGGTGGGGCTGGTACGAATTGCCCGCCCGCCACACCTTGCGAACCGACCGGGAGGCAGTCGCCGCGATCGCCGCGATCGCGGCCCGGCTGATCGAACGCGGCGCGAGCGCCCACTCCGAATCCGGCAGCCGCCCCGTGACCACCGACCGGGTCGCGATCGGCACCGCTCACCGCGACCAAGCCGACGCCGTTCGCACCGCCCTGCGCGGCACCCGCGCGGAGCCGGTCACCGTCGACACCGCCAACCGCTTGCAGGGGCGCGAATACGACGTGACCCTGGTGCTGCATCCGCTTTCGGGGCGTCGCGACGCCAGCGCCTTCCACCTGGAAGCGGGCCGTCTGTGTGTGCTGGCCTCCCGGCATCGCCACGCCTGCATCCTCGTGGGCCGGGCCGGTATCCCCGAACTCCTCGACGCTCACCCTTCCGCCGACCCGGTGCACCTCGGGGTTCCGGTGAAGTTCCCCGACGGCTGGGAGGCGAATCAGGCGGTGCTGAGCCACCTGTCCAGCCATCGGGTGCGCGCGGCCGCGCACAGCGCGTAGCGCGGACATCCCGGTGCGTCCGGCACGGTGGTACGCCATTCGGAAGCCGCGAGTTTGCCTGATACACCGTGCGTTTCGACAAACGTACAAACCCCGCGCACAGTCGGGCAGTCGGCTACTCTCACCGCGAGATACACGTGGTGGATGACCCATTCACGGCACCGCCGCGCTGCGGGACGCCGGGGGCGCCGTCGGGGAGCGGAAAGAATTCAGAGTGAAGATCAGGCGTACCGGTGTTCGTGGCCGGATCAGTGTGCGTATCCGGTTGCTGTCGATGGTGGTGATCTCCAGCATCATGCTGTTGGTCGTCGGCGGTGGCGGCGCCGTTTATCTGGTGAATTCAGCCAGGGAATCGACCGAATGGGCGGAATTGGCGAGCAGCACCACCGCGCCCGCGATCCTCATGGTCTCGGCCTTCCAGGAGGAGCGCAGGCTGTCGCTGCTGCGGCTGGCCGGTGACTTCTCGTCGGCGCCGGCATTGACCACCGCCAAGCAGCGCTCCGATGAGGCGCTCGCCGCGGTGATCGCGAAAGGCGACGCCGCTCGCGCGCTGAATCCAGATGGTTCCCGCGAGGACATCGAGGGTTACAACGCACTCTTCGCGATGGTGCCGACCGTGCGTACCGGCGTCGAGCTGACGCGGATTTCCGCCGACGAGGTGTTCGCGTTCTACACCGGGGTGATCGGCACGATCATCGCCGCGTCGATGCTGGCCGCACGGGTCGCGCCGGACGCGAAAGTCGGCATCGAATTGGGTTATGCCGTCGAACAATTGCGTGCCGCGGAAGCCTTGTCGCAAGCCGACACTCTCGGTTCGGTCGCCTTGACCACGGGCGAGATGAGCGCGGTCCAATTGGTCGATTTCGGCCGCCGGGTCGGCGAATTCCGGGGTGAGGCGGCCTATTCCGCGACCGTGCTGAAAGGCAGACGCCTGGCACAGCTTTCGGAGATCACCGCGAGTCCGCAATGGCAGCGGGTGCTGGCGATGCAGGACGCGATGCTGTTGCGTGGACCCGTCTCCGGGGTTTACGACGACACCGACCTTCCAGCCGATCTGGCGGGCTGGCAGGACGCGTCGAAGCAGGTCGGCGCTGGCCTGCAGAAGCTCTGGGAAGACCAGAGCGGGGACGCACACGTGATCGCCAGAGAGCAAGGCGAACGCGACACCGGTAGGGCGCTGCTCGGGGGCGCACTGGTCGCGCTCGCCGCGGTGACCGCCTTCCTCATCGCGTTGATGATGGCGAACAGGTTCATCGCGCGAATGCATCGATTGCGCCACGACACCCTCGAACTCGCCGATGAGCGGCTGCCGGAGGTGATGCGCCGGGTCTCGGCGGGGGAGACCGTCGAGGGCACGGTGCAGGGCTCGCGCCTGGACTTCGGCACCGATGAACTGGGCCAGGTCGCCGAGGCGTTCAACCGGGCGCACGTGGCAGCCATGTCGGCCGCCGTCGCCGAGGCGCAGACCAAGGCGGGAATCAGTACCGTCTTCGTCGATATCGCCCACCGTAGCCAGGTGGTGGTGCATCGCCAGCTCGCGCTGCTCGACCGCGCCGAACGCGACGAGAGCAACGCCGATCAGCTCGACCTGCTCTTCCAGCTCGACCACCTCGCCACCCGGGCCCGCCGCAATGCCGAGAACCTCATCATCCTCGGCGGCGAACAACCGGGTCGTCGGTGGCGCCACCCGGTCCCGCTACTGGAACTGGTCCGTGGCGCCATCGCGGAAAGCCTGGACTACACCAGGATCGTGGCCAAACAGCTGCCGCAGGTACGGATCGCCGGGCACGCGGTGGCCGATGTGATCCACCTGCTGGCCGAGCTGATGGACAACGCGACCGCCTTCTCCCCGCCCGAGACCCAAGTGGTGGTGTCGGGGATCGTGGTCGGCCGTGGTGTCGCGGTGGAGATCACCGACCAGGGGCTCGGTATGCCGGAGGCCGAGACGGCCGAACGCAACGCGATGCTGGCCGACCCGCCCGCGTTCAGCGTCGGCGCGCTGTCGGGTACTTCGCGGCTCGGCTTGTTCGTCGTCGCCACGCTGGCGGGCAGGCACGGCATCGTGGTGCGACTGTCGGAGTCCGTCTACGGCGGTATACGGGTCGTGGTGCTGATCCCGAGCGCGCTGGCCGAAGCGGCCGACCCCGAGTCGGCGATCTCGGGCCAGTTCCCCGCCGTCGCGCCGCGGCCATGAGCGACGAGCGCGAACACTGGTACGAGGACGAGGCGGGCCCGCTGGTCCGCCTCTACGCCGTCACCGGCGGGCGCTCCAAGGCGCAGCGTCCTGACCTCGACCTCACCACCCTGCTCGTCGGCACGCGCTCCGGTGCGGGCTCGCGCCTGCTCGCGCCCGAATACACCGCGATCGTCGATCTGTGCCGCACCCCACTGTCGGTTGCGGAGGTCGCCGCCCACCTCCACCTGCCCCTGACCTCGACGAAGCTTCTCATCGGTGACCTCATCGACGAGGGCAGGCTCCGCGCCAACCCGCCACGAAACCAGATGAGCACCGCCCCGGACCTGGATGTCCTGCGGGCGGTGCTCGCCGGGATCAAGCGGTCCTAGGCCAGCCCGGCGGCCGGCTGTTCAGCATCCGAACAGCTGGTGGCTTCGAAGGTGTCCAGCGCAAGGGGATCGGT
>JACIXH010000105.1 GCA_014360565.1 Nocardia sp.
GAGGAAGCACTCAGCCTGCTCACCGACGCGTTGAAACCCGGCATGTCACGGCCTTACGAGGGCGCGGTGTCGGAGGTGTACGCGAATTACATCAACTTCGAGGCGGAAGCATTATCTGCCAGGCAGTACCAGACCTCGACGGTGCCCGGTCTGCTGCAGACCTTCGAGTACGCCGCTGCCGTGATCGACACCTCGATGCCGCGCCTGGACGCCGCGGTGATGGAGAGCAGGGCCCAGGCGCGCATGGATCGCGCCATCAACCTGACCAAGGACGACCCGCTCGAGCTGTGGGTGGTGATGGACGAGGCGGCGATCCGCAGGGTGGTCGGCGGCCCCGTGACCATGGCGGGCCAGCTCGACCGATTGCTCGACGAGACCAAGCGCAAGAACGTGATCCTGCAGGTCCTTCCGTTCGACGCGGGCGCCCATCCCGGCATGGCGGGCTCGTTCACGCTGCTCGACTTCCGCAATCCGGTCGACCCCGAACTGGTCTACGTGGAGAGTATGTCGGTGCACGATCTGGTCGAGGGGCACTCCGAGATCCGGCGGTTCGGCGTGATCTTCGACCAACTTCGGGCCATGGCGTTGAGTCCGCGCGACTCGGCGAAGCTGATCACCGAAGCACGCGACGCGATCACCCGCACCAGCGCCGGTCAGTAGCGGCTGACGCGGCGGAAGCCGATCGCGGCGGGTAGGGCGAAGACCGCGATCGCGCCGAGCGACCAGGCCAGCGTAGCCAGCAGTGGGCCGTGCACGGGACCGCCGAGCGCGAGTCCGCGCATGGTGTCGATGGCGTGGGTGAGTGGGTTGTGTTCCACGATCGGGCGGGCCCAGCCGGGGTACGCGGTAAGCGGGACGAAACCGGTGCTGAAGAACATCAGCATCGATGAACCGAGCGAAACAACCTCCACCAAAGCCGCTTTTGCCGTGTACACAGCCAGCGCGGTGACCATGGTCGCGAAGCCGATGCCGTAGAGCACCGGGATGGCGAACAGCGCGATCGCGGCGAGCGGCCCCTGGGTGAAACGGAATCCGAGCGCGACGCCGACAGCGAAGATCACCATGGTGCACAGCAGGATTCGCGCGGCCTCGGCCAGCACTCGCGACAGCAGGCCCGATGCGCGATGGACCGGCAGCACCCAGAACCGAGCCAGCAGTCCGTCCGCGCGCTCGCGCCCCAGGGTGACAGCTCCGGCCAGCGAGCCCGACATCACCCCCACCAGCGAGACCATCGGGACCGAGCCGTAGAGGGCATCGGCGCCGCCGAAGGACGAGACCTGTTTGCCCAGCACCGCATCCAGCATCACCAGCAGGAGCGCGGGGAACAGCAGCGCCTGCATCATCGTCAACGGGTCGCGGGCCCAGCGCATCAGCAGGCGCTTGGCCTGGATCATGGTCTGCGGCGCCAACATGCGAAGCGACTCGGTGCGTCGCGTGATCGCAGGCGATGTGATAACTGTCATGCGGCCCGCCGTGCCGCGTGTCGCCAGGCCAGTCCGCCGCACCCCACCAGTATGCCGATCGCCCACGCCAGGGCGGGGCCCAGCATCGCGAGGTCGACCGCGCCCGCGTTGCCGGTGGGGTCGCCCGCCAGCGCGCGCAGGGCGTCGACGAACTGGGAGACGGGCTGGTTGCGCACGAACACCTGGATCCAGCTGGGGAATTGGCTCGCGGGCGCGAACCCGGTGGACACCATGCCGAAGATCAGCTGGGGCAGTACCAGGATCTGGGTGGTGGCCTCGGGGCCGGCGGACACACTGCCGAGCAGATCGGCGCCGCAGCACAGCGCGGTCGCGATCAGCAGCGAGAAGGCGAGGAAAGCCGCTGTGTGCCACCCACTTCCGTAGAAGCGGAAACCGATGACGGTGCCGCAGACGAGCGCGGCCCCGACCGCGATCACCGCGCGGTGCGCGGCCACGGTGATTCTGGCCGCGAACGGAACCCAGCGCGGCATCGGCAGCGTCGCGAAACGGAGGTCGAGGCCGTCGCGGGCATCGGTAGCGGAACGGAACGCGGCGGTGATGGCACAGAAGGCCGCCGCCTGCATGACGATCATCGGCATCAGGAACTGGGCGTAGCTGCTCAGGCCGTGCCCGTAGACGGTCATCACGAGATCGAGCGGCACGTAGAAGCCGATGGTGAACACCACTGGGGCGAGCAGCGCGGTGAAGATCTCGCCGGTGCGCCACGCCGGACGGATCAGCCGTTGCGTGAGCACCCACCACTGGGTGAGCGCCGCCGTCGGCGAGCGGTCGGTACCGGGCTCGTCGGTGGTCTGCACGCCCCCATCGTGGCGGATCCGCGCTGTGGCGCCGGGCAACTCGGTCAGCATGTCGCGCGGGCCGAGGGCCGGGTCATCGCGAGGATCCGGGCGATCTCGGGGAGAAGATCGGGTGCGATGAGGTCGTCGACGGTCGCGTCGAGAACGAAGCCGGTGACGGCACCCTCGACGTAGGGGCGCCAATTGCGCACTGTGGCAGCAGGGTCGACGCGATCGGTGCCATCGGGTTCGCGGCCCGCGATGCAGACGGCGAGTTCCCCTGGGAGCCAGGAGGGCCGGTCGCCGGTGACCATCCGGGCGGCCTTGGCGCTCAGGTCGGTGATGTGGTCGAGGTCGCTGCCGCTGAGGTCGATCGTTCCCGCCAGCGCGGTGTTGATCGCGGCGGCTGTCGTGCACGAGTCGGTGGCCGCCGTGACATCGGTGCGTAGCAGTGGCGCTGAACGGTCGCCGGGTACCTCCCCAACCGGGGCGTTCGTGCCGGTGCCCGGCGGTGTGCTGGATCGGTTCGCGGGCGTATCCCGGGTTCGGGTTCCGAGGTCGATTCCGAGCAGCCGGGCGAATCGGTCGCCGGACAGCGACGCGGGTGTGGCGGCCGCGGGGTCGGTGGCGAGCAGGACGACCCGGACGTGTTCGCCCGCGGTGCGCAGTCGTACCGCGACTTCGTGGGCGACGAAACCGCCTGCGGACCAACCGAGTAGCTGGTACGGACCGTGCGGTGCGATCCGGCGGATCTCGGTGAGATAGCGGGCCGCGTAATCGCCGATGGTGCGCGGTTCGATGCTCGCCTGCAGACCATAGATCGGCACGCGGGAATCGCTGTGGGCGAGAAGGCCCGCGTAGTTCCAGGCCAGTACCGCTTCACCGGCCAGACAGAACAGGGGCACGCCGTCGACGTAGGCGCTACGCGGGCGGATCGGCAGCACGATGGCAGTGCCGGTGGAGGCGGGGCGCTCGTCGTCGGCGAATGTCGCCGCGCAGGAATCGGGTCGGTCGGCTGTCCACTGACAGGTGCCGACCGGATCGTCGCGAGTGCTCACAACCGATGATACGTCGCGCGAAACCGGCAGCAGCCCAATACTTTCAGGGGCATGCGCGAACGACCGAACCCGCATCAGAGCCTCCTTCGCCCGCCTGGGCAACAGATGGTGCAAGTCCACTGTCGCGCAAGCGGACGCCCGGCCGAAACCAACCGGGGGCCCTGTTCGGCCAACCCAGGTGGCGCCGAACCCACCCTTGGTGTCAGGTGGCGGTCATCGACCTCGGCTGGGACCACCCCTGGCGCTCTCAGACCCGCGAAACGTGCGCCTCGGTCGTGTACTCAGAGGTGCTCGCATGTGAAGCCGCGTCACTTTCGGAGCATCTGCACGGGCGTCAATAGGTATTCGCGGGGAGACTGCGCGCGCCGGACCACAGGTCGTCGATCAACCGTTCGTAGCTGTCGGCGAGGTTGTCGAGGCGCAGCCACTCGTCGCGGAAGACCGATGCCGGTGCACCGGCCGGGGCGGCGAAAGCGCGCGAGCAGTGTTGGGCGAGGCGGTCGACCAGGCCGCCGAGCGTCTCGCAGTGCTCGTCGGCCGCGGCGGGCGGAACGGGGGCCGCGAGGATGACCCAGCGATCGATCGCGCGCATCAATTGGGCCCGGCGACGGTCGATCCGCTCCGACTCGCTCAGCGGGGTTCGCGCGCGCAACTGATGCAGCAGCGCCAGCTCGCCTGCGGCGGCGAGGACGGGGTGGTCATCGTGTGGCAAACCGTGGAAGGCCGCCAGGAGCACATCGCGACCGGGCAGCATCGCCGCAGGCGCCGAATGCCGTATCTCACGGCTCCCCGCCGAACCGACGACGTCAACGCACGAAACCTTCATCTGGCACACCTCCGGCTCGGGCAAGACACCCGGGTGGGGGTGCCATCGCGTGCGGACGGAACGCGCCGAACCTGCACTGATCGCGCAACCCCGGCAACTATTCCGCCACCACTGTCCCTCACAACACCCACAGCGGGAGCACTTTCCCCACCGGACATTCGAATTGTCCGCTCCGCCGCCCTTGTCCGCCCGCGCTGATCTCGCGGGCAGCCGCGTAACCCGCCGGGCACGAGCAAACGCTGATCCCGTGTCCCGCAGACCCGCGAGGACTACTGCACGCGGAGGCTGCCGAACAGGCCGTCTTTCTCGTCTTCCGGGCCTGCGGTGAAGTAGAGGGCGTTCGCGTCACCCAGGCTTTCACCGTTGCCGAACATCAGCGCCCACAGGCCCGCGATCTCGACCGGCTTCGCCTCACCGTCACGCAGGTAATCGACGAAAGTGCCGGTGGTGTCGTCGTAAGCGAGCACGCGACCGAGACCACCGAAGTTGCCGATCAGCAGCTTGCCCGAGAGCGCGCCGAAGTTCGACGGCGCGATCGCCACGCCCCATGGCGCATTGAGCCTGCCGCCGTCGTCGATGATCCGCACCAGCTTGCCCACGCCGTCGAACTCGGCGACCTTGCCTTTGTCGGGCGTACCGTTCGACGCCTTGTCCTGGTCGGCGTCGAGCGAGGCTTCTTCACCCTTGTCGAAGGCTTTCGGATCCTTCTCGTCGGGCTGGGTGATGGCATAGGACACGAACACTCGGCTGCCGAGCGTGGTGATGTTGAACGGCGCCGGATCGCCGGGCGCGGCCTTCTTGCCCTTCTCGGGCGAGGACGCGTCGATCACCTCGCCGGTGGCGAACGGGTTGGCGAAACCAGTGGTCGCGACCGGCTGCCAGTTCTTGTCGAAAGTACGGACCTGGGGGTCGGCGCCGAAATCGGCGGCCAGCAACTTGTCGCCCGAGGGCGACAGCGCGATACCGAAGAAGGCCATGCCCTGCGCGGAACCATCGAACACCTGGTTGGCGCCGCCGTCACGACGCACGATCGCGCCGTCGGGGGCCTGCTCGGTCCAGGCCGAGATCTTGCCCGAGTCGGTGGCGAAGATGAAGCGGGACGAACCGCCGAGCGGGACCGGCATACCGTCCACATCGACCCACTGGTCGCGCACCACGAACAGATCCGAGGTGATCGGCGCCGGGTTGAACACGACGCCGGTGGTCTTGCCGACACTCTTGTCGGAGGTGTCGGCATCGGCGCCGGGGATGGCGACGAGCTTGAGCTGGTCCTGGGTCAGCTTCTGCAGCTTGGGATCCGACGAGGACTGCACGTCACCGACGAACTGGAACGACTTGCCGCCCGCGCCGACCCAGAAGTGCCCGCCCGCGCCCTGCGGCCGATCGGCAAGTCCCCAGGCGTTGACCATGCCGGGCAGCGTGAACTGGGCGTGATAGGAGTCCTTGTCGGCAGCCAGGTTCGTCTGGCTGTAGCGGTTGCCGTCCAGCGCGGCCACATCGTCGGGCTCGGCGTTCGAGCATGCCGCGGCGAGCAACAGCGCCGCGCCGAGTACCACTGCGCGCACCAGCCCGGACCGCACCCCGCGGGCGCCCCTCACATGTCCGTTCACGTTCTCTTCCTTTCGACCTTCCGCCGGACGGCTTTCAGGCGAGGTGACCTTATCGTGGCGGATGCGATGGCGTGCCGTGACGGCCGCCGGAACCGCGGGATCACACATGCTCGCGCCTTCGCGCCGGACGGGCGCGGCCGAGCAACGCTGTCGCGCCCGCGCCCACTAGGCTGTCGGCCGTGGTCGAACCCTCCCCCGATATCGTCCCGCATCCCGACATCGCCGCATTGGCACCGCTACTGGGTATCTGGCGTGGCCGGGGCAGCGGCGAATACCCGACCATCGAACCCTTCGACTACGTCGAGGAGGTCACCTTCGGGCATCTGGGCAGGCCGTTCCTGACCTACAAGCAGCGGACCAAGGCCGGCTCCGACGGCCGGCCGCTGCACGCGGAGACCGGCTACCTGCGCAGCCCCGCACCGGGCCGGGTCGAACTGATACTCGCCCATCCGACCGGAATCACCGAGATCTGCCAGGGCACGATCACCGAAACGGTGGACGGAATTCGCCTGGAATTGAACTCCACGAATATCGGCCTGAGCGAATCGGCAAAGCCGGTTACCGCGGTCGGGCGCTCATTCCATGTCACCGGCGACACCATCGAGTACACGTTGCGGATGGCGGCGGTCGGCGAATCTTTGCAGCATCACCTCGCCGCAACTCTGCAACGCGGCTGAGTCACAAGTAATTCGGTAATTTACCCGAACATGTCCCGTGATCTGCGCATTTGCGCGCAGTAAACCGGTAGTTCATCTTTTCATCACGGTGCGGTAGCGGTTGTGTTCGAACACGCCCGCACATAGGGCAACAATTGTGTGTCGCTTGCTGCCGTCGCCTGTCGCCTAAGTAACCGCCGTTCTACGGTAATGCATCAGCAAATCATCAGACAATCGAACGACTGCCCCGCGAACACGTCGAAACCCTGAATGAGGGAGACGAACTATGAGGCGTTCCACTCTGATCTTGACCACTGCGGGGATGATCCTCGGCGGCGCGGCCGCCATCGACGTCCTCGACGGTGCGGCCATGGGGGCCGCACCCGAGCCCGTTGTCAGCTACAACGTCTTACACGACACAGCGTCATCCCATACGGAGAGCACCTCGCTCGCGGTGGTGCGGGGGCTGCTGGCGACAGACAACGCCCACTGACCCGAGCCTTGCGTTGCGTATTCAACTGTCGTAGTCAGTAACCGGCAGGCAAGGCGGCGAACATATCCCGGGTGACAGCTACCGCGTTGTCGGAGCTGCCGCCCTTGACCAGTAGCGTCGCGAACGCGATATCCCCGCGATAGCCGATGAACCACGAGTGCGATCCGCCCTCGACCTCGGCCTCGCCCGTCTTGCCGTACACCTCGCCCTGATCCCTGATGCGTTCGGCCGTGCCGCCGGTGACCACCATGCGCATCATCGAACGCAGCCCCTCGACCACCTCCGGCGCGATCGCGGGCCGATCGCCGGTGATCTCGGTCGGCCTGCCCGCGATCAGATACGGCACCGGCGCGGTGCCGTTGGCGACGGTAGCGGCCATCACGGCCATCCCGAACGGGCTCACCACCACTCGGCCCTGCCCGATGCCGTCTTCGGCGCGCTGGACGAGTCCGTCGGCCTTCGGCACCGAACCCGACATCGTCGGCAGGCCCTCGACCTTGTAGTCCTGGCCGACGCCAAGACGCGCGGCGGCCACGGTGAGCGCGTCGGGCTCGAGCTTGCTGGCCAGCCTGGCGAAGGTGGTGTTGCACGACCGCTCGTAGGCGGTCGCCATCGGCACTTCGCCCACGGAGAACATGTTGTAGTTGGGAATGGTGCGTTCGCCGATGATGGTGCTGCTCGGGCAGGCCAGCACGGTTTCGGGCGTGGCCAGTCCCGAGGCCATCGCCGCCGACGCCGTGACCGTTTTGAAGATCGAACCCGGCGGGTACTGCCCGCTGGTGGCCACCGGACCGTCGCGGTCGGCGAACTTGTTCTGCGCCACCGCGAGAATCGCACCGGTCGAGGGCTGGAGCACCACCATCATCGCCTGCTCGGTGCGCAGGTCAACGGCGTGCTGGGCGGAATTCTGCACGAATCGGTCGATGCTCAGCGCGAACGACGGCGCCGGTTCGGCCGCTTCCTCGTGCAGCACAGCGAGATCGGCGCCGTCGGCATTGCGGGTGATCACGCTCCAGCCTGCCTTGCCGTCTACCTCGGCGATCACCGTCTTGCGGACCTGAGTGAGCAGGTCGGGTGCGAATTTGCGGTCGGTGGGCACCATGTCCCACTCCTGGGTCAACGTCACCCCGGGCAAGCCGATCAGTTCGCCGCCGATGGTCTCGGCCTCGTACTCGTTGAGCAGGATCACCGTGTGCGCACCGCCGGTCTTGCGCGCCGCGGAGAGGATCGCCTGCGGGGTGTAGGCCACGGGATCGATGCGGCTCAGCGCCGCGGCGAGGGCGCCGGCGACGCGGTTCGGGTCGGGAGCGTCGGCCACGGTGAACTTCACGCGCGAGACCTTGCCGGGGACCAGCACGTCACTGCCCGCCGCCTCGTTCACCCTGGCGCGCGGTGCGGGGCGGGTGCGCAACTCCATGCTCTGGGTGTCGCCGAGTTCGGGGTGGATGTCGGCGGAGCTCCAGCGGACCAGCCAGCGCCCGTCGCTGCGGCCCATCTGCAGTTCGCCGGAGTAGGTCCACTGCCTGCCTTTGGGCAGGGTCCACTCGTAGGTGTAGTCGACCGTCGCGGTGTCACCGTTGACGCGCGCGTCGCCGGTGCGGACCGTCAACCCCTCCGCCTGCAATGCCTGCCACGTCGAAGTCAATGCCTGCGTGGCTTTCTCGGGCGAGGTGGTGAGCGCGGCGGCCGCCTCGAAGTCGTGTTCGGCGAACGCCGAGGCGAAGGCGTCGGCAGCAGGCACCGGCCCCTGGGCACCGGGTGAACACGCCGTCGCCGCAACGGCGAAGGCGGCCACCGCGTACGTGGTCAGCATCCGTGTCCTCATCGGCACCGATGGTAGTGGCGAAGTGCCCGCCGACCTCGGCGCCACGCGCCGAAGTTTCAGTCCACCAATACGGTTGCGAAGGTGGCGATCTGGCGAAAACCCACCCGGCTGTAGGCGCGGCGGGCGACACGGTTGTAATCGTTGACGTAGAGGCTGGCCGTACGGCCGGTGGCCACAACAGCATTGGCGACCGCGGCCGTGCCCGCGGTACCGACGCCCGCCCCTCGGTATTCGGGATGCACCCAGACACCCTGGATCTGGCCGGTACGCCGCGACAGCGCGCCGATCTCTGCTTTGAAGACGACCTCGCCGTCTTCGAAACGTGCCCAGGCCCTGCCTGATTCGATGAGACTCTTGATCCGTCGTCGATAACCGCGGCCGCCGTCACCCGAGCGCGGGTCGATGCCGACCTCTTCGATGAACATGGCGATCGCGGCGCTGAGGTAGCGGTCGATCTCGTCGGGTCGCACCCGGCGCACTCCCCCGTCGGCGCGCGCGGCGGCGTGCTGGGTGAGGGCCAGCAGAGGTTGGTCAGCCCGCAGCTCCCTGGCGGGGCCCCAGGCCGGCAGGAGCATCTCCCACAGCGGCAGGGCGAGTTCCTGCCTGCCGACCACCGAGGAACATACCCGTGGCCAGCGGCCCGCCCGATCCGCGAACGCACGCAGCGCGTGCTTGTCACCGCGTAGCGGGACCAGGTTGGCGCCGGAGAAACACAGGGAGTCGGCCGGTCCGCCGCGGCTCCACAGCTCACCGACGCCGGTACGCGCGTCGAGTCCGAATTCCTGCACGCGGGCGGCGATCATGCACGAAGCCACCGGGTCGGCGTCGAGCACGCGCAGCACTTCGCCGAGATCTCGCACGGCCACCGGACGCGCGGGAGCGGTTTTGGACCGTCGCGTCGGCTCCAGCAGACTCCGCACGGCACCAGCCTGCCACGAAAGCCCGCCGAGTGGTACAGGTCAGCCGAATCCGGCGCCTGACCGTGCGTGGAGGCCGAATCAGCCGACGGCGTCGATTGTCAGCTTCGTGCGGGGCCTACTTGCGCCGCCGCCTGCGACCCGCCGTCTCAGCTGACGGTGACGACCGGTTCGCCGCCGACTTGCTCACCCATTTCCTCGGCGATGCGCATCGCCTCTTCGATCAGCGTCTCCACGATCAAGTGCTCGGGCACGGTCTTGATGACCTCGCCCTTGACGAAGATCTGGCCCTTGCCGTTGCCGGAGGCCACGCCGAGGTCTGCCTCGCGCGCCTCGCCCGGCCCGTTCACGACACAGCCCATGACCGCGACGCGCAGCGGCACCTCGAGGCCGTCCAGACCGGCGGCGACTGCGTCGGCGAGGGTGTACACGTCCACCTGGGCGCGTCCGCACGACGGGCACGACACGATCTCGAGCTTGCGCGGGCGCAGGTTCAACGACTGCAGGATCTGGTCGCCGACCTTGATCTCCTCGGCCGGCGGGGCCGAGAGCGAGACGCGGATCGTGTCACCGATGCCCTCGCTGAGCAGCGCGCCGAAGGCCACCGCGGACTTGATCGTGCCCTGGAACGCCGGGCCCGCCTCGGTAACGCCGAGGTGCAGTGGGTAGTCGCTGCGTGCGGCGAGCTGACGGTAGGCCTCGACCATGATCACCGGATCGTTGTGCTTGACCGAGATCTTGATGTCGCCGAAGCCGTGCTCCTCGAACAGGCTCGCCTCCCACAGCGCGGACTCGACCAGCGCCTCCGGCGTGGCCTTGCCGTACTTCTCCAGCATTCGCTTGTCCAGCGAGCCGGCGTTCACGCCGATGCGGATCGGGATACCGGCAGCGCCCGCTGCCTTGGCGACCTCGCCGACGCGGCCGTCGAATTCCTTGATGTTGCCGGGGTTCACCCGGACCGCGGCGCAGCCCGCATCGATCGCGGCGAAGATGTAGCGCGGCTGGAAGTGGATATCGGCGATCACCGGAATCTGCGACTTCCTCGCGATCGTGGCGAGCGCGTCGGCGTCTTCCTGGCGCGGACAGGCCACCCGCACGATGTCGCAGCCCGAGGCGGTGAGCTCGGCGATCTGCTGCAGGGTGGCGTTGATGTCGTGGGTCTTGGTGGTGGTCATCGACTGCACCGAGATCGGCGAATCGCTACCGACGCCGACGTTGCCGACCATCAACTGGCGGGTCTTGCGCCGCGGTGCGAGAACAGCAGCGGGGGCGGCTGGCATCCCCAATCCGATGGTGCTGGTCACGGTCGGCTGCCTTCTTTCCTACGTTTGCCGGTTTCGTGCGCGGAACTCGGGAGGTTCCGTGCTTGGTACCAAAAGTTCCGTGCATGCAACTCGATGTCGAGCTTAGTCGCGCAGAATGACCCGCCGCCCTGTGAGGCCCACGACAGTGAATTCATCGCAGTTCTCGGCCGCCCCGGATCACAGAATATTACCGCAGGGTGATGGGGTTGACGATGTCGGCGGCCAGCGTGAGCAGCATGAACGCGCCACCGATCACCACGGCCACATAGGTCAGTGGCAACAACTTGAGGTAGTCGACCGGACCGGCAGGGGCCTTGCCGAGCCAACCCCGGATCGTGTTGCGGACCTTCTCGTAGAGCACCACGGCGATATGACCGCCGTCGAGCGGCAGCAACGGCAGCAGATTGAACGCGCCGAGGAAGAAGTTCAGGCTGGCCAGGATCATGATGAACAGGCCCCACAGGCCACGCTCGGCGGTCTCGCCACCGAGGCGGCTGGCGCCGTAGACGCTGACCGGGGTTTCCGGGTCGCGCTCGCCACCGGTGACGGCTTCCCACAGGGCCGATACCTTCTGCGGCATCTTCGCCAGCGACTTCACCGTCTCGATGAAGAAATCGCCGGTGAACGAGATGGTGGCCGGGATCGCGGCGATCGGGCCGTACTGCTTCGGCTCGGCGTAGTCGGGGCCGACACCGACAGCGCTCACCTCGCGACTGGGGCCTTCCTTGGGCGAGCGTACGACCCGCTCCGGCGTGATCGGCACCGTCAGTGTGTTGCCGTCGCGTTCGATCGTGTAGGTGAACGTGCCGGTCTGCTGCTGGGTAGCGGCCTGGAATTGCGCCCAGGTGGTCACCTCGACGCCGTTCACCGCCTTCACCACGTCACCGCGCTGCAGGCCGGCGCGCTGGGCAGGCCCGTCGCCGGTGCAGGGGGCAAGGGTCTTCTCCGGGGTCTCCTGGGCGACGCAACTCATGGTGCCCAGCGCGGTGGCCGGGGGCTGCTCGAGCTGCGGCAGACCCCAGCCGATCGCCAGGACCACCAGCAGGATGAACCCGAGCACGAAGTTCATGCCGATGCCGCCGAACATCACGACCAGGCGCTTCCAGGTCGACTGGCGGTACATCGCCCGGTCGACTTCCTCCGGCTCGAGCTCGTCGAGCGCCGTCATGCCCGCGATATCGCAGAAACCGCCGAGCGGCAACGCCTTGAGTCCGTACTCGGTCTCGCCGCGGCGGAACGAGAACACCTTCGGCCCGAAGCCGATGAAGTAGCGGCGCACCTTCATGCCGGTGGCCTGCGCGGTCCACATGTGCCCGCACTCGTGCAACGCGATCGAGATCGTGATACCGAGGGCGAACAGTGCGAACCCCAGCGCGAATACCATCTGGGCCCTTCTTTTCGGCGGCTGGCGCCGCGGATTTTCGGCCTCGTTACCCCGAATCCGAGGGACAATACTGCGGCTTCGCGGTTACGTCTCGCCCCTCGGATCCGGGGCGGCCGAAAACGTGGTGGTCAGGTGGGGAGTCCGTAGGTGGGCTCGTCAGGTGCGGCGTTTCATTCGCGACAGGGGTGCTGGTTGTTCCTGTTGTCGGCGGATGATGCTGCGGGGGTGCCTCGAGGCGGGGGTCAGGGGGTGGTCTTGGTGTCGATGATCTCCGCGGCGTACTTCCGTGCCCAGCGGTCGGCCGCGAGGACGTCGTCCAGGGTATCGGGTTCGGCGTGCCAGCGGTCGGCGGCCTCTACCGCGCGGGTGACGGTGCGCACGATGGTGGGGAAGGTGATCTTGCCGTCGAGGAACGCTTGCACCGCGACCTCGTTGGCCGCGTTGTAGACCGCGGTGACGCTGCCGCCTGCTTCACCTGCCTGTCTGGCCAGCCGGACGGCGGGGAAGACGTCATCGTCGACCGGCTCGAAGGTCCAGGTGGACGCGGTGCCGAAATCACACGCGGCGGCCGCGCCGGGGATGCGGTCGGGCCAGCCGAGCGCGAGGGCGATGGGGAGTTTCATGTCCGGCGGGCTGGCCTGGGCGAGGGTCGAGCCGTCGGTGAAGGTGACCATCGAGTGGACGATCGACTGGGGATGGACGGTGACGTCGATGCGGTCGTAGGGCACGCCGAACAGCAGATGCGTCTCGATCAGTTCCAAGCCCTTGTTGACCAGCGAGGCCGAATTCAGGGTGTTCATCGGGCCCATCGACCAGGTCGGGTGGGTTTTCGCCTCGGCGGGGTTCACCGATTCGAGCATCTCGGTGCTCCAGCCGCGAAACGGCCCGCCCGAAGCGGTGAGCACGAGTCGGTCGACTTCCTCGGCGCGGCCGCCGCGCAGACACTGAGCCAGTGCCGAGTGCTCGGAGTCCACGGGCACGATCTGGCCGGGTGCGGCCGCACGCGTCACCAGGGAGCCGCCTGCCACGAGGGATTCCTTGTTCGCCAACGCCAGTCTGGTGCCCGCGTGCAACGTGGCCAGGGTGGGTTCCAGACCCAGCGAACCGACCAGGGCGTTGAGCACTACGTCTGCTTCGGTGCGGCGGACCAGCTCGGTCACCGCGTCGGGACCGCCGAGCGCGAGATCGAGCGCCTGGGCGGCGGCGGGATCGGCGACGGCGACATTACGGGTGCCGGTGGCCGCCATCTGCTCGGCCAGCAGCGCTGGGTTGCCGCCGCGCGCCGCCAGGCCGACCACCTCGAAACGGTCGGGATTGGCGGCGATCACCTCGAGCGCCTGGGTACCGATCGAACCGGTACTGCCCAGAAGCAGCACCTTCACCCGGTCGGTGGACGGGGACCTGTCGTGCGCGGCACGCGTTGCGGGGTGGGACACGGGCCCATTGTGGCAGGGCTGCTGGCTACGACGGACGGTCGTATGCCACGATATGCTCACTCGCCCAACCAGAACTCGAGCCCTAAGGAGCGATCGTGGCAGCCACGGACCTCGATAAAGCCAGCACCGAGCGCGCCGTCGCCACCAGCGTCGACCCCGCCGAGGTGCCCTCGGCAGAATGGGGCTGGAGCGGTGAGTCGCGCAAGACCTTCCGCATCGCGGCATGGGTCGTCATCGTGGCTCTGCTCGGCATGACCATCGGCAACCACCAGGGTCATGTCGAGGACATCTTCCTCGTCGGCCTGGCGGGCACGATGGCGCTCATCCTGGTCGTCGACTCGCTCACCCGGCGGATGCCGAAGTAGCTCGTCGACTACGAGAACGTCCACGCCTGCGGCAATCACTGTGCGCCGCAGGCGTTTTCGTGTGTCAGCGGCCGCGCCGGGCAGGTTTGCGACCACGGACCGGCTGCTTCTTCGGCGCCGGTTTCCCGGCGGCGGGTTTCTTCGCCGCCGGTGTGCGAGCGGGAGCCGCGGCGCGCTGTTCCGGTTCTGCCACGCCGCCGCGTGAGCTGTTGGCCGAGCGGCCGCGCACGATGCCGACGAACTCCTCGAGCAGATCGCTGTCGGTTCCGACCGGCCAGGCCAGCGCGATCTCGGTGAATTCGGTGTCGCCGATCGGGCGGTAGACCAGATCACGGCGATGGTGCAGGCGCGCGATCGACTGCGGCATGATCGCCGCACCGCCGACGGCGGCGACCAAGGCGAGGGTGTCGAGGGCCTGATCGAGATCGCCTGCGTCCTGGATTGTTTCCTCGGCCAGATCCGCTGGGGTGAGCGAGTCGAGCAGCGACAGCGCGTCGTCTTTCTGCACGACCGCGACCGGGGTCTCCTGCCACAGCGGGATCGCGTTGGTCGCGGTCCGGTCGATCGGCAGCCGGACGAAGCACAGGTCGACGCGGCCCTCGCGCAGTGCCGACTCCTGCTCGCCCTGCGCGACGCCCACGACCTCGAGCGGGTGGTCCGGCAGCCGATCACCCCAGATCCGCGCCCACTTCGACACCGTCACCCCGGGCACGAACCCGACTCGCAGGCTCGCGGGCGCATCGGGCTTCTGTTCTCGCTCGGCCTGCTCCTGCGCTCTGATCAGGTCCCTGGCCCGCGCGAGCAGGGCACTGCCGTCGTCGCTGAGCTGGGTGGGCGAGGCGCCGGGTACGAACACGCGGGTGCCGAGCTCTTGCTCCAACTCGATCACCGTGGCGCTGAGCGCCTGCCGTGGAATCCGCAGGGCCTTGGCGGCGCGCGCGAAGTGCAGCTCCTCGGCGACGGCGACGAAACGACGCAACCGGTCGAGGTCGATGGTGTCAGCGGCGGTGACGTCGAAGTCGCTCATTCTGACCAGAATATGGCACCCGCCGATCGGGTCGACGGGCCGATCAGAGGTTTGCCAGCAACGCGATCACGCCGGCGATCACGATGACCACCACGAACATGATCGCGTAGGTGCCCAATACCGACCCCCAGCCGCCGCTTTGCGGTGGCGGATTCGGGGTCATGGCCGGTTGCTGCCAGTACTGCGGCCTGGGTGCGTACTGAGGCTGTGGCATCGGCGGCGGCATCGGCGCCGGGTTGTACTGCGGGATGGGCGTGCCCGTCGAACTCACCGGCCGCATGGGCGGCATCGGCGCCATGTTGACCGCTGGCTGAGAGTGCGCGCCCGAGGTCGGGCGGGCCAGCGCACGCGCACCGGTGGTTCCGGTGCGCACTGCCCGTTGGGCGGCGTCGACGAACTCCTCGCACGAGGTGAACCGGTCGGCGGGTCGTTTGGCCAGCGCGCGGGCCATCACAGCGTCGAGCACCGGCGGCAGACCGGCGCGCCGCGGACTCACCGGCGGCGGGGGCGACTGCAGGTGCCCGGTGATGACCGCGGCCGGGCTCGACGATTCGTAGGGTGCGCTGCCGGTCAGCAGTGTGTACAGCGTGCACGCCAGGGAGTACTGGTCGGCACGGTGGTCCAGGGCGGCGCCGGTGAGCTGTTCGGGCGCGGCGTAGGCGAGCGTGGCGGTGAACGACCCGGTCTCGGTCAGGTGACCCGAATCGTCGCGCAGACGCGCGATCCCGAAATCGGTGAGATACACCCGCTCCTGACTGCTGGAACGTGCCAGCAGAATATTGGCGGGCTTCACGTCGCGGTGCAGCACACCGGCGCGATGGGCGTAGTCGAGGGCGGCGGCGGTCTCACCGATGATCTGCAGCGCCCGATCCGGCGGCAGGGAGTGCGGATCCAGCGAGGACGCGTCGATCCCGTCGATGTACTGCATGCTGATCCACAGCTGATCCCCCTCGACCCCGCGATCGAACACGGTCACGATGTTGGGGTGATCGAGTTGGGCGACCAGATCGGCTTCCCGCTCGAACCTGGCACGAATCTCCTTGTCGGAGAACAGCTCCCGATTCAGCAGCTTCAGCGCTGTCCACCGTGGCAGTCGCGGATGCCGGGCCAGATACACCGACCCCATCCCACCGCGACCCAGCTGCCGGTCGATCGTGTAGCCGGCGAACACCGTCCCGTCAGAAACCATTCTGACCCCCGAATCTCGCTCTTCGTCCGACGGCTGGACCCTACCAAAGCGCGAATGCAGGCGTCACCGGCATCGCCGACCGGCGGATCAACGATGCCGTGAACGGAGTTTCGCCGCACGGCCCACAGCGGACGCGACCCGGTCGAGCGGTTCGGTTCGCCTGATCCCGCTTCGCCTGTCAGTCTGTGGGCGTGAAACGTGATGTTTCCGCCCGCTTGGAGGTCGCGGTCCATGCCGATTCGATGCTGCAGTGTCAGATCGCTGTCGCCCGCGGGCCGGGCCTGGACCTTACCGAGTCCATGACGTGCTCGCTCGACGGTGAATTCCTCACGCCGCGCGAAGTACTCGGCCCGCACGGTTCCCGGATCCACGTGCTGGAGGTGCGTGCGGGCACCCTGCGGATCGACTACCAGGCGACTGTTCACGGCACCGCCTTGCTCGAGCCGCCCTCCGACTACGACCTCGCGCTGTACCGGCGACCGAGCCGCTACGCGGAGTCGGACAAGCTACTGGGATTCGCGGCAGCCGAATTCGGCTACGGCATAGCCGATCCCGGAGTGGCCAACCGAGTCGCGTCGTGGATCGGCCGCCGGATCACCTACGTCTCCGGCAGCAGCACACCCATCGACGGCGCGGTGGAAACGCTGATGTCGGGGACCGGCGTGTGCCGCGACTTCTCGCACCTGATGGTCGCGCTGCTGCGCGCCGTCGGGGTCCCCGCGCGGGTCGCAGCGGTTTACGCGCCGGGCTGCGTGCCGATGGACTTCCACGCCGTCTGCGAGGCCTACATCGACGGCCGCTGGTGCACCTACGACCCGACCGGCCTGGCGCCACGCTCGAGCCTGGTGCGCATCGCCACCGGGCGCGACGCCGCCGATATCGCCTTCCTGGACAATCTGGGCGGCGACATCACCTTGCACTTCATGTCGATCAACGCCTTCGTCGCAGGCCCACTCCCCTACGACGACTTCGTCGCGCCGATCAGCATCGTCTGACCCCCGGACTCGCTCACGCCGCGCAGATCGCTGAGGACGCGGGCCAGAGCCCGCACACACGCGAGGTACGGCCTTCAGCCCTCGGCGGCGAGCTGGCCGCAGGCGGCGGCGATCTCCTGGCCCCGGGTGTCACGCACCGTGCAGGACACGCCCTGGGCGATCACGCGTCGCACGAACTCCTTCTCGACCGGCTTGGGGCTGGCGTCCCACTCACTGCCGGGTGTCGGATTGAGCGGGATCAGGTTCACGTGCACGAGCGGGCCGAGAGCCTTGTGCAGCTTCTTGCCGAGCAGGTCAGCGCGCCACGGCTGATCGTTGATATCGCGGATCAGTGCGTACTCGATGGACACCCGACGCCCGGACTTGTCGGCGTAATACCGTGCGGCGTCGAGCACCTCGGCGATCGACCAGCGATTGTTCACCGGCACCAGGGTGTCGCGGAGTTCGTCGTCGGGGGTGTGCAGCGACACCGCCAGGCGTACCGACATGTCCTCATCGGCGAGTTTGCGGATAGCGGGCGCGAGCCCGACGGTCGACACCGTCACCGAGCGCTGCGAAATGCCGAGCCCGTCGGGGGCAGGCGAGGTGATCCGGCGAACCGCGTTCACCACCCGCTTGTAGTTGGCCAGCGGCTCGCCCATGCCCATGAACACGATGTTGGAAAGTCGGCCAGGACCGCCGTGCACCGCACCGTCGCGCAGATCGGCCGCGGCCGCACGGACCTGGTCGACGATCTCCGCGGTCGACAGGTTGCGGGTGAGCCCCGCCTGCCCGGTCGCACAGAACGGACATGCCATACCGCATCCGGCCTGGCTGGAGATGCACAGCGTATTGCGGTCGGGGTAGCGCATCAGCCCGCTCTCCAGCAGCGTCCCGTCGTGCGCCTTCCACAGCGTTTTGCGGGTATCGCCCTCGTCGCAGGCGATATTGCGCACCACCGACAGCAGCGGCGGGAACAGCGTCTGGCCGACCTTCTCGCGCACGTCGGCGGGCAGGTCGGTCATCAGCGCCGGATCGGACTGCAGGCGGCCGTAGTACTGACGGGCCAACTGATCGGCCCGGAACTTCGGCAATCCCAGCTCCTGCACCGCGGCCTTGCGTTCGTCCGAATCGAGATCGGCGAGGTGGCGCGGCGGCATGCCGCGGCGCGGGGCATCGAACACGAGGGGCAGGGAGATGGCCATAGTTTCACCATTGTCCCAAACGCCACGTCGAGGCCGCCACGCCGGGCAACGTTATCGACAAGATGCGTGCGTGAGCCATAGCAGTCGGCAATGATCGAACTATGAGTACACACGCAGAATCCGGTGCCTCACCGGCCGAGCACGACCCGCGGCCGACCGATCTCACCGGCAAGCACAGTAGGCCCGCCGAACCGGCGAAGCCCGGCACCGAGCCGGTACCGGTCCCGCACGACGCCGTGCGCGGCTCGCGCACGGGCTACACCTGGATCGCCTTGCTGGCCGCGGCCCTGCTCGGCATCGTGCTGCTGATCTTCATCATCCAGAATCTCGACAAGGTCCGCACCGACCTGCTGTTCTGGGATTTCGAACTGCCGCTCGGCATCACCGTGCTGCTGTCGGTGATCGCGGGCGCGCTGGTGATGGGCCTGGTCGGCGGGGTGCGCATCCTGCAACTGCGGCACGCCGCCAAGAAATCGTCCTGACGCCAGGTCGTTGCGAGTGCTCAGATCAGCGCGCTCAGTACCAGCCAGGACACGAACGCCGAGGGCAGCATCGAGTCGAGGCGGTCCATGATTCCGCCGTGCCCCGGCAGCAGCGTCCCCATGTCCTTGATGCCGAGTTCACGCTTGATCTGGGATTCGATCAGGTCACCGATGGTCGCCACGGCCACCAGGCCGACACCGAGCACCACACCGATCATCGAATTCGCCTCGAGCAGCAGGGTGACGGTCAGCAGACCGCCGATCACGCTGAACACCAGCGAACCGCAGAATCCCTCCCACGACTTCTTCGGGCTGATCGCGGGCACCATCGGATGCCTGCCGAACAGGACGCCGGCGACATAGCCGCCGACATCGGAGCACACCACCAGGATCATGAACGTGAGTACCCGCAGATTGCCGTCGGGTTCGAGTAGCAGCAGCGTCGAGAACGCGGCGAGCAACGGGATCCACGAAAGCGTGAACACGGCGATCGCGGTATCACGCAGGAAGTTCTTCGGCGCGATATCGAGACCGTGATCGAACAACCGCCACACCATGCACACCAGCGCGGTGGCGGCGAACGCGCCCAGCACCCCGCTCGCACCCCACGGCCAGCCCAGCCAGAACACCGCCTGACCGCCCACCAGCAGCGGAATCCGCGGTACCAGCACGTCTGCTTCGCGCAGCCGCTTGGTGACCTCCCAGGTCGCGACGCCGACACCGAGCCCCGCGACCGCGATGAACACCTTCGGGACGAACAGCAGGATCGCGATCAACGACAACCCGAGCGTCAGCCCGACTGCCAGCGCGGCGGGCAGGTTGCGCCCGGCCCGGGAGGCCGGGGCGGGCGGCTGCTCGTCCTGCGGTGTGGCCGCGGTCTGTTCGACCTTGTCCGGCATGGGATCCGGTGCCGCCCCGGTGGCGGCGGCGTCTTCGGCCACGATTGTCCCGTCGCTCAACTCGTCGTTCCGTTCATCCCCCGCACGAGCGGGACTGGCGAGATCTGGCGCTCAGACCTCG